>NZ_FOTH01000005.1:0-213840 GCF_900114515.1 Pseudomonas sp. NFACC46-3
GAAAGCGGCCCGGGCACCTCATTTATCTGCATGAAGCAACCCGGATACAAACACTTGGTAGCAGGCTGGGAAAAATCAGTTGCAGCGCCACAGCCATGTCCCCAGCCCAGACAAAACCTACGACAACATCGACTGCATGATGCGCTGCAGCTCATCCAGGTCGAACGGCTTGTCCAGGACCGGCGCCTTGCGGGTAATGGGGCTGTCAGTGTCGCGCACTTCCTGGGCGTAGCCACTGATGAAAATGACCTTCAGCTCAGGACGCAACTTGACCGCAGGCTCGGCGATCTGCACGCCGGAGATACCACCCGGCAGGCGGAAATCGGTAATCATCATGTCCAGATGAGGCTTGCTCGCCAGGATCTCGAACGCCTGGGCACCGTTTTCGGCCTGTAGCACCCGGTATCCCTCGCCCGACAGGTAGGCCGACAACACCATCAGGATCGACGGGTCATCCTCGACGATCAATACAACATCTTGCGCATCTTCACTCATGAGAAGCCTTTGTTCGATCAATAGCTGCTGATACGACCTTGGGGTCTCGCAGAGGTTGCGTCTGTTCAGCGGTTTTGTCCAAGACAGTTTTCTGCAAAGGCAGGCAAACACGAAACAAGGCCCCTTCATGGAGGCGACTGTTGACCGTGATTGTCCCGCCATGGGCCGTGACAATCTGCTCGGAAATGAACAGCCCCAGCCCAAGGCCAGCAGCAGCCGCCTTGGACGATACGCGTTCGAACTGCTGAAAAATACGTTTCTGGTTTTCCTCGCTGATACCGATGCCATGGTCCTGGACCTCGATACAGGCGTGGTCGGGCGTCTTGTAGACGCGCACCTCGATCGGGCCCTTGCCGCCGTAGCGCAACGCATTGGTCAACAAGTTCGAGATCACCTGCTCGATACGAAACTCATCCCAAAGCCCCTCCACCGACGGTTCAGCCAGGCAGGTCAACGAGCATTCGGCAACGGCGATCTGCGGCTGAAAATTGCGCAGCAGGTTTTCCACCAATGCTGTCAAGTTGAAGCGGGTCGGACGAATCGACAGCTTGCCAGTGCGAATCCGCGAGACATCCAGCATGTCCTCGATCAGCCGGATCAGGCTCTTGATCTGCCGCTCATCGCGTTCAACCATCGCCCGCACCTTGTCCAGGCTGAAGGCCGCGGCGTTGTCCCGGGCCAGGTGCATCTTGCGCAGTTGTGTCTCGAGGATGAGGCCATTGAGGGGCGTGCGCACCTCGTGGGCGACGATGGACATGAAGTCGTCACGCATGCGCACCGCTTGCTCCAGCTCGCCCCGGGTAGCCTCCAGTTGCTGCAACAGAACCTCCTGCTCGCGGCGACTTTGCTCAAGGGCTACGACCTGCTCCTTCATGGCCTTTCGCTGACGGTACAACTCGACGAACACATTGACCTTGCTTTTGACCGCCTGGGTGTCCAACGGCTTGTGCAGGAAGTCCACCGCTCCGTTTTCATAACCGGTAAAGGCATAGTTGCGTTCACGACCAGCGGCACTGACGAAAATGATAGGGATGCTGCGGGTCTTCTCCGTGCCGCGCATCAGCTCGGCCAGTTGGAAACCGTTCATGTCCGGCATCTGCACATCGATGATGGCCAGGGCAAAGTCGTGTTGCAGCAGCAGGGACAGTGCTTCGTCCGCCGACAGGGCCTTGAAGACCTCGCGGTCGCCCCCCTTGATCAACGCTTCCAGGGCCAACAGATTCTCAGGCAGATCATCGACGATCAGCAGTTTGGCTTGAATATCTCTTGGCATGTGGTTCATTCCAGCCCGGCCAGCAATTGGCCGATGCCTTGCAAAGTAAGGATATGGTCGGGTTCGTGCAGGGCCAGCGCCGCTTCGGGCATGGTCGAGACCTGGGCTTCATTGGGGTCCTGGACCACCGTGATCCCGCCCAGCGCCCTGACCTTCGCCAAGCCACAGGCGCCATCGTTGTTGGCGCCGGTCAGCACCACGGCCAGCAATTTCTGGCCGTAGACATCGGCGGCCGATTCAAACAACACATCGATGGACGGCCGCGAATGATGCAGCGGCTCCTCCAGGCTCAACGACAGGCTACGGTCAGCCTCGACCGACAAGTGATAGCCGGGCGTGGCGACATACAAGGTTCCCGGCACGATGTCTTGCTTGTCCCGGGCTTCCTCCACCGGCACCGCCAGACGATGTCCGAAGACACGGGCCAGTTGGCTTTCGCGCTCGTCCGGCAAATGCAATACCACCAAAATGGGCACGCCAAAGCCTTTGCGCAGGTGTCCGAAGACCTTGAGCAGCGCGTCGACGCCACCGGCCGATGCACCGACGACAACGGCCTCGATGGGCGGGTTGGATCTGTCCTTCGTCTGGTTCATAACTTGCGATAGATCCGTTCCTGTTTGACCAACGGCTCGAATCGATGGCCGTAAGCCGAGAAATCCAACGTCTCCTTACTGCCCAATACCAGGAAACCACGGTGACAAAGGGACTCATGAAACAATCCGAACGCCCGATCCTGTAGTTTTTTATTGAAATATATCAATACATTGCGACATGAAATCAACTGAGTTTCTGAAAAGACACTGTCGGTCGCCAGGCTGTGATCGGCAAAGGTCACGTTCTCGCACAGGGTCTTGTCGAACATCGCATAATCGTAGGCCGCGGTATAGTAATCGGCAAACGAGCGCCGGCCTCCGGCCGCCTGGTAGTTCTGGGTGTAGGTACGCACGTTCTCCAGGGAGAAAATCCCCTGCTTGGCTTTTTCCAACGAGCGCGGGTTGATATCGGTGGCATAGATGAGCGTGCGGTCCAGCAGGCCTTCTTCGCGCAGCAGGATCGCCATGGAGTAGACCTCCTCCCCCGTGCTGCAACCAGCGATCCAGATCTTGAGCGAAGGATACGTCCTGAGCAGCGGCACGATTTCCTCGCGAATGGCCAGGAAATGCGTGGGGTCGCGAAACATCTCGCTGACCGGGATCGTCAGCAGTTGCAGCAGTTGCATGAACGCCCCCGGGTCATGCAGCACGCGCTCCTGCAAGGCCGAAATGGTCTTGCACTCGAACTGGCTCAGCGCATGGTGGACCCGGCGCTTGATGGACGCACCGGAATAGTCGCGAAAATCGTAGCTGTACTTGAGGTAGATCGCTTCGATCAACAAACGAAGTTCAATGTCAGTGTCACGTTCCACTAAATTCTTTCCATATTCGGCAACCACACGCGAATCAGCGAGAACAGACGATCCAGATCGATCGGTTTGGCCAGGTAGTCGTTGGAACCCGCCGCCAGGCAGCGCTCCTGATCATCCTTCATGGCCTTGGCCGTCACGGCAATAATGGGCAGCTTGCGCCAGCGCGGGTCCTTGCGGATCAGCGCGGTGGCTTCGAAACCGTCCATCTCCGGCATCATTACATCCATCAGCACCAGGTCGATGTCGTCGAATTCGTTCAGGCGATCGATCGCCTCCAGGCCGTTACGGCCAATGACAACAATCGCCCCCTTCGCCTCCAAGGCGCTGGTCAGGGCAAAGATGTTGCGCACATCGTCGTCCACCAGCAGCACCTTGCGACCTTCAAACACCTTGTCGCGGCTGCGGGCGGTCTTGAGCATCCGCTGCCGTTCATGGGACAACCGGGATTCGACTTTGTGCAGAAAGAGTGTCACCTCGTCCAGCAAGCGCTCTGGCGAACGGGCACCCTTGATGATGATCGAGCGCGAATACTTGCGCAGTTCGGCCTCTTCGTCGCGGGTCAGGTTCCGCCCGGTGTAGACGATCACCGGCGGGAAGGAACAGATGTCTTCGCTGGACATGCGCTTGAGCAGGTCATTGCCGAGCATGTCCGGCAACTTGAGGTCGATGATCATGCAGTCGTAGACGTTGGTCCGCAGCAGGTCCAGGGCTTGCTGGGCCAGGCCAACAGCGGTGATCTCGATATCATCGTCGCCGATCAGGCGGGTAATACTCTCGCGTTGCAGGTCATCGTCCTCCACCAGCAGCACCCGCTTGACCTTCTGGGTCAGCTTGGCTTCCAGGCGGGCGAAGACATCCTTGAGTTCTTCGCGGGTGGTCGGCTTGACGGCATAACCGATGGCGCCCATGTGCATGGCGGCTTCGACGCGGTCTTCGACGGAAATCACGTGCACCGGAATGTGCCGGGTTTCGGCCCGCTCCTTGAGCCGCTGCAACACCGTCAGCCCGGAATGATCCGGCAGGCGCATGTCCAAAAGGATCGCGTCGGGAGCCAGTTGCAAGGCCAGGTCGAAGCCTTCATCGGCACCGTGGGCCACGAGGCACTGGTAACCGAGCTCATGGGCCAGGTCGAACAGGATGCGGGCGAACTTGGGCTCGTCCTCGATCACCAGAATGCATCGGGTATCGAACGGCGCCTTGTCGCGGTCGTCGGCAAATCGGGCAATCGGCGTATCCACTTCAGCGATCAGCGGTGCCGGTGCGGTTTTTGGTGCAGCCGGCGCTGGCGCGGTGGCCGTCGGGGTGAATGTCAACGGTTCTATCGGCGACTCCCCGGGCTCGACATAACGTTCAGGCATTACCAGCGTAAACACGCTGCCCTGCCCCGGCTCGCTGGAAACGCTGATCGAGCCGCCCAACAACGTGGCCAGGTCCCGGGAAATCGACAACCCCAGGCCGGTGCCACCGTAGCGACGATTAGTCGTGCCATCGGCCTGGCGGAACGCTTCGAAAATGCTTTGCTGCTGATCGGCGGCGATGCCGATCCCGGAGTCGCGCACGATGAACGCGATGCCCGAGCCCGGCTGCCCGGCCACCGACAGGCTGACGGTGCCTTGCTCGGTAAATTTCACGGCATTGGACAGCAGGTTCTTGATCACCTGTTCCAGGCGCTGGCGGTCGGTGTAGAGCATCGCTGGCGCATCGGGCAATACCTGGACCTCGAACTCCAGGCCCTTGTCGACTGCCAACGGCTCGAACATGTCCCGCAGGCCCTCCACCAGACGCTGCACGCTGGTGTTCTCCGGGCGCACTTCCAGCTTTCCAGCCTCGACCTTGGAGATGTCGAGAATATCGTTGATCAGGTTCAACAGGTCGTTGCCGGCGGAGTAGATCGACTCGGCAAACTTGACCTGTTCCTCGCTGAGGTTCTGCTGCGGGTTTTCCGACAGCAGTTTGGACAGGATCAACGAACTGTTGAGCGGCGTGCGCAGCTCGTGGGACATGTTGGCCAGGAACTCGGATTTGTACTTGCTCGAACGCTGCAACTCTTCGGCGCGCTCCTGCAACTGGATCTGGGCCAGGTTCAGCTCGCTGTTCTTCTGGTCCATGGCGTCGCGCTGTTCGGCCAATTGCTCGTTGGTCTGCTCCAGTTCCTGCTGCTGGGCTTCCAGGTGGGCCTGGGACTCCTTGAGAATGCGCGACTGCTCTTCCAGTTCCTCGTTGGCAGTCTTGAGCTCTTCCTGCTGCACTTGCAGTTCTTCGTTCAACTGCTGGGTTTCGGCCAGCACTTCCTGCAAGCGCTGGCGATAACGAGCGGCCTCGATGGAGGTGCCGATATTGCCGGAAATCAGCTCCAGCATCTCAATGTCGCGCTCGGTCAATGGCCGCAGGAAGCCCAATTCGATGACACCGTTGATCCGGTCATCGTCACTGGTGGGCGCCACCAACACGCTGTTGGGCAGCCCTTGCCCCAATCCGGAGCTGACTTTCAGGTAATCGTCCGGTACGTCATCCAACCGAATGAGACGCCCCTGTCGGACGGCTTGGCCAGCAATACCTTCACCGTCGACGATCACCTGCTGCTGCGCGTCATCCTCCCGGGACAAGCCATAGCTGGCGACGCGCTTGAGCAGGCCATTTTCTTCCCGTACATAGAGCGCAGCGACCGCCACCCCCAGGTACTTCGCACAGAACTGCAAGATATTGCGGCCCAACAGGTCCAGGGACAACTGTCCCAGGACCTGCTCGGCCAGCTGCGTCTGGCCATTGCGCAACCAAGCCTGCTTCTCCAGGTGCAGGGCGCTGCGTTGCTGGACTTTCAGGCTGGCGCTGTAGCTCTCGGACAAGCTCAACAGATCCCGGCGACCGACGTAGGCCAGCAATCCACTGACTGCGGCGACGAACAGCAGATACAGGGCGATACTCCAGACCGTGGTGGCGCGCACCTCCGCATTGCGCGCCGCACGCAGTTGCTGCTCGGTCTCGACAATTTCTTCGAAGGACTGGCGAATCTCGTCGGTCAGGCGCTTGCCGCGCCCGGCCTTCACCGCCCCCCGGTAATCGCCACTGGTACGTTGCAGGTCGATCATGCTCTGGGCGTAATTGGCCCACTCGGTCTGGAGCGCTTGTATCTTGTGCAGGCGGTCGGTCTGGACAGGGTTGTCGGCTGTCAATTCCAGCAGAGTGTCCAGCGCAACGGTGATCCGGGGCTTGGCGACTTCATAGGGGTCGAGGAAATGCTCGTCACCGCTCAAGAGATAGCCACGCATGCCAGTTTCCAGGTCCACGCTCAGCTTGAACGCCTCGTTGGCGTTATTGATCACCCGGTCGGTGTGGCCGACCCATTGGATCACTGAGAGCAGGTACGTGATAAGGATGATGAAAAACACCGCGCTGAGGGCGCCCATGCCCAGCGGCAGGCTGATATTGCGGCTCAGGAGCTTGCGAAAACTTTGCTCGTCGACCGAAGACGAAGGAGTCATGGAAAGGGCCTTGGTGGACAGTTGAAAACCGTGGAGTTTGCCCGAAAAACGGCGCTTGGATCCACATTATCTGACGAGTCAAAGGCGCAAGTCCCGCGACGATCTACCTTGTAGCAAGGAAGCGACTATCCTTGTCAGCTCTTGTACTATAGATCCTTTCTTGTACAACCTTGGGAACTTGTGCCGCCTCGGAGCTTACTCATAAAAGAGGCTTATGAAAGAGACCGATTTCTTCGAGCCCCTTCCCGACCCCAACCTTCGAGAATGTCAACTATGTCCACCCCCCCTCCTGCCACCCCGCCCACCATCCTGGTCGTCGAAGACGACGACATTGTGCGGATGCTGATCGTCGACGTGCTGGAGGAATTGGAATACCAGGTGCTGGAGGCGGATGGTTGTGAGCAGGCGCTGGCATTTTTAAAAAACGACGCGCAACCCATCGCACTGATGATGACCGACGTCGGCCTGCCGGTCATGGACGGGCGCGAATTGGCGAAACAGGCCCGAGCCGTGCGGCCACAACTGCCTGTGCTGTTTGCCAGCGGTTATGCCGAAAGCATCGATGTGCCAGAAGGCATGTCGGTGATCGGCAAGCCTTTCTCCATCGATCAGTTGCGAGACAAGGTCAAACGCATTCTTTCTTGAGCCGGATCGTATTCTTGGTCACTATCGGCGCCCCGCGCGCCGACAGCGCCTGATCCGCTTCGAGGAACCCCCTGCTCATGCATCACCCCACCGCCACCAAGGTCCTGGTTATCGGCTATGTCTGGCCCGAGCCGCGCTCATCGGCTGCCAGCGGGCATGTCATGCAGATCCTCGACACCGTCCTCGGGCAAGGCTGGGACATCACCTTCAGCAGCCCGGCGGGCCCCGGTGAACAGCGCGCCGACCTGGTCGCGCTGGGTATCCGCGAAGTACCGATCGAACTCAATAGCAGCAGCTTCGACGCCTTCATCAGTGAGCTGGCGCCGGACATCGTGCTGTTCGACCAATTCATGATGGAAGAACAGTTCGGCTGGCGGGTCGAGAAGCACTGCCCCGGTGCCCTGCGGGTGCTGGAGACGTCAGACTTGCAGAGCCTGCGCCACGCTCGGCACCAGCGCTTGAAAGACCGCCTGAAGCAGGATGAGGCTGGCGAGGATTTCAGCGACCTCTTCGCCCCAGCCCTGGACGAGGAGTTCCAGCGGATGGCCGACACCGACCTGGCCAAACGGGAAATCGCCGCATTGTACCGCTGCGACCTCAACCTGATGGTGTCCGAGGTTGAAATCGAACTGTTGGTGGAGCACTTCGGGTTGCCCCGCAACCTGCTGCACTGGTGCCCGTTGATGCTGGACCTGCCCGGCGAGCCGTCGGCGCCGTTCGAGGACCGGGCGCATTTCCTGAGCATCGGCAACTTTCGCCACGCACCGAACTGGGACGCCGTGCTCTGGATGAAAAACGCCATCTGGCCACTGATCCGCCAACAATTACCCGGCGCGCAGCTGCACCTGTACGGCGCCTACACCCCGCCCAAGGCCGCCGCGCTGCATAACCCGGCCCAGGGCTTTCACATCATGAACTGGGCGGAGGACGCCTTGCAGGTGATGTCGGCGGCACGCATCTGCCTGGCGCCGCTGCGTTTCGGCGCCGGCATCAAGGGCAAGCTGATCGATGCCATGCTCTGCGGCACCCCCAACGTCACCACGCCCGTGGGGGCCGAAGCCATGCACGGCGACATGCCCTGGCCCGGCGCAATTGCCCAGAGCGCCGAAGGCATCGCCAATGCGGCGGTGCAGTTGTATCGCGATCAGGCGCGCTGGACCCAGGCCCAGGATGCTGGCCTCGCCCTGCTGGAAAATCGCTACCGGCAACAGGTGCACGGCCCGGCACTGATCGACAGCATCAACGCTTGCCGGGCGGACCTGGCACAACGACGTCGGGACAATTTCACCGGCAGCATGCTGCGTCACCACCAGCACAAAAGCACCCAATACATGTCCCAGTGGATCGAAGAAAAAAACCGCAACGGTTAGACGTCAGAGTGGCAGCCGCCTGGCGAAGGGGGCATTATCCAATGGCGATAACAATAAAAGCGCCAGGCCCATGACCCGTACAGCCAGAATCACCGACCCCTCCTACGAGTTGATGGACGACCATAATGGGTTGTCCATCATCTACCGTCAGCACGGTTTTCCCTGCCCGCTGGTGCGCTGGCATTTCCACAAGGAATACGAGCTGCACTTGATCGTCGCCAGTTCCGGCAAAGTGTTCATTGGCGATTACATCGGCAACTTCTATCCGCAGTCACTGTTCCTCACCGGCCCCAACCTGCCCCATAACTGGATCAGCCAGGTGGCCGAGGACGAAGTGGTGCATAAGCGCGACATGCTGGTGAACTTCACTGACGAGTTGTTCGAAAGTGGCCACCAGGTGTTCGCTGAACTCAAGACTGTCGCACCGCTGCTCGAACGTGCCCAGTACGGCATCGAGTTCCGCTGCAAGCGCACCATCCGCCAGGCCATGACCCTGATGCAGCGCATCGCCGATTCCCAAGGCATGAGCCGCCTGGGGCATTTTTTCATCCTGATGGAGCTGCTGGCCGCCACGGATGACTACCAACTGCTGTCCGGCGCGACCTCTGCGCAAACGGCGGACGAACACAGCATCGACCGCACCAACCGCGCGGTGGACTACATCTTTGCCCATTACGCCCGGGAACTGTCCCTGGAAGAAGTGGCCGAGCACCTGGGCATGAAACCCACCTATTTCAGCCGGGTGTTCAAACAGGCCACCGGTCGCTGCTTCATCGAATTCGTCAATCGCCTGCGCATCAGCAAATCCTGCGAGTTGCTGGCCGACGGTGATAAACCGGTGACGGACGTGTGCTTTGAATCGGGTTTCAACAACATTTCCAATTTCAACCGGCGTTTCCAGCAGCTCAAGGGCATGACCCCATCCCACTACCGGCGGCTGGCGGTGCAGCGGTTGACCGAGCAGAACCAGGGCTGACATTTTTCTCACCCAATCCCCTGTGGCGAGGGCGCTTGCTCCCGCTGGGCTGAAGCAGCCCCTATATCAGCCTTTCGCAGCGAGTTGTCAGGGGAATTGTTGAGGGCCGCTGCGCGCCCCAGCGGGAGCAAGCTCCCTCGCCACAGGTTCTTTGTCCGCCTGAAGTGGCAGGCATCAATCCCTCCAGTGCAAAAAAGTATCAGTGAAAGTGCGACGGATGATTTGTCACGCCGTCCATTGAGGGCTGTAATCAGCGCACATTCTTCCCTTCATCCGGAAGACACAAAAACAATAACTGTCCTTCTGCCGCCTTCGGGCGCGGAAAAGGAGTGCGCGATGAAACCTTCGGTAAAAGCTCTGCTTGTCTCCACCTGCATGACCCTCAGCAGCGTCAGTTTCGGCGCACAGACCCTCACCATTGCCACCGTCAACAACAGCGACATGATCCGCATGCAAAAGCTCTCGAAAACCTTCGAGGCCGAGCACCCGGACATCAAGCTCAACTGGGTGGTGCTCGAAGAAAACGTGCTGCGCCAGCGCCTGACCACCGACATCGCCACCCAAGGCGGACAGTTCGACGTGCTGACCATTGGCATGTACGAAGCTGCACTCTGGGGCGCCAAGGGCTGGCTGGAGCCGATGAAGGACCTGCCGGCCTCCTACGACCTGGACGACGTTTTCCCTTCCGTGCGCGATGGCTTGTCGGTCAAAGGCTCGCTGTACGCCCTGCCGTTCTATGCCGAAAGCTCGATCACCTATTACCGCACGGACCTGTTCAAGAACGCCGGGCTGACCATGCCCGAACACCCGACCTGGAGCCAGATCGGTGAGTTCGCGGAAAAACTCACCGACAAGACCAAGGAACAATATGGCCTGTGCCTGCGGGGCAAGGCCGGTTGGGGCGAGAACATGGCGCTGATCACCACCCTGGCCAACGGTTATGGCGCGCGCTGGTTCGATGAGAAGTGGCAGCCACAATTCAATGGACCCGAATGGAAGGAAGCACTGAATTTCTACGTCGACAACATGAAGAAATCCGGCCCGCCGGGTGCGTCCAGCAACGGCTTCAACGAAAACCTGGCACTGTTCAACAGCGGCAAATGCGCGATCTGGGTCGATGCCAGCGTCGCCGGTTCGTTCGTCACCGACAAGACCCAGAGCAAGGTGGCCGATCACGTTGGATTCACCTTCGCCCCCCACGAAAAAACCGACAAGGGCACTTCGTGGATGTACTCCTGGTCGCTGGCCATCCCGACCAGCTCCAAAGCCAAGGACGCGGCCACGGTCTTTACCACTTGGGCGACGTCCAAGGAATACAGCCAATTGGTCGCCAAGACCGACGGCATTGCCAACGTACCGCCAGGCACCCGCACCTCGACCTACAGCGACGAGTACATGAAGGCCGCGCCGTTTGCCAAGGTGACCCTGGAATCGTTGAAAGTCGCCGACCCGAAAGCGCCAACCCTCAAGCCTGTGCCCTACATCGGCATCCAGTTGGTGACCATTCCCGAGTTCCAGGCCATTGGCACCCAAGTGGGCAAGTTCTTCTCGGGCGCGCTGACCGGCCAGCAGAGCGTGGACCAGGCGTTGACCGCAGCGCAGTCCACCACCGAACGCGAGATGAAACGCGCCGGGTATCCAAAATAAGGTCTGCATTTCTCCAATTGTGGCGAGGGAGCTTGCTCCCGCTGCGGGCGAAGCCCGCCCTGGCAATCCACGGATTGCCAGTCGAAATAGGCCCGCTGCGCGGTCCAGCGGGAGCAAGCTCCCTCGCCACAGGGAATGCGTCGCAGAAGAGTAAACGTTCATGAATAGCTCAACGACAACTGCCAAAGCCCCCATCGAGATTGCCCCGCCGCCGGCACGCAAGATCCGCCTGGCGAACCCCGGTTGGTTCCTGGTCAGCCCTTCGGTGGCCTTGTTGCTGCTGTGGATGATCGTGCCGCTGGGCATGACCGTCTACTTCTCGATGATCCGCTACAACCTGCTCTACCCCGGCGAAAACGAATTCGTCGGGCTGGAGAACTTCACCTACTTCCTGACCGACTCGGGTTTCATGCCCGGTGCCACCAACACCTTGTTGCTGGTGGGCAGCGTGCTGCTGATCAGTATCGTGCTGGGGGTGTTGATCAGCGCGCTGCTGGAGGCCAGTGAGTTTTTTGGTCGCGGCATCGTCCGTGTGCTGCTGATCTCGCCGTTCTTCATCATGCCCACCGTCGGCGCGCTGATCTGGAAGAACCTGATCTTCCACCCGGTCTCGGGCATCCTCGCCTCGGTGTGGAAACTGTTCGGCGCCCAGCCAGTGGACTGGCTAGCCCATTACCCGCTGCTGTCGATCATCATCATCGTGAGCTGGCAATGGCTGCCCTTCGCGATCCTGATCCTGATGACCGCCATGCAGTCGCTGGACCAGGAACAGAAAGAAGCCGCGCGCCTGGACGGTGCCGGCCCGATCGCGATTTTCTGGCACCTGACCCTGCCGCACCTGGCTCGCCCGATTGCCGTGGTACTGATGATCGAGACGATCTTCCTGCTGTCGGTGTTCGCCGAGATCTTTACCACCACCAACGGTGGCCCCGGCTACGCCTCCACCAACCTGGCCTACCTGATCTACAACCAGGCGCTGGTGCAGTTCGACGTCGGCATGGCTTCGGCCGGTGGCCTGATTGCCGTGGTCATTGCCAACATCGCCGCCATCATCCTGGTCCGGATGATCGGCAAAAACCTCACCGACAAGCACTGAGGCCGTCGCCATGACTCTTCAACAATCCCGTCGCCTGCAAAGCCTGCTGCTGGGCACGCTGGCCTGGGCCATCGCGATCCTGATCTTTTTCCCGATCTTCTGGATGGTGCTGACCAGCTTCAAGACCGAAATCGACGCGTTCGCCACGCCGCCGCAGTTCATCTTCACGCCGACGCTGGAGAACTACCTGCACATCAATGAGCGCAGCAACTACTTCAGCTTCGCCTGGAACTCGGTGGTGATTTCCTTCAGCGCCACCGCCCTGTGCCTGCTGATTGCAGTGCCGGCGGCCTACTCCATGGCGTTCTATGAAACCCAGCGCACCAAAGGCACGTTGCTGTGGATGCTCTCCACCAAGATGCTGCCGCCAGTGGGCGTGCTGATGCCGATTTACCTGCTGGCCAAGCAATTTGGCCTGCTGGACACGCGTCTCGCGTTGATCGTTATCTACACGTTGATCAACCTGCCCATCGTGGTCTGGATGATTTACACCTACTTCAAGGACATTCCCCGCGACATCCTCGAAGCCGCGCGCCTGGATGGCGCGACGCTGTGGCAGGAGATGGTTCGCGTCCTGCTGCCAATCGCCAAGGGCGGCCTGGCCTCCACCGTGCTGCTGTCGCTGATCCTGTGCTGGAACGAGGCCTTCTGGTCGCTGAACCTCACCTCGTCCAAAGCCGCGCCACTGACGGCGTTGATCGCCTCTTACTCAAGCCCCGAAGGTCTGTTCTGGGCCAAGTTGTCGGCCGTCTCGACCCTGGCCTGCGCGCCGATCCTGATTTTCGGCTGGATCAGCCAGAAACAGCTGGTGCGCGGTTTGTCCTTCGGCGCGGTGAAATAACGCGCCCTACACAATAATCAGAAGTGGAGGCCCATCATCATGGCCAACCTGAAAATCAAGAATCTGCAAAAGGGTTTCGAAGGTTTCTCCATCATCAAGGGCATCGACCTTGAGGTGAACGACCGCGAGTTCGTGGTCTTCGTCGGCCCGTCGGGCTGTGGCAAATCCACGCTGCTTCGGCTGATCGCCGGCCTTGAAGAGGTCAGCGACGGCACCATCGAACTGGATGGCCGGGACATCACCGAAGTCAGCCCGGCCAAGCGCGACCTGGCGATGGTGTTCCAGACCTACGCCTTGTACCCGCACATGAGCGTGCGCAAGAACATGTCCTTCGCCCTGGACCTGGCCGGCGTGCCCAAGGCCGAGGTCGAGAAGAAGGTCAACGAAGCGGCGCGCATCCTCGAACTGGGGCCGATGCTCGAGCGCAAGCCCAAGCAACTGTCCGGCGGCCAGCGCCAGCGTGTAGCGATTGGCCGGGCCATCGTGCGTAACCCGAAAATCTTCCTGTTCGACGAACCGCTGTCCAACCTCGACGCCGCCCTGCGGGTGCAGATGCGCCTGGAACTGGCACGCCTGCACAAAGAGTTGCAGGCGACCATGATCTACGTGACCCACGACCAGGTCGAAGCCATGACCCTGGCCGACAAGGTGGTGGTGCTCAATGGCGGGCGTATCGAACAGGTCGGCTCGCCGCTGGAGCTGTATCACCAGCCGGCCAACCTGTTTGTCGCCGGGTTCCTCGGCACGCCGAAAATGGGCTTCCTCAAAGGCAAGGTCACCGGCCTCGACAGCCAGGGCTGTGAAGTGCTGCTGGACGCCGGTACGCGTATCAGCCTGCCGTTGAGCGGTGCCAACCTGAGCGTCGGCGGCGCGGTGACCCTGGGAATTCGCCCGGAACACCTGAACCTGGCGCAACCGGGCGACTGCACGTTGCAAGTTACCGCCGACGTCAGCGAGCGGCTGGGCAGCGACACCTTCTGTCACGTCGTCACGGCCTCCGGCGAAGCCTTGACCATGCGCGTTCGCGGCGACCTGGCGAGCCGTTTCGGCGAGCAACTGAGCCTGCACCTGGACGCTGAACACTGCCACTTATTCGACGCCGAGGGCGTTGCGGTGACCCGTGCGCTGCGCGCCGCCGCCTGATTACCGAGACCTGCGATGAAACTCAACCGACAAAACCTGCACAACCTCAACCCTGGCGTCGCCCTGCCCGCCTACCCTGTGGGCGATGTCCGCCAGGGCATCGCCCACATCGGTGTCGGCGGTTTCCACCGGGCGCACCAGGCCTACTACACCGATGCGCTGATGAATACCGGCACCGACCTGGACTGGGCCATCTGCGGCGTGGGCCTGCGGGCCGAGGATCGCCGTGCCCGGGATGACCTGGCCAGCCAGGACTACCTGTTCACCCTGTACGAACTGGGCGACACCGATGACACCGAAGTCCGGGTGATTGGCGCGATCAATGACATGTTGCTGGCTGAAGATGGCGCCCAGGCGCTGATCGACAAACTGGCCGATCCGCAGATCCGCATCGTCTCGCTGACCATCACCGAAGGCGGTTATTGCATCGACGACAGCAACGGCGAGTTCATGGCCCACTTGCCGCAGATCCAGCACGACCTGGCCCATCCTGACGCTCCGAAAACCGTCTTCGGTTTTCTCTGCGCCGCCCTGGCCAAGCGTCGCACGGCGGGCATCCCGGCGTTCACGTTGATGTCTTGCGATAACCTGCCCCACAACGGCGCCGTGACCCGCAAGGCGTTGCTGGCCTTCGCCGCGCTGCGCGACGCGGAGCTGGGGCAGTGGATCGACCGCAATGTCAGTTTCCCCAATGCCATGGTCGATCGCATCACGCCCATGACCAGCGTGGCCCATCGCCTGCAACTGCATGACGAACATGGCATCGACGACGCTTGGCCGGTGGTCTGCGAACCGTTCGTGCAATGGGTCCTGGAAGACAAGTTCGTCAACGGTCGCCCGGCCTGGGAAAAGGTCGGCGTGCAGTTCACCGATGACGTCACACCCTATGAAGAGATGAAGATCAAGCTGCTCAACGGCAGCCACCTGGCGTTGACCTACCTGGGCTTTCTCAAGGGTTATCGCTTCGTCCACGAGACCATGAACGACCCGCTGTTCGTGCGTTACATGCGCGCCTACATGGACCTGGACGTGACGCCGCAACTGGCGCCAGTGCCAGGCATCGACCTGACCGACTACAAGAACACCCTGGTGGAGCGCTTTTCCAATCAGGCGATTGCCGACCAGTTGGAACGGGTCTGTTCGGACGGCTCGTCGAAGTTTCCAAAATTCACTGTGCCGACCATCAACCGCTTGATCGCCGACGGTGGCGAAACCCGCCGCGCGGCGCTGGTGGTGGCCGCCTGGGCCGTGTACCTGAAGGGCGTGGACGAGAACGGCGTGACGTATTCAATCCCGGACCCACGGGCAGCGTTTTGCCAGGCATTGGTGGCCGACGATGCGCTGGTGACCCAGCGGATGCTGGAGGTGGAAGAAATCTTTGGCACCGCCATTCCCCGCTCGCCGGAGTTCGTGGCAGCATTCGAATGGTGCTGCAACAGCTTGCGCGAGCATGGCGTCACGCGAACGCTTGAGCGCGTGCTGGCTGACGCGGACTAACGGTCCGCTTTTGTGGCGAGGGAGCTTGCTCCCGCTGGGCTGCGCAGCGGCCCCCAAGACAGCCGACACGGAGAACCTGACAGACCGAGTGGCAGGTTTTGGGGCTGCTTCGCAGCCCAGCGGGAGCAAGCTCCCTCGCCACAGGTAGGTGTTGGCTGACCGAGCGGCTATTTCCTGCGGGTATTGATCTGACGACCAAGGATTTCCATGGCAAACCAACAACTGTTCCTGGGCATCGACTGCGGCACCCAAGGCACCAAGGCGCTGATCCTGGATGC
Organism: Pseudomonas sp. NFACC46-3; assembly: GCF_900114515.1. Taxonomy (NCBI): domain Bacteria; kingdom Pseudomonadati; phylum Pseudomonadota; class Gammaproteobacteria; order Pseudomonadales; family Pseudomonadaceae; genus Pseudomonas; species Pseudomonas sp. NFACC46-3. The sequence goes on from NZ_FOTH01000005.1 coordinate 16,149, forward strand.
GATCAGCGGCCAGGTACTCGGCCAGGGCGCCGCTGCCCACAGCATGATCAGCGGGGCCAACGGTCGTCGTGAACAAGACACCCAGCAATGGCTCGATGCATTCACCCAGGCAACTCATCAGGCCTTGGCCGCCGCCGGCGTCGATGGCCAGGCGATCCTCGGCATCGGCGTCTCCGGCCAGCAACACGGCCTGGTGCTGCTTGACGAGCAGGGCCAGGTCTTGCGCCCGGCCAAGCTGTGGTGCGACACCGAGACAACGCCGGAAAATGATCGGCTCCTGGCCCACCTGAGCGGTGAAGACGGCAGCCTCGAACGCCTCGGCGTGGTGATCGCGCCGGGCTACACGGTTTCCAAACTGCTCTGGACGCGGGAGCAGCATCCCCAGGTATTCGAACGCATCGCCAGCGTCCTGCTGCCCCACGACTTCCTCAACTACTGGCTCACCGGCCGCCATTGCAGCGAATACGGCGATGCTTCGGGGACCGGCTATTTCAACGTACGCACCCGCCAATGGGACGTGCAACTGTTACAACACATCGACCCCAGCGCACGCTTGCAAGCGGCGCTGCCGGAACTGATCGAGGCCCATCAGCCCGTCGGACGCATCCTGCCGGCCATTGCCGCGCACCTGGGCATCAACCCCGACGCGGTGGTGGCCAGTGGCGGCGGCGACAACATGATGGGCGCCATCGGCACCGGGAACATCCAGCCCGGTGTGATCACCATGAGCCTCGGATCCTCCGGCACGGTGTACGCCTATGCCGCCGAACCTGCGGTCAGTCCACAGCCGTCCGTGGCGACGTTCTGTTCCTCCAGCGGTGGCTGGCTGCCGCTGATCTGCACCATGAACCTGACCAACGCCACTGGCGCGATACGCGAACTGCTGGACCTGGACATCGACGCCTTCAACGCCCTGGTGGCCAAGGCCCCGATTGGCGCCGAGGGGGTCTGCATGCTGCCGTTCCTCAACGGCGAGCGGGTGCCTGCCCTGCCCCATGCCACCGGCAGCCTGCTGGGCCTGACCTCCACCAACCTGACCCGGGCCAACCTGTGTCGCGCCGTGGTCGAAGGCACGACCTTCGGTTTGCGCTATGGCTTGGACCTGCTGCGAGCCAACGGACTCCAGGCCCAGAGCATTCGCCTGATCGGCGGAGGTTCGAAGAGCGCGCAGTGGCGGCAGATCGTCGCCGACACCATGGACACCACGGTCATTTGCACCGAACAGAGCGAAGCCGCTGCATTGGGGGCGGCGATCCAAGCGGCATGGTGCCACTCCGGTTCACAGACGGGCTTGGCCGAGCTGTGCGAGCGCTGCGTCAAGCTCGACCCGAGCAGCGAAACCCGGCCAATCGCCGCGCATGTCGCGGCGTCGCAACAGGCCTATGAACGTTATCGACAACACGTCGCAACCCTTTGAGAGCGGGAAACTATGTATTTGGTGTGTGGTGAAGCGCTGTTTGATTTTTTCAGTGAGACCGAGGCGGATGGTCCGGCCTCGCACGTGAGCTACAAGGCCATTGCCGGTGGTTCACCGTTTAACGTGGCCGTGGGGCTGCGTCGCCTGGGTATTGAATCGGCGCTGTTTACCGGGCTGTCCACCGACTACCTGGGTCGACGCTTGCACCAGGTGCTGCTCAATGAAGGTGTCAGCGCCCAATACCTGGTGGACTTCGACGCACCGACCACCCTGGCAATGGTTGCCGTAGGCGCCAATGGTTCGCCCCACTACAGTTTTCGCGGCGAAGGCTGTGCGGACCGACAACTGAGCCTGGCGCATCTACCGGACCTGGGCCCCGAGGTGCGCGGCTTGCATTTCGGCTCGTTCTCGCTGGTGGTCCAGCCCATCGCCGATACGCTCCTGGCCCTGATGCAACGCGAAAGCGGCCGCCGCCTGATCAGCCTCGACCCGAATGTGCGACTCAACCCGCAGCCGGATATCGAGCTGTGGCGCTCACGGATTGCGACGCTGGTGCAATATGCCGACCTGATCAAGGTCAGTGACGAAGACCTGGACCTGCTCTACCCCGGCAAGAAGCCCGAGGCGATCATCGAAGGTTGGCTGGGGAACCGCTGCCAATTGGTCTTCCTGACCCGTGGCGGCCAGGGCGCTACGGTCTTCAGTCGCCAACACGGCTCATGGTCGCTGCCGTCCTGTCCGGTGAAGATCGCCGACACCGTGGGTGCAGGCGATACCTTTCAGGCCGCGCTGATTGCGTGGTTGACTGAACAACAATTGGATTCGATCGAGGGCTTGCATACCCTGACCCGGGAACAGATCAGCGCAATGCTTGAATTCGCCATTCGCGCCGCCGCCCTGACTTGCGGCAAAACCGGGCCAGACCTGCCCTACAGGCACCAATTGAACTGAATGGCGCATCGCAGCTAAAAAAACAGCTGAAAAAAACTGGACGCCGGGTTCGGACATGACCGGACCCGAGCGTCAGGCTTACAAGGACAAGGCCGTTATCAGCGGCCAGTCATCCGCTGGTGTTGCTGATGAAAGTGATTGCCAGCGGCAGGGTTGTGGTCGAGCTCGGTACGCAGTTCCGCGATCAAGTCGTTGATGGCCCGACAACCGGTGAGTTTATTGGCATCGATGTCGGTTTTGAGCAATGCCACGCGATCGGTTGCATGATCGTCGTAAATCTTGACCGTCATCTTGAGCTCAGGTGACAAGGTGCATTGCGAGCGCTTGGGCAGCAAGCTGCTTTCAATGATGTTTCGCATTTCGAGGGCAGATAGAAACATGGCGACTCTCTCCTGTTGAGGCGGCCAACTTATGTTCACGCCGGCGGTATTTTCGTCCGTTTTCTTCCCTGCGGACTGGGACTACGAATACCGTGCCGTTCGTTCGTTCTTTTTAGCGTTTTCAGTCAACGAGTTCGCCAGGCGAACTCTTGAATCATCCCGCAAGAAGCATGCCTGTATCGAAGACCTTGCGGATTGATCTGAATCAAGCGCTTAGCTTCGTCCCGCGCCGGAGAACTCGTGCAAAATGCAAGGAAACGCTACTTTTTCCATGCAAACTGCAATCGCTTTTATCCTGTTCGCAACTTAGAGTAGCCCCTAATACGAAGACGCAAGTGGGCATCCGTCGCCTGCTTCAAAAAAAGTGTGACGTAGCGTAAAAAACTCAAAACGCGCCCACTGCCGCCCGCTCGGCCACGTGGCGCAAGCTGTCGAAATTGATATTGGCACCGGAATCGATCGCCACCAGCGTCTGGCCTCGCGCCCCCGTGTCGGCCACGTACTGCTTGATGCCTGCCACCGCCAGTGCGCCCGACGGCTCAGTGATGGAGCGGGTATCGTCATAGATATCCTTGATCGCGGCGCACAGTTGATCGTTGCTCACGGTCATCACCTCATCGACACAGAAACGGCAGATATCGAGGCCATGGGCGCCGATCTGCGCCACGGCCACGCCATCGGCGAAGGTTCCCACCTCAGGCAAGGTCACTCGCTCACCGGCTGCCAGCGCCGCCTGGAGACAGGCCGAGTGCTGCGACTCGACGCCGATGATGCGTACTTCCGGGCGCAGGTACTTGACGTAGGCTGCGATCCCGGCAATCAGCCCACCGCCACCGACCGGGACAAAAATCGCATCCAGCTGGCCGGGGTGCTGGCGCAGGATTTCCATGGCGACGGTGCCCTGCCCGGCGATCACGTCCGGGTCATCGAAAGGCGAGACGAACTCCCGTCCGCTCTGCTCGGCCAGGTCCAGCGCGTGCGCCAGGGCAAACGGAAAGCTTTCCCCGTGCAGAATCGCTTCGGCGCCTCGGTTGCGCACGCCCAGCACCTTCAATTGTGGAGTGGTCACAGGCATGACGATGCTGGCCGAAATACCCAACTCCCGTGCCGCCAGCGCGACACCCTGGGCATGATTGCCGGCGGACGCGGTGATGACGCCACGGGCGCGCTGCTCCGGGGTCAGTTGCACGAGTTTGTTGTAGGCACCGCGGATCTTGAAGGAAAAGGTCGGTTGCAGGTCTTCGCGCTTGAGCAGGATCCGGTTACCCAAGGCCTCGGACAATGCGGGAGCCGCTTGCAGCGGCGTGCGCACCGCCAGCTCATAGACCGGCGCGGCGAGAATCTTCTTAACATAGTGCTCGAGCAGGGTTTGCTCGGTGCGGGTAACGGTCATGGCGATCTCCTGGTTCAGGCGGAGCCCAGGAGACAGAAAGAAAAAACCCGCCTCCAGGGCGGGTTGGGTGCAGCCGACAGCTAACCCGCCAAATAAGGAATGGCGGTAATAATGCTTGGCTGGCTGCGCAGTACGAGTGAGTTCATGCCTGGAAATTAGCGGTGCGTTGGCGGCAAGTCAATGGGCAATATCAAGTGCCAGCCGATATTCGCTGCATTGACCTCAAGTGAACAACATTCCCTGCGGGAGCGAGCTTGCTCGCGATTGCGGAGTATCAGTCGGCATCAATGCCAGCTGACCCATAGCAATCGCGAGCGAGCTCGTTCCCACGGTTTTCTCCAACTATTTGAGGCCGACTTTGTACAACGCCCCGTCGTCCTCATCCGTCAACACATAGAGATACCCATCCGGGCCCTGGCGAACATCACGGATTCGCGCCTTGAGCTCACCCAACAGGCGCTCTTCATGGACGATCTTGTCGTCTTGCAATTGCAGGCGGATCAGTTCCCCTGGCACCAAGGCGCCGATGAACACATTGTGTTGCCAGGCCTTGAAGCGCCCATGGTCGTAGAACGCCATGCCACTGAGCCCCGGTGAGACCTGCCAGACGTGGTGAGGGTCAAGGCCACCCTCGACGGTCTTGCCCTGGGCTTCGGGGATCGGAGCGCCGGAGTAGTTGATGCCATGGGTCGCCAATGGCCAGCCGTAGTTCTTGCCGCGCTCGATGATGTTCATCTCATCACCGCCCTTGGGCCCGTGTTCGTTCTCCCACAACGTGCCATTCCAAGGGTTCAGGGCCGCCCCCTGGGGGTTGCGCATGCCGTAGGACCATATCTCGGGACGGACGTTTTTCTGGCCGACGAAGGGGTTGTCGTCGGGCACCTTACCGTCGGGGTAGATGCGCACGATCTTGCCTTGCAGCTTGTCCAGATCCTGGGCGGTGGGCCGCTCGTTGTTTTCCCCCAAGGTAATGAACAGATAACCGTCGCGGTCGAAGACCAGGCGCGAGCCAAAGTGGTTGCCCGTGGACAACTTGGGCTGCTGACGGAAGATCACGTCGAAATTCTTCAGGCTCTTGAGATCTTCGGACAGTTGCCCGCGCCCCACGGCGGTGCCGGCCTTGCCATCTGCGCCCGCCTCGGCATAAGACAGGTAGACGGTACGATCCTGCTTGAAATCGGGCGACAGCACCACGTCCAGCAGACCGCCCTGGCCCTTGGCCCACACTTCAGGCACGCCACTCAAGGGGGCGGACAATTGGCCATCGGCGCTGACCACCCGCAGGTTACCCGGTCGCTCCGTCACCAGCATGCCCTGCTGGCCAGGCAAGAATGCGACAGACCAAGGGTGCTCCAGCCCCTTGACCACGGTGGTCACTTCCAGCGTGCCCTCCTCGCTCTTGAATGACTGGGTTGGCGCGGCATTGGCCGGGGTGGCAAGGGCCAGGACAGCGCTGGCGCAGAATGCGGCCAGGAGTGTTTTACGCAACATGCACATTTCCTTCTGCGGTGTTGAAAGAGAACAACGGGCGCCAGCGCCTAGCGGTTGCCATTCTGGCTGTTGCGCGGTGGCGCAGGAGACTCGATGGTCGGTCGCGGCGAACCCGACGGCGGGCCGGAACGCGGGTAGCCGTTGCCGATGCCGCCGTTTTCCAGGGTCGGTGGCCGTGGTACCGGCACTGTCGGGTTGTTATGTATCGTCGGCACGTTGGGCCGGGTGCCCTGCATGCTGTTGGGATTGGCCCGTCGGGTCGGGCTGTTATAGGGATTGTTGTTGCCCGGCAGGTTTTGGGCCAGGACCGTTGCGCCTGCGCTGGGCGTGGCGGCCTGAGCAGCGGCAGTCAGTAATAGCGTCATGATGACGAGCATCAGCCTGTTCATTGGGACACCTCTGGGGTTCAGGCATATCGAAAGCACGCTACGCCGCAGGTTCGCCCTTGTTAAGCGAAATATCCCGGTGAAGATGTAACGAAGCGTCTCCGAGGACAGGTGGGAGCAAGCTCGCTCGCCCTACAATGGAAACTTTTCCCAAGGCGCGAAGGTCACCAGAAAGACATCCACCGGCAAGGACAACACCACCATGGCACGGGCAATCTGGAAAGGCGCAATCAGCTTCGGACTGGTCCACATTCCTGTCGCGCTGGTGTCGGCCACCTCGTCCCAGGGGGTGGATTTTGACTGGTTGGACAAACGCAGCATGGATCCGGTGGGCTACAAGCGGGTCAACAAGACCACGGGCAAGGAAGTGACCAAGGATGACATCGTCAAAGGCGTCCAGTACCAGAAAGGCCAGTACGTGCTGCTCAGCGAGGAGGAAATCCGTTCCGCCCACCCCAAGTCCACCCAGACCATCGATATCTTTGCCTTTGTCGACAGCGAGAAGATCCCGTTGCAAAACATCGACACACCCTACTTTCTCGCCCCCGACAAACGCGGTGGCAAAGTCTATGCCCTGCTGCGCGAAACCCTGGTCAAGACCCACAAGGTCGCCCTGGCCCATGTCGTGCTGCATACCCGCCAGCACCTGGCGGCGCTCATGCCCCTTGAATCGGCGCTGGTACTGGTGATGCTGCGCTGGCCTGCGGAGGTACGCGACCTTGATGTCCTCGAGTTGGGCGACGAAGTGACGAACCCAACCCTGGCCAAGGGCGAGCTGGAAATGGCCAAACGTCTCGTGGAAGACATGAGCGCCGACTGGGAACCGCAAGAATACCGGGACAGTTTCGAAGACAAAATCATGGAACTGGTGGAGAAAAAGGCCAACGAAGGCCGCCTCGAAGCGGTGGAAACCGACCCGGGCGAAGAACAACGCAAGACCGCCGATGTTATCGACCTTACCGAGTTGCTCAAGCGCAGCCTGGGCAGCAAGGGCAAGGCCACCGACAAATCCGCCGGGAAGCCCCCTGCAAAACCTGCGAAAGCCCGCAAATCCGCTCCTGCCAAAAAAGCCACCAAGGCCTCCCGGGGGTAAACCCTGGCGTGCGCAATACAAGGGAATCTGTCATGGCCAACGCCGAGAGTGAATCTGCTCGTTTGTCCAACGCCAAGCCGGACGCTAAGACAGCCCGAAAGGCGCCTCAAAACCGCCTGCCCGAGCGCCTGTCGCCGCAATTGGCCACGCCCGTGGAAGAACCGCCCACCGGCGAATGGCGCTATGAAGTCCAATTCCACGGTTATCGACTGCTGGCCCGCATCGAACAGGGTGAAGTCCGCTTGTTCAATCGCAATCACCAGGACTGGACCGAGCGGCTGAAGCTGCATGCCGACGCCCTGGCCGGGTTGAACCTGGGGGACAGTTGGCTCGACGGCGAACTGGTTCTGCTCGATGAGACCGGCCGCTCCGATTTCGCGGCCCTGCGCCAGGCCTTCGACATCAGCCGCACCGTCGACATGCTGTATTTCCTGTTCGATGCGCCGTTCCTCAATGGCGTCGACCTGCGCCAGGCTCCGGTGGAGGAACGCCGTGCGGCCCTGAAAAAAGCCCTTGGCAACAACGCCAGCAAGCGCCTGCGCTTTTCCGAGTCGTTTTCGGCCAGCCCGCACGACATGTTCGAAAGCGCTATCGCGCTTTCATTGAACAGCGTGGTCGGCAAGCGCCTGGGCAGCCCATATAGGTCCCGGCGAAGCGCCGATTGGGTAAAACTCAAGTGCCGGTTGCGCCAAGCCTTCGTCATCGTCGGGTTCACCCGCCCCCAAGGCAGGCGCAGCGGTTTCGGCGCGCTGTTGCTGGCGGTCAACGGGCCGTCGGGGCTGGTGTACGCCGGTCGGGTCGGCACGGGATTCAGCCAGACGCAAATCAAACAATTGCATACGCAACTGTGCGCGCAGCAACGCGAGACTTCGCCACTGGCGTTGCCACTCAACGGTGTGCAGGGACGCGGCGTGCAATGGGTCGAGCCTGGCTTGACCTGCGAGGTAGAGTTCATTGAATGGACTGGCGACAACCAAGTGCGGCAGGCCATTTTCCTGGGTTTTTCGACCGAGACACCGGCCAACAAGGTTGTTCGTGAGCAGCCGCTGCCGATAAAATCCACGACAGCAAAAACCCAGCGTCGCAGCAACGCCCGCGCGGCCAAAGTCGACGGTGTGACGATCACCCACCCCGATCGGGTCATCGACAGTGTCAGCGGTGTGCAAAAGGCCGAGCTGGCGCAGTATTACCTGGACATCGCCCCGTGGATCCTGCCGCACCTCAAGCAGCGGCCGGTCGCGCTGCTGCGGGCACCGGACGGTATCGGCGAAGAGCAGTTCTTCCAAAAACACGCCGATCGCCTGGACATTCCCCATATCAAACAGCTGGATCCGCGACTGGACCCGGGCCATGCAGCGCTGATGGAAATCGATGACATCCACGCCCTGGTCAGCGCGGCGCAGATGGGCACGGTGGAACTGCACACCTGGACCGCGACCCACGATCGGATCGAGACACCCGACCTGTTTGTCCTGGACCTGGATCCAGACCCTTCGCTGCCCTGGAGCGCCATGATCGAGGCGACCCACATGACCTTGGCGGTGCTCGACGAGTTGGGTTTGCAAGCTTTTCTCAAGACCAGCGGTGGCAAAGGCATGCACGTGATCGTGCCCTTGGCGAGAAGTGAAGGCTGGGACACCACCAAGGCATTCGCCAAGGCCATCTCGCAGTTCCTGACCCGGCAAATGCCAGAGCGCATCACGGCCACCATGGGACCGAAGAACCGCGTCGGAAAAATATTCGTCGACTACCTGCGCAACGCCCGCGGCGCCAGCACGGTGGCCGCCTACTCAGTGCGCGCCAGGCCAGGCCTGCCGGTCTCGGTGCCAATCGCCCGGGCCGAACTGCCGACCCTGCGCAACGCACAGCAATGGGACATCTATACCGCTCTGGAACGGGCCAAGGGCTTGGGCGCCGATCCTTGGGAAGGCTACCACCACCGTCAGCGGATCACCGCCAGGATGTGGGAACAGCTGGATGCGCAAAAGCCCGAGGCATGAAGGTAAATCCAGCGTTCAAATCCAGATAAAGATCACCAGCAGGCCGCCAAAGAACGCCCACTTCTGCAGGTAATACAGCGTGCGGTTACGTTTTTTCAGAGCCTTGCCCTGTAACCGTATCTTGTAGAGCCTGGAAAACGCCCGGTTCAAGGCGCCCGTCCTGTCGCCCGCGTCGTTGGGCGCACCGGCTGCTGCCATCACGGTGCGGCTGAACCAGCGGTTGAACGCGCTAGCCCAGCGAAACTTCATGGGCCGCTCCACGTCGCAGAACAAGATGATGCGATTATGGTCGGTGGTGTTCTGGGCGTAATGAATGAACGTTTCGTCGAAGATCACCGCCTCGCCATCGCGCCAATGATAGGGCTCGCCATCGACATTGATGTAGCAGCCAGCATCGTTGGGCGTTTCCAGGCCCAGGTGATACCGATAGGAGCCGGCATAGGGGTCGCGGTGCCGGACCAGCTTCGAACCCGGTGGCAACTCGGCGAACATTGCCGCCTTGATCGAACCGATGCTCTGTACCAGCTCGGTAGTACGGGGGCATAGCTTCATGGCCGAAGGATGGCTGTCGCCGTACCACTTCAGGTAGAAACGCTTCCAACCGGTCTTGAAGAACGAGTTGAAGCCCACATCGTCGTATTGATCGGAACGCTTGATCTCCCCCGCGTGCAGCAGGCCCAGGCCTTCGGCCCGGATCTCTTGCCAATGGGCCTGCAACGGGCTCAGGTCCGGGAACTGCGCCGGACTCAGGAACGGCCTGTTGGGCAGTTTCGAGCACAAGTAAAGCAGGCAATTGATCGGCGCGAGAAACGACGAATGATCGCTCAGTTGGCGTCCGAACTTATGCCGCACCCGACCGCGCAGGTGAACGTAGCCAATGGAGAAGATGTAGAGTGCGACAATGATGAGCTTCACGAAAAACCGTCACAATGCTGGAGTGAACAGATCGTTTCCCCGGGGCCAGCCAAACGGCAAGGCAGTGGCACAGGGTGAAATGGCATTCTAGCCACAGTTTGTAACCAAAAGTTATCCTTCAATTGTGAAAAACTGTCTTGCCCGGGCAATACCCTATCGTTTATGCGGCCAGACCAGTACAATCGCCGCCAACTATTACGCGTCCCCTTTGGTCGATACCGCAAACGCGGCTTCGACGCACGTCTACCGGGCCAGGCGCTCCGTATTGCTGCTGTCCTCTTATGCCGGATGGACCCTTGCGCTTGCGACCGCGACGCCTTTGCGCGGTCGGGACGTGCGCAAACAGGTACTGAACAGGTACTGCCGCACCCTTAGCTACTCTGAATGTTCCGCAGGATAAACCTTTGATCTCTACAGCTAACATCACGATGCAGTTCGGCGCCAAGCCACTGTTCGAAAACGTCTCTGTCAAATTCGGCGCGGGTAACCGCTACGGTCTGATTGGCGCCAACGGTTGCGGCAAGTCGACCTTCATGAAAATCCTCGGCGGCGACCTCGAGCCGTCCGGCGGCCAGGTCATGCTCGAGCCGAATGTGCGCCTGGGTAAACTGCGCCAGGACCAGTTCGCCTACGAAGAATTCACCGTGATCGACACCGTGATCATGGGTCACGAAGAGCTGTGGAAGGTCAAGGCCGAACGCGATCGCATTTATTCGCTGCCGGAAATGACCGAAGAAGACGGCATGGCCGTGGCCGAACTGGAAACCGAATTTGCCGAGATGGACGGCTACACCGCCGAATCCCGTGCCGGTGAACTGCTGTTGGGCCTGGGGATTGGCATCGAACAGCATTTCGGCCCGATGAGCGAAGTGTCGCCAGGCTGGAAGCTGCGTGTGTTGCTGGCCCAGGCGCTGTTCTCCGACCCGGAAGTGCTGCTGCTCGACGAACCGACCAACCACCTGGACATCAACACCATCCGCTGGCTGGAAAACGTGCTGACCCAGCGTTCGAGCCTGATGATCATCATCTCCCACGACCGTCACTTCCTGAACAGTGTCTGCACCCACATGGCGGACCTGGACTACGGCGAGCTGCGCCTGTTCCCGGGCAACTACGACGAGTACATGACCGTGGCGACCCAGTCCCGCGAGCAACTGTTGTCGGACAACGCCAAGAAGAAAGCCCAGATTTCCGAGCTGCAGTCGTTCGTCAGCCGTTTCTCGGCCAACGCCTCGAAAGCCAAGCAGGCCACCTCCCGTGCCAAGCAGATCGACAAGATCCAGTTGGCCGAGGTCAAGCCATCGAGCCGCGTCAGCCCGTTCATTCGCTTCGAACAGACCAAGAAACTGCACCGTCAGGCGGTCATTGTCGAGCGCATGGCCAAAGGGTTTGACGGCAAGCCGCTGTTCAAGGATTTCAGCTTCACCGTCGAAGCCGGTGAACGCGTGGCGATCATTGGCCCGAACGGTATCGGCAAGACCACCTTGCTGCGCACCCTGGTCAATGAACTGGAACCCGATGCCGGTACCGTGAAATGGACCGACGCCGCGGAACTGGGCTACTACGCCCAGGACCATGCCCACGATTTCGAGGACGACGTCAACCTGTTCGACTGGATGGGCCAGTGGACCCAGGGCGGCGAACAACTGGTGCGTGGCACCTTGGGCCGCATGCTGTTTTCCAACGACGAGATCCTCAAGTCGGTCAAGGTCATTTCCGGTGGTGAGCAAGGCCGCATGCTGTTCGGCAAGCTGATCCTGCAAAAGCCGAACGTGCTGGTGATGGACGAACCGACCAACCACTTGGACATGGAATCGATCGAAGCGTTGAACCTGGCGCTGGAAAACTACCCGGGCACGCTGATCTTCGTCAGCCATGACCGGGAGTTCGTATCGTCCCTGGCCACCCGCATCATCGAGCTGAGCGCCGATGGCGTAGTCGACTTCAGCGGCACCTATGACGACTACCTGCGTAGCCAGGGTGTGGTGTTCTAAGGGCAGCTGCGAGTTGCAAGCTTCAAGCGGCAAGTAAAAAGCCCTGTCCACTGTGACAGGGCTTTTTGTATTTCAAGGCGCATATCCCGTGATGCCGTTCATGCAAGAAGAATGAGGAAATCCGACAAACACGTGCGCCATGAACACGCTGGGCTTTAACAGCACAGTGAAGGGATGGCGATGCACGGGTTAGGCTTATAAAGCCGTTCTAATATTATTCGCTCTCCATTTCTGGTCACTGTCCCCACTCTGCAGCACGCGCCTATAATTAGGGTCATTGTAATTAGGTGGTGCATCTCCAGGGTTCGGTGGCATGATTTCTAGTCCCGTTGATTTAGAATAACTCGGCGGATTAGAAGGAAGGGGAGCAGTAGGAGCGTATGGATTGCCAGACTCTACCGACGCTGAGGATACAGAAAGCCGGGGAGCAGTAGCAGCGTATGAATCGCCAGCCTTTCCCGACGCTGAGGATACAGAAGGCCGGGGAGCAGTAGCACCAGCGAATGGATCGTTAGTCGACGCATTGCCAGTTCCAGTGCGAGACCGTGGATGCGCAACGGGCATTCTATTCGGCGCTGGGGTCATCCTAAATGCCGCCACGCCTAAACCAATCGACGCCGCCGCCGTTACCGAAGCAATGGCGATAAACACAATGCGAGCCGTGTTGTCGTCGGTGAGAGCCGCACCAACACTTGTGGAGGCAGCTATAACGCCTAAAAGCAAGGCGCCCAACGCCGCGTTAACAACGAAGTGCCCCGTAGGGTCTACCTCATCGAGCGGCCTCTGGCTGTATGCATACCCATTGAGCCCCCCCTTGCCGAATGGACTCCAGCTGTCCGGGCTATTGAATCGCATGAGCACCGGGCTATACACCCGGTAACCCTTTCCCAGCATATATCCTCCGGTCTGAGCCTCCCTCAGTTCACCATTGAAACCCAGTTCGGTACTGATAGGTTGTTCGGCGCTACGATGGCCATAAGGACTGTAAGCAAGAGAATGGGTTGAGTTGGAGCTGACTTCATTCATTACACTGTTGGTGAAATTACCGGCCAGTAACAGCGTGTTGTCGCCCTGACGCTCTGCCAATAAATGGTCATCGCCGCGCATGAAGGTACTGCTCCGCTCCCCGTCCACAAGGTTGGCGATGTGATCGCCCTTGTAAAAATGTTGCTGGGAACCGCCACCGTCATCGTTATTGGATAACCGGTCCAGCGGATCATACTGGAAGTTACCCGTTTTACCCGATCCGGACTCACTCACACTGAGCAGCCGATTAAGCGCGTCATATTCCAGGACTCGGCCTTGCTCGTCTTGAATCAGGTTCCCGTTGGCATCATAGGAAAGCACCAGCTCGTCTGGATGCCCCGCATCCCCTGAGTTGGTGACTCGACTCAGTTGGGCAGGGTCTTGCGGATTTTCATAATGATATTCGGCCATGTTGTTTTTTCCATCGACCGTCTCTGTGATAACGATGATCAGATTATCCATCGCATCGAAGATAAAGGTTTGTCCCGAGAGCCTGTTGCCATACGGATCAATTGGCGGTTGGCTGCCCGCACAGGTATACGTCTCCAGGCGTCCACGAAGATCATAGGCATAGGTTTCGTCACGCAGCGTCTGGGGGCCTTCGGTCAAGGTGCGTCGCACGAGACAGTCAAACTCGTCGTATACCTGATCCAATACCTGGATAACACCATCAAGGTCGAACGTACGCTTTGTTTCACGATGAAACTCATCGTATTCAAGGCTGATACCAAGGGTTCTCGCCGGTGCGCCGTCGACGATGTCCTGCGTGGTGATGGTAGCGACACGCCCCAAGGCGTCGTAAGTGAAGGCCGACGAAGTCGTTCCCAAGGATGTACGCTCCAATCGACCTTTAGGGTCATATTCATACTGCTGTATTTGATCGAGCACATCGGTATAGCTGAGCAAACGACTGCGAAAACTATACTCGTAGGCCATCGCGAAAGTTTGCCCATCCGCTTCAACGGTTTCACTCTTGGGCTCGCCAAAACTGAAATAAGTACGTGCCAGTGTCCGCCCGCCCACGCTGGCCTTCATCAATCGCGCGTTGGCCGGGTCATACTCGTAGTTACAGATGTCCCCACCTGAAAGTTGGCGACGCAGAGGTTCGTCACTCAACTGTGGCATGTACTGGTATTCGACCGTTTGACCACTGGCGGGGGTCACGGTCTTAGGTCGGGTCTGCTGCGGATCGTATTCATAGCGTTGCAAACGCCCTCCGGTGACCGACTCGGTCATGCGGCCCAGCCCGTCGAACGTTTGCGTTCCCAGTTCCTGTCCATCCACGCTGATGCGTGTAGGCCAATCTTCAGCGCTGTGCTCGGCATATTCGCGCACAATCCTGGCACCTTGAGGCAAGATGGTTTGCGTCATACGGTCGAAAGCATCATAGCTGTACTCGGTAACGCGCAACGGAGTCCTGAGGCCCAACTCTTCCTTCACCGACCGTCCCAACCCGTCATAACTATACTTTTGCCGACTGATTACGCTTTCATCCAAGGCCAGACGCTCTGTCTGGACAGGCTTTTCAAACAGGTTGAGACGCGTTTCAGTGATCCCGCTGAAGTGGACCTTCGTCAAATCCTGCTCCCAGCTTCGTTCAATCGGGCCTGACCAGTTTCGATCGCCAATCGGGTTGACTTGCTTATAGCGCTCCACCCCGTCCGGGCCGATCTCGCAGAAGGGCTGATTCCAGTCGTCGAACAGAAACCGTGTCTTGAAGGCTTTCTCCTGCGCTCCCCACCAATCGTATTCGGTCTGCTCGATCAGGTTCCCGAAAACATCGTACTGGGCGGCATAGGTCTGGCGCATTGCCGGTTGGCTGCTGTCGGCATCGTTGCGCTCTTCGTAAACCGCCCTGTTAAGCCCATCGAATGCCGTCACGGTCTTCACGCCCTTGACGTCGAACAACCATTGCTCGGCCCGTTGCCCAATGCTGGCGGAGAGATAATATTCATAATTGCGCGTTGCCTTGTAGCGTGGGTCGTTCGGTGCCACGGTTTCACTGGTGACCCGATTCAGCACATCGTAAGTGCGGCGTATCTCTACGTCATTGTCGTCGCGCTCAAGCAGCGACTCGCCGTTGAGTAGCGAGCTTTCCAATGTAATGATTTTGTGCACCTGATCGAAGTCTGTCGTCAGCGTTTCCACTGTTTGCAGAACCGTCCCGTCGGCCAGGGTGCCCATCGTCACCCCGTACGTGTAGGCGGTTTTCGTTGCTTTTTCATTCAAGGCAACCGACTGGTGCTTCAGGCGTCCATGCACCACATGCGCCTGCGCGTCGTCCTTGTCGTGGTAGTACTCATAGGCCGTGCTACGTAATTCCATGACGGCGCCGGGAGCCGTTCGCGTGAGCGTTTCACGTTCGAGCGCCAGCCACGACGAACGTCCGCTGCCGTCCAGCGATGGATACAGCTCGTAGCGATAATCGGTCCGCAGGGTCGGCGCACCGGCCACATAGCCAGGAGCGGGCGTCTGGGTTTGACTTTTGAGATTGCGCACGAAGCCATCGGGGTCTTTCGGGCAGCCATCTTCTCCGTCCTTATCGTAGTAAAAACTGGTTTCGACAACACCTGTGGGATGGGTCTGGACCAACAGATTGCCGTAGCTGTCATAGGTGCTACTGGACTTTTCGCTACGTAATTGGCTACCCAACCGCCAGCGGTTGGTGACTTCGTGAGGGAGTTGAAACCAGTCTGGTTGGCCATCGAACCCACCGGGGATCTGACCATACACAGTCTCGACCTCCTGCTGTGCCGTGTTGCGCGTCGTGGTCTCCAGGGTGAGCAAGTGAAACTGGTTGAAGGTACGTTTGATACGCTGGACCTCCACCCCGCCATCCATCAGATGCTCGGTGCAACCGTAGGCGTAATGGCTGCCAGTGAACTGATAGAGGTTATCCAACCCGTCATCGTTCCAACTCAGCACCAGATTGCGACCCAGGAAATTATTGGTCTCCAGGTAGGTCGAACCGTCGGTGAAACTGTAATGCGTTTCTACCATGGGCTGTCCGCTGCCAGGGAACACCCGGTGTTCTTTCACCCGGGGTATGGGCTGACGACCACTGCCGGTGGGAAACTCATGGCCCTGCGCGTCATAGACCACTTCTTCCCGCCCGCCCAGTGGCGTTTCCACCGACACGATGCAGGTGTATTCGCCCACTGGCCTGTAATTCAGACGCCAGGCAACGTTCCGACCCGCTTCGCTCGGCAAAGTAATGACTTTGACGTACTTCTCGGTGCCGGAATCCAGCGTCATCGAATAGCGCGCCAACGGCGTGCCGTTGGCGCCGGCAGTGGGGTGCAGGTCCAGGATGACGCTGCCCTCCTGACGGTCTACCTTCAGCAAATCGCCGCGCTCATCGCTGATGCTCGCAAGCCGGAAATCATGGGCACCGAAGGGCAAGTGCCCCAGCGTCACCGCATGACCTTCCGGCGCGATCATCCGGACAGGCAAGGCAACCGCATCGTCTCCCCGGCCATGGACCCTGAGTTCTTCGACCAGACCGGACTTATGCACCAGTCGGTAGAGTTGATCGTCGTCTTTATCACGGTAAAAACGGAAGGTGTTGAGCTTTTTCTCTTTCATCAGAAGCTCGACCAGAAGCCCTTCCTCCCGTTGCGCCGTAACCTTGTAACGCTCGCCGCTGTTCAAGGTCAGGATTTGCCGCTGAACCCGATATTGCGATTGCTGCACGTTCCAGCCAGTGCCGTAACCGCTGTCATGACGGTTCATGGGATTGAAGCCCATGGCCAGGGACAGCAGCGGACCGTTCAAGAAGTTGGGTTTGAATTCGGGGAAGTTGATGGAAAAAGTGTATTGATTGGTTCGAGGATCAACCCCGCCCGCTATGTAACTCATGAAATTGAAAGCGTTGGAATGTACCGCCGTGGAGTCGGTCATGATTGCCACCTCTGGAAAGAAACAAACTCAGAAAACCACGCGCCAATATTGAGTAACCTTGAGCTTCCCAACCGCTTGCTTTTAGATTTCACCGCCAAAAGTGAACGCTAGGCAGGCATGATTAACTTGCAGGCGTACCTGGCCATATATAAACACAGGACAGCTTCCCTTCGACATTCTCATTATTTTTGTTTTTCCCCTCTACAAACATCACTCCCGGCTTGAGAAGTTGCCCTGGTATCGCCGATGCCACTACACCCGGAAGTGAAATCAAGGATGTATTAGTGGGATCAATATAGGTCTTCACCATATAGTACCAGTCCCCCGTATAGCCCGGCCCCGTAACTCGGCAGTTCCTTTCCGAACCGAAGGCAATCCTCACGGCAGACTCCACATTGTCGAGGGTAAAAAAGCTGTACACATCATTATCGCAACCATGATATGCCATATCATAGTCCTTATATGCAGCGGGAATAGCAATAACGCATGTTTTACCAGGATCCTCTATACTCCCTTTTTGATATAGCTTAATACTTCCCTGAGCCAGAACGACAGTCATCGCCTGAACGGCAACAATCAGCAAGCCGGCGCCTATTTTCGTAAAAATGTTCATTGTCAGTCACCTGCAAAGGTTCGACCAATCATGGATGAAGGGGAAAGATCATAAAGCCGTATTATCCAGATAATTACGATGATAATAGGTTCCCTTGGGCTTGAATGAAATTCTCTGTTTGTGAAGATTGCCGTTCTTGTCTCGCAAGGCAACCTTCAAATCTTGATCCAACCGCGGACGCGGATGGGCGCGAGGCAAAATGTACGGAATGTTATCGTTTCGACACAGTAAAACAGCAAAGGTGAAGGGGTCATACCGAGTGGATTTGGCAACATCCAGAAGCTGGGGATCTTTTACAACATCAGGCATGAAATCATCGAAAGCCACCTTGTTTTTTAAATCATTATTTCCAGTAACATCTTCAAAGTAATAGCCCAGCCAACTAAACATAGTCTCCTCCAGCTTTTCGCTTTCCCAGCGAATGGAAGACACATTAATAAAATTCGGAGCACCCGGTTCTAATTGATCAGGAAGTAGCCATTCGAGCATGATAAAGTCCTGCCCCCTGCACTTGAGCGTCCACCAATCCTGGCTGTTAAGAATCATATCGAAGTCAGCGTTATCATTGCCAGGTTCGCCTCCGCTGCCACCGGCTATGCGCACCCGAGTGAGATCATATACAAACTCTGCAGGCTTCACGGACCTGACAGTGATTCGTTTACCGATGCCCTCTTCCCCCTCTTTCGCTGTATCGATCCACTCACCACCGCCATCGGCGCTGTCTTTCTGAAATCTGGCATGCAGCGTTGCGGTGGTATTGACGGGCGCAACGGAATGAAGATAGAAATCCTGCTCGACCAGAGAATCATTTGCTCGCAGAGCGTCGGCATTCGGTACTTGGCCGGGGTTAGATGGAATGGCCAGGTCGAAGTAAGGACTCAGGATTTTATGCACTTGCAATTCTTGTGACGCCCCCGGATCGACTCCCAGATCCTCCACCGGTATAAAAGGCAGCTCATTGTAATTTTTGTAGAGCAGGCGCATGCTTGCCAACTCCGTCAAACTCAGTTTGTAGTACTTGAGCTCTTCGTCTATTGGATCCCACACACCATTGGTCTGGGTGCTGACTTGAACATGAAGTTGCTGGTAACCATTGGCCAGCACATTACCTTGCGTATCCAGCTCCGGCCCACCCACCACTTTGATCGTGAACAGGGCCAGGGGGACTTCCCAAGTCGGATCCGGGTCCTGCTGTTTTTCGCCAATCACGCTGTAGCCCCGGAAAAACACCACGCCGTTACGTACGACTTCGCACAACACCACGCTTGTCTGCTCCACCCCTTGCGGTGGGGCGGTGTAAAGCCCTTCGTCCACGCTGCCGACACCACTGACCACTCGCCACCGCCGCGGCACCTGCGGCATCAGAGAAACATCGTGGTTCAATTGCACCGTATTGGCGGCGTTGAGACGCTCCACCACAGCCGGCTCGACGCTTAAAAACGACTGGGCATTGTCCAGCACCAGGGTAGATTGCGTTGTTTTGACGTTAGCACCGAGCGTCTCGCACAGCACCTTCTGAATCGAGAAGCTCTTGAGCTCAGCCTCGGCGCTGGCCACGAACCGCCACTGCGTGTCGGCAACCCTGGTCAGGCTGCCTTGTAGCGGCGCAAGCAGGCTGCATCGGGCTTCCTGCCCCATCGCGGTCGCGTTCAGTGTAACTTCGCCAGGTTCCTTCTTGAGCAAGTGGGTCACCAGTTTCGGCGCGATTTCCACCTTGCTGTAGTCCACCCTGAGCAAAGTCGAGGCGGTGTAGGTTTTGCCGTTGTTTTCATAGGTAGCCGTCACCAGCACACGCAACGAGTGGTAGCCAATACGTTGCGACGACACCGCCCTATACAAGCCATTGTCTATGGTGCCGTGCCCGTCCTCGGAGTGACTTTGCAGGCTGACGGCTTTCCACGTTTTGGCCGTCAGCGTCCTGCCTTCCCAATCGAGTAGCTGGAATTGCTGTCGCCCCCCGGCCTCGATGACTGGGAACGCGGGCTCCAGGCGTATGCTGGTCTGTGCGGGGCTGATGCGACCAAACGACACCACGTCATGAGGTCTGTGTTGCGAGACTTCTTCGTAGAAATTCAGTCCGGGGAAAGATAGATGCGCCGGTAACTCCACGTCGTTATTGCTGGCATACCTCAGCATGTCCCGGGATAACACCCACAAGGCGGTGTATTTGCGATCACCACCAGGATTGGTGTCATCGGGCATCAAGTAAGGAAAGTCGACACCGAGTTCTTGCCCCGGGCCACTACCGGCCAGCAGTTCGATCAATGCGAGCACCACACCATCGCCTTCATTTGCCGCACCTCTGACCTTCGCTCCGGGTGCAGCCTGGGTCCGCAGGCGGAAACGCCTTGGGGCAAGCCCGTGGTAGCCCTTGAGGCCGATTCGTCCCAGCTGAAACACCGTCTGGTCCGACGACAATTTGTCAAACTGCTCTTTAAAATAGGCACCGAGGCGCTCTGCGTGCTCCCCGCCCAAGAGATCGCAGGTAAAGGTACTGGCCCCCTTCAAATCCATCGTGATACGGCCTTGCCGGTCGACTTCAGCCACCACCAAGAACAAGTTGACCTTCATCGTCAGGGTGAAACCCTGTTGTTCGGTGATGTAACCCGTGGACAATAGAGTGTCCGAAGCGCCCACTCGAGATTGCCACGTCTTGATTTCCCCGCCCACGATATTCATCGTCACCGTAGCGCTGGAGTCCGCTAAGGTCGCACTCTCGAAAGACACCTTCGGCGCACCGAGAACGATTGATTTAACCTCGACAGACTGACTCTCAGACGCGTTAATGACAGTGCGACCATTCAAATAGGGTAAGAAAGTGAACTCTTCATAACGCGTTACATATTGCTGTTCCAGAAGATAATTAATGCGAAGGCGGTCGCATATGAATAATGCATCCCAACCTCGGGTAGTCAGTCTACCCTGCATAAGCGCAAGAACTTCATTCAACGTAGCCATGATAAATCCTCTTCCAATAAAAGGATGGATTACAAACTCAACGCTCGAATGACCGCACCTGAATCGGCTAACGGTAATGGCACGATGGTGTAACCTTCAAATAGACCAAGCACGGGTTCAACCCATTTTGCGCCAATGACGACGCAAGGTTGTGCACTGGGTCCGCCTTCACGATACAACCCCGTATCGCTATCGATTTCTCCGGGACCGTCAAAGGGGAGGAACCACTCTGCCTCGATGGGAAAGTGGTTAATCGTGGCGCGTAACTGAAGTTCACCTTCGGCGGAAGATTCAAGATCGGGCTTTATAACCATTATCGTGTTTTTATGTTGTGCCACCACATAACTTGACCATGTATTGCCGCTGTCTTCATCAGTCACGTTGATTTCATCGAAAACAAAGGCGGCCTCACCCGTAATCTCGTCAGCGGCAATATAGTCGTATCCACCGGTGGCAGGATTGGGGACCAAATCTCCACTTTCACCCGGTACCCGATTCTTTATTTCCCATGTCAATGGTCCGCCACCGATGGAGCCCGCCAAAAACGAAATGCGATCCTGCGGGTTGCACACTTGAATAACGGGATTGACCACAAGACTTTCCCTGATCACCGTTACTACGACCACACTTCGCTCGTCACTGGCCTCATCATGGGCAATGACCAGTACCTGAAGAGGGGCTGCGCCCAGCGTATGGGCCGGCGGTGCCCGGTACTCCCCTTCTGGCGTCATCCTTCCAGGATCCAAAGCGCCCGGCGCCTCTATCGTGAAACTGACTCCGGGGGCGGCCGGCTCCACCTCGAACAAAACAATTTCCCCAGGCAATAACAGCGTTTTCGGCGCACGGATCGTGAACGAGGCGCTGGAGGAAAGAACCCGGCCAAAGTCGACATAATCCTGTGGGAGCGCCACGACTTCCGATTGCAACCGGTGGGCACCCGCCAGGTCTACATCCGCCAAAAACACTTGGGTACCGGTGGCCGTCAGGCATTCGGCGTACTGCTCGATCAACGCGGTTTTAACCGCATGCCCGATAAACGCCACGATCCGACCGCGCAGGAGTTGCGGTGTGTTATCCGGCAGGCCACTGATATACGTCACGTCCGGCGTCTGCGTGCGTGGCACAAATAACTCGGCACCCACTTCGTACGGCGCGAACTCATCAACCATCATCCGAAACACCTGCTCAAGGCTGAAGGTGAACGTCACCGTAAAAGAGGTCCATCCACCCGTGCTGCCCTGGAGCCGATAACGCAGTGGCACATCGGCCCTGGTTTGCCAGTGCTGAACGGCCCGAGTCAGTTCAAATTCGGCCGTCAGTGGCTGAGCTCCTTGCACCAGCGAGATACCAAAAGAGTCACAGCCAAAGTCGTAAAGATTGTCCTTATAATCGCGAGCCGTAATGGTCAACTCGCCCGAGGTGGCTTTCATGCCTATCACATGTCCATCGTCTTCCATCAGTTCGAAGTGATTGCTGCCAAACATGCTCAACAGTGCCCCGCCGAACGCGGCCCGATTGATCAGCCTGGACGAGAACAGCGCGGTGCTGGCGTAGTCCTTATCGGCGTCATTGGCGATCAGGTATCGGTATTCGCTCGGTTTGTAGCCGGGCCTGCCCATCGCCATGGTTTGATAAAACAGCAACGCCCCTTCGCCCGCGACCTCCCCGCTCGATTGAGTGCCCACATCAATGGACTTGATACACAGGAAAGGATTTTCCTGATCCGGGAACCTGGCCAACGGAAATACGGAACGTTCATTGGCCAAGGCTTCAAATTGCGCCTTGAAGAACTTGCCGCCAGCGACCTGTTCCTCCGGCACCGGCGAACTCGTCAGCCTGAGTTCTTCTGCCAGCGTCAGGTCCAGCACGACCTGCGCATCGCGCCCGGCTGCTGGCTCTTGGAAAGTAACCGGTTGCTCGTCTGTGACCAACTTATAAGCATTAAGTGGGCTAAAGAGAAAAACCGACTGGATAAGCTGTTGATCAATTTTTTTTTGCGTGATCACTTCTTGACCGCCGCTCACTTGCAGGGATGAACCCACGGCATTCGATACATACGACGTTGATGGAAAGGAAATCTCGGGATAACTCAATGAGCACCCGATCAAGTGATGGGTAAGCGGAGTATCCGGCACCTCGTAACTTCCGGTGATGCCATTCAGGCTTATGCCCTGGCTCAATCGGAGTGCATGGTCCTTTTGTAGCGCCTGGTTCACCGAATGACCCGACAAGGCAAACAATGCATCCCACTCGCGCATCTGGCTGGTGCCCTGCATCCAGCCTAACAGTTCGGTTACCGAATAACTGGCCATCGCTACTTTCCTCATTTAATAAATGGGTTGCAAGCAAGTCGTTATACAGATCAATAAACCAGGCCTGTCCCGCCCTCAATCGCGGCAACACTCAGCGGCACATCGGGAATATCGAGCAAGGGCAGCGCGAGCAGTAAATGACCTTCAAGAACACCTATAACCACCGAGTCCCAGGACGCTCTGATGAACACGAAAGCCTGCGGGGCCATTTCGTCAACCTTATAGACGCCTGGGGTTTCGCTGTGCCATGAGCCGGGGCCGTTGAAGTCAATACTCCACTCAACGTGTTCGGTAATATCCCTGTTATTGGCTATGGCTCTTAAAGCGACTTCTGTCAAACCTTTCAAGCTGCCAGGGGCTTGAATGGTTATCCCGGGATTTGTCTGTGTAACCACCATGTAAACCGACGCCGTATACCCTTTGTAAGTCGCCACGAGCTCATCCATCACATAGGTTTTCTCTTCGACGACTTCTTTATTTGAGACATAGGTGTAAACGCCATTATTGGATTCGATAGAACCGCTCTCCCCCGGAACCGGATTGTTGATGACCACCGTAGGCGCAGGGCTGTCCTCATCGTCCTTCAGATAGCCAAGCTTTAACGGTACACGCTCGTCTTTATCGCAAATCTGAATCAGTGGATTGATCGTCAAGCGCGAGCGGACTACCGTCACCAAGGCAGAACTGCTGAACTGGGTAACAGGGTCGGTTGCGGTGACCCGTACACGGGTGAAACGCCCCTGGACCTGGTGCACTGCCGGAGGTGTATAGACCCCTGTGTCTTCATCGATCGTACCTACGCCGACAGCGAGACGCCGCAAGTGCTCAACAGCCCATTTCAGGCCGGGTCTTTCAGGAAAAACCTCAAAAGCATAGTGCGGCGCGCCGGCGGCAATACGGGGTTCCGGCGTGGTGATGGCGAACGTTGTTTGAGCGGGATTGATGCGACCGAACAGGCCGACATCATAAGGGGACTGTAAATTGAGCATCTGAATGGTTTCGCCGTAGTTAAGCTCGAGATTTTCCGCAATAAATCCCATCACAGCGTGGCCCGTAGGGAACTGCTCTTTGATTGCACCCTCAATCATCCCCGACGCATCCATCGTCAACAACCGAAGTAAAACTTCAGCAGCCTGCACCATCGCCAGCCCTAGCAAAAAATACAGTATAAGCGATATACTCGTTGTTTGACCTTCCAGAATCAACTTACGCTTAACGGCATTTTCAAATCCGGAAAAATCATCGCCTGGCTCAGGGACTACATCGCTTTCAACATCAAATTTTATTCTTTTTAACGCGCCGCCGGCGGCATCATCAACCAATTGATAGGTCGCCGTGACGGTTAAGCCGTAACGCAAAGTATTGCCCGGATACAAATCTATGAGCGATTGAAGTGGATGATAATTAGTTTCTAAAACATTAATTTTAGCGTTAATAGTCCCGCTACACGGCCACTCGACGCTAATCTCTTGCCCCCGCAGCGCAACCTTCAGACTTCCACTGGCCGCCAGAAGAAATTCAGGATGAACAACCTCAAGATCCGCCCATATTGGCCCCCCCACCACGGGATTCATATCCAAACGATGATTAAATGTCCCACGAGGAACCGTAATACCCCCGCCTTTAGCTGTCGCAGTAACGTCTCCGCTATCATTATCAAAAACAAAATCAAAATCATCGCTATCAATCATTTCCCCCAGCGATCGTACCAACTCAGCAATAACTACTCGGCCTCGCCCTACCAATACAGTGGCAGAGTAATCTCTTCCGGCGTCATTCGGGATCAAGTAACGAAAACCACTGTTCGCACCAGGAAAGGCTCCCTCATGTCTACCCTCCATGCGCACGAAGGCAAGCATCGCTCCCTCGCCCTCCTGGGCACCCCGCTGCGTGCGCAAGCCGAAAGAACGCGGTTGCATCATGGGGTTGCTGCCCCGCTTAATCGTGCCCAGGGTCCAGACACGCTGTTCATCATCCAATCGATTAAACAAGTCCTTGAAAACTCTGCCGGCCAGCTCTTGTTCGGTCTGGGTTTCGGCAAACGTCAAGCGAAAGTTATCGCTTTTGCTCAGGTCCAGGCGGATATTCCCATTGTCGGCAATTTCTCCCGACACCTCGGGCAATAACAGGTCGAGGAATAAGCTCGGCCCGTCCAGCGGGTCATAATCCAAGATGCGCTTGGCATGCCACACCGTCACGTCTTTTTCGATGGAGACTTGACGACCGGCCACAACGGCCATCCGCAGATTGGCCTTCGAATTATCAAGACCGGTATCCTCGTAATGCAAACGAGGTACATCCATTACAAACTCTTGAATATATTCCCGAAAACTGCCACCAATGCCACCTGTTGCAATGGCTCCGGTAATGTACGGGATATAGCTGCCGTAACTGAACTTATCAATGTAGTTTTGAATCAGCAGCAGATTGGTTTTGTTGCGCTCCATGGCCACAATCGCATCCCATTTGCTCATGCGATCCTGATCCTTCATCCAGCTCAGAAGCTCTGCCAACGTATAGGTAGTTGCCATTGCCATACCCTCAAATGTCAAAATCAATGGTGAGCCGAGCCGTCTCGCACACTCACGACTGAGCGCTTCCTATCGAGATAAACGTCACAAAACCATCTGATCGCCAGAACAGCAAAAAGCGATTACCGAACCATGCCCTTCAACGACAATCAGTCTTTCCATCCAAAAAAATAGTGCGTTCAGGGCGCCAGAAGAAACAGCCGTTCATCCACCTTCTTATAAGTGCTGCCCTGGTCGTAACTCAACTGAACCAAGACAGAAAGTTTTTCAGCCATTACCAGCGAATCTAAAAAGCCCTTATCAAGCGCTGGCAATATATATCCAACGTAGTATTCATCGTCGGTAAGGGGCTGCGTTTCGTCACGCATCGTATTAGTCACTACCTGGCCTGTCGCTGACGATACGCCGCTTGCCTGAATTTTTAGAAGTTGCCCTTCTGCGATGAAATACCAGCTTTCCAATTTAAAGAGCATGACCGGGTCGGTGATCTCGCTTAACTTGATAGAGCCACCGCTAAGTTTCGGCCTTTCCGCCTGGATCCGCGGCCAACCACTGTCGAAGTTTCTTATTTCCAGATCATAAAACGGTGAAGCGTGAGGAACGGCTTCATCTGGCGGCAGAACCTCGTAATGAATCAAAACATGTTTCCCCACATTCATCGGTACGGCCGTACGGGGAATGTTGAATCGCCTGTCGTTGCCGATCGAGGGTGTCGTCACCACCAGCGGATCGCCAAAGCCGTCCCAGATCATGCTGACCTTGTCATCGTTGCCAATCACGGAGTCCTGCGGGATATCGATGACGGCCCCGGTCAGCACATCAGCGGCATTCACCCACCCCTTGACCACGCCCGACCCGTCGTCATCGTAAAGATTGGCCTTATCCACATTCGGTGCATACAGCTCAAGGGGGCGCCGAACCATCAGCGTCAACGGGCGCGAGCTGAACGAAGCCCCTGCCCGCGCATAGTGATAAAGCAGCTCGACAACCTTGCCGTTGTTCTCCTGTAACCAGCGGTGTTCGAGGACCAGCGTGATAATCCCGCTTTCGACCGCCGACACATCCAGCAGCGCGGTAGCGAGCAGGTTGGTGTCGCCTTGCGCATATACCGTCACCACGTCACCTGGCTGCCGGCTGTCATACAGTGGCACCTGCACGGGCAAGCCATCGGGGTGTCGTGCCGGGTCAATCGAGCCACTGTCGGCACCCGCGACAATCAGTTCGGGCAACAACGGTTCAAGGGTGTCCACTGCCGTAATGGTCTGTTCGGCGGAAGTTGATTCGGGCGTGAGCGGATCCTGTGGATCGGCGTACTGCACCTGGTACTGCATAACCCCATGACCACCGTTCTGGATCAATGTGAGTTGTGCCTTGGGCAAAGACCACTCCAGGGTTTTGCCCACGTCATCGGCGCTCAATGTCCGGCGTATCGTATGGGTCGTAGGGGTCCCTCCGGTAGCGCGATGGGCCACCCAGGTGAAAGTAAGCTCATCACCTTCGGCCATCGCCTGATAAGGCGCGGTGGAGATGAGCGCGGGGCCGGCGATGGCGCTTGGGTCCACGCACAATGCGTGAGATTCCTTCATCTGCGCCACAGGCAAGCTCAGGATACCGACGCGCTTGCCCACATAAAAAAACAGACGCCGGGACTCTTCCCCCAGCGGTCCGCCATCCGATTGCCGATAGGAGTAAAACACTTCGCCCTGATTCAGGCCGATGAGTTTGGCGTTCTCAATCACTATCGGCATTCTTGGATGACCATTCTCGTCATGTTCCAAACGGTCATCGACATCCTGGTAGTTGGTTTCATCGATCGCTTCGCCCAACGGGCTGCGCCCTCGCCAGTTGGGTTCGATCCCATGACCTATTGCAAGCCCTGGATACTGCACATAGGTCAACAAGTCGTCTGTTCCCAACACATCCAGATCAATCACGTTATCGCGACCGAGTAGCGGAATGTGGGGAGCCGGCGGGGCATCTTTTGTATTCATGGGTTTGACACCCTCGTTGAGTTTTCATGCAGCGATAAAGACGTTTTACCCCTGACCGATCGCGCCGACCACTATCAGAACTGTTAGGTTACCGGCGCTCTGCAGTCTGTTACCGTATCGACAACTCGCCGTAGCCCTCCCGTTAAAAAGCGCCGTTCATTATGGCTATCGCGGCAATGTCATGACCGACGATTATGTCGACTACAACGCTATTGCATTGCACCAAGGCGTCGAGCCCATGGGGAGCTTTAATAAATGGGTTGCAAGCAAGTCGTTATACAGATCAATAAGCCAGGCCTGTCTCGCCATCAGTCTCGGCAACACTCAGCGGCACATCGGGAATATCGAGCAAGGGCAGCGCTAGCAGTAGATGACCTTCAAGAACACCTATAACCACCGAGTCCCAGGACGCTCTGATGAACACGAAAGCCTGCGGGGCCATTTCGTCAACCTTATAGACGCCTGGGGTTTCGCTGTGCCATGAGCCGGGGCCGTTGAAGTCAATACTCCACTCAACGTGTTCGGTAATATCCCTGTTATTGGCTATGGCTCTTAAAGCGACTTCTGTCAAACCTTTCAAGCTGCCAGGGACTTGAATGGTTATCCCGGGAGTTGTCTGTGTAACCACCATGTAAACCGACGCCGTATACCCTTTATAAGTCGCCACGAGCTCATCCATCACATAGGTTTTCCCTTCGACGACTTCTTTATTCGAGACATAGGTGTAAACGCCATTATTGGATTCGATAGAACCGCTCTCCCCCGGAACCGGATTGTTGATGACCACCGTAGGCGCAGGGCTGTCCTCATCGTCCTTCAGATAGCCAAGCTTTAACGGTACACGCTCGTCTTTATCGCAAATCTGAATCAGTGGATTGATCGTCAAGCGCGAGCGGACTACCGTCACCAAGGCAGAACTGCTGAACTGGGTAACAGGGTCGGTTGCGGTGACCCGTACACGGGTGAAACGCCCCTCGATCTGACTCGCTGC
Source organism: Pseudomonas sp. NFACC46-3 (assembly GCF_900114515.1). Lineage (NCBI taxonomy): Bacteria > Pseudomonadati > Pseudomonadota > Gammaproteobacteria > Pseudomonadales > Pseudomonadaceae > Pseudomonas > Pseudomonas sp. NFACC46-3. Next base: position 44,491 of record NZ_FOTH01000005.1, read on the forward strand.
CGGAGGTGTGTAGACCCCTGTATTTTCATCGATCGTACCTGCGCTGACAGCACGACGCTGCAGGTCTCCAACAGTCCATTTCAGGCCGGTTCTTTCAGGAAAAACCTCAAAAGCATAGTGCGGTGTGCCGGCGGCAATGCGGGGTTCCGGCGTGGTGATGGCGAACGTTGTTTGAGCGGGATTGATGCGACCGAACAGGCCGACATCATAAGGGGACTGTAAATTGAGCATCTGAATGGTTTCGCCGTAGTTAAGCTCGAGATTTTCCGCAATAAATCCCGACACAACGCGGCCCGTAGGGAACTGCTCTTTGATTGCACCCGCGATCATCCCCGACGCATCCGTCGCCAACAAATTAAGTAAAACTTCAGCAGCCTGTACCATTAACAGCCCCATTAAGATTAACAGCTTGCCTACTAAATCCGCTATAGGATCTACTGGATCTGCCAAACTCAACTTACGCTTAACGGCATCGCCAAACTTAAAAATATCAACACCCGACTCAGGATCTACATTGCTTTCAACATCATACCTTATTCTTTTCAACGTACCACCGGCGCCATCATCAATCAATTGGTAATACGCCGTGACGGTTAAATGGTAATACAAGCTCTTGCTCGGATATATATCTATGAGCTCTTGAAGCCCCTCATAATTAGTTGCTACGACATTCATGCTAGCTCTAACAGTCCCGGCACATAGCCACCGGACGCTGATCTGTTGCCCATGCAGCTCAACCTTCAGACGTTCACTGGCCGCCAGAAGAAATTCAGGATGAACAACCTCAAGATCCGCCCATATTGGACCCAACAGGGTGGTCATCTCCAAACGATGATTAAATGTCCCACGCGGAATCTTAATCCCCCCCCCTTTAGCCGTCACGACAATATCTCTGTTATCGTCATCAAAAACATAATCAAAATCATCGTGATCAATCATTTCCCCCAGCGATCGAACCAACTCAGCAATAACTACTCGGCCTCGCCCTACCAATACAGTGGCAGAGTAATCTCTTCCGGCGTCATTCGGGATCAAGTAACGAAAACCACTGCTCGCACCAGGAAAGGCTCCCTCATGTCTACCCTCCATGCGCACGAAGGCAAGCATCGCTCCCTCGCCCTCCTGGCCACCCCGCTGCGTGCGCAAGCCGAAAGAACGCGGTTGCATCATGGGGTTGCTGCCCCGCTTAATCGTGCCCAAGGTCCAGACACGCTGTTCATCATCCAATCGATTAAACAAGGCCTTGAAAACTCTGCCGGCCAGCTCTTGTTCGGTCTGGGTTTCGGCAAACGTCAAGCGAAAGTTATCGCTTTTGCTCAGGTCCAGGCGGATATTCCCATTGTCGGCAATTTCTCCCGACACCTCGGGCAATAACAGGTCCAGGAATAAGCTCGGCCCGTCCAGCGGGTCATAATCCAAGATGCGCGTGACATGCCACACCGTCACGTCTTTTTCGATGGAGACTTGATGACCGGCCACAACGGCCATCCGCAGATTGGCCTTCGAATTATCAAGACCGGTATCCTCGAAATACAAACGAGGTACATCCATTACAAAATCTTGAATATATTCCCGAAAACTGCCACCAATACCACCTGTTGCAATGGCTCCGGTGATGGACGGGATATAGCTGCCCAAATTGAACTTATCAATGTAGTTTTGAATCAGCAGCAGATTGGTTTTGTTGCGTTCCATGGCCACAATCGCATCCCATTTGCTCATGCGATCCTGATCCTTCATCCAGCTCAGAAGCTCTGCCAACGTATAGGTAGTTGCCATTGCCATACCCTCAAATGTCAAAATCAACGGTGAGCCGAGCCGTCTCGCACACTCACGACTGAGCGCCTCCTATCGAGATAAACGTCACAAAACCATCTGATCGCCAGAACAGCAAAAAGCGATTACCGAACCGTGTCCTTCAACGACAATCAGTCTTTCCATCAAAAAAATAGTGCGTTCAAGGCGCCATAAGCGCTAGCCCACATAAAAAACAGACGCAGGGACTCTTCCCCAACGGTTCGCCACCCTCGTTGAGTTTTCATGCAGCGATAAAGACGTTTTACCCCTGACCGATGGCGCCGACCACTATCAGAACTGTTAGGTTACTGGCGCTCTGCAGACTGTTACCGTATCGACAACTCGCCGTAGCCCTGCCGTTAAAAGGCGCCATTCATTATGGCTTTCGATGACTCATTGAGGTGTGCCCCCATGAGTGCCGATACTTCCGTTCCCTCCAACGCATTCAACTTCATGCAGTCGCTGCAAAGTGGCGTTGACCCACGTACCGGGCAATACCGGATATCCCTCGACTTACCCGAACTCAAGGGCAACGATTTGCGCGGCCCGGGGTTTTCGCTGGCATTGGCTTTCAGCGCTCTCAACACAACGGACAGCGGCTATGGCATCGGCTGGAATGTGCAGCTGTCCGAATACGATATGAACAAGCAGGTTTTATCCACGAGCACAGGCGAACGCCACACCGTGACCGCCAATGGCGTGGATGGGGAACTGCTGATGGAGACCAAAAAACTCGACAGTTTCCGATTCTTCGAATACACGCCATTTCAAGATAAGAAACAGTTCATGCTGGTGCACAAGACCGGCACCGTGGAAATTTTGCGAGAGCGCGGCATGGGTAGCGACCGCGTCGCCGTTCCGATCGAAATCTATAGCCCCCTGGGCCACAGGCTGGTCCTTGCCTATACCTCATTCAACGGACACACGCTGCTGCAATCGGTCAACGACGACGCGGGAATCCCCTTGTTGAGCGTGCGGCGCGACGCCGGCAAACTGGATCTGGATCTCTACCCCAATGTCGATGAAGCGCTCCCTGCGCGGGCGCGCTATACGATGACTTTCGACTCGGGCGAGCTGAAATATGCCCGCACCATTGCCCTGCCTGCCGATGAGTCCGGCCAACGGGGTTACTGGCGATTCGACTACGAGATCAAACATGGGCACACCGTGGTGACCAAGGTGGAAAACCCGTTGGGCGGTAGTGAACTGATCGTCTATGACAGCGAACACAGCTTCCCCGGCCCGTCAGGCCGCTACCTGCCACGTGTCAGCCGTCACGAGATTTATCCCGATGGCGCCCCTGACAACCCGGACAAGGTGCAAGTCGAATACACCTATCCGGATGATAAGAACTTCCTGGGCAACACCTTGCCGATCCAATGGGGCACCGACAACAAGGACCCGCTGATCTATCAGAGCGGTACTTACGACTACAGCACCGTGGAAACCCATTACCTGGCGGGAAAAGCTGTGCGCAGTGTCAAACGCACGTTCAACCGTTTCCACTCGCTCATACTCCAGACCACGACACAAGGTGACAACATCCAGGAAACCGAAACCGTTTACCCTTTGCGCAACGGCTCGGTGCTGGATCAACCGAATACCTATCAGTTGCCTACACAGGTGATCAATCGCTGGCGGCTTAAAAGCAACCCGACACGTCAACGCGCAGAAACAGAGACCTACACCTACGACAGCTCCGGCAATGAACTGACCCACGTTGAGGCCAGTGGCATCACCACCACCAACGTCTACTATCGCGCCTCTGGCGAAGAGGACTTCCCCGATAACCCTTATGGGTTTGTCTGCAAAGTCAAGAGCAGCACGGTGACGCCCGCACCGGACCACGAGCCGGCCCCGACCTTGCGGACCCACTACCGCTACATCGAAATACCTCCACTGGCCAGGACCCCGCTCGCGAGGCCCGTCACGCTCGACGAGCAAGTTCTGGTTCAAGTGCATGATGCCGGCACCCCCGAGGAACGAGAGGAGGCGTTGCAGAGCACCACTTACCAATACTGGACTGACCTGAACGACCCTTTACGTCATGGTCAATTGTCGCGGCAGGCTGTACGCCTCAATGGCGCCACCACCTACACTGATACTGATTACAAAAGACTCTTCGGCGTCGACTTCCCCGAACCCGCCATCCAGCTCACCACGACCTTGAGTACCGATTTCGACGGTGTCAAGAAAGTCAATATCGAGCAAACTTCGGCACTGACCGGAAAGCTCTTGTTGTTGCACTCGAGCGACATGGAAATCAGCTATGAGTACGACAAACTAGGACGGCTGGTTCGTGAAACCACGGCGCCCCGAAGCAGCGAATTCAAGGCTGTACGCACCTATCGGTATTTTCCTTCTGCCGGCGTGGGGCACTTCAGTGGGCGAGATGCCGTCAACACACGTGGAATCACCACCCGAACCCAAATTGACGGACTGGGACGCCAGATTTATGAAGAGCGCGATAATGTCAGCGAAACCAACCCCACGCGCGTCGAACAAACCTGGAAGGCTCGTTACAACGGTTTGGGCGAGCTGATCGAAGAAACCCGCTACGATTATTTTGAAGGACGCTCCTTCGCCTACACCACCACCTATGAGTATGACGACTGGGGCGAACAGTCCTGTGTCACTGGCCCTGACGGTGTGCAGGCCCACACCGAATTCAACCCCATCGGCATCGCCGTCGGTCACCCATCTCCCTGGAACGGTCTGGTGGAGACCCGCTGGCGGCAAGGCCCTCGCCACTCTCCGATGATCAGTGGCAAAAGCGAGACCCGCATCAACTCGCTGGACAAACCGGCGCAGACAGCCAGCCTCGATGCACAGGGCCAGGTGCTTGCCACCCGCACTTACCAGTACGATGGCCAGGGTAACTGCACACAAGAGGTCGACGAACTCAAACGCAAGACGCTTTACAGCTATGACCCCTGGTCCCGCATGGTCACCACCACCTTGCCGGACCAGTGTGTGGTATCACGCGAGTATGCCACCCATAGCCGCTCGGAACTGCCCACGGCACTGTGGGTGAAACCCGCCTCCGGCAGTTCACCCGCCCCCGTGTTGATCGGCACCCAGACCTTCGACGGCCTGGAACGCCTGACCGAAACCCAGACCGGCATGCGCAGCGAAACGCTCGGCTACATCGACGATCAGTTGCAACCCAACACGAGAACCACCGCCGCCGGCGCGGTGATCACCTATGAATACAAAAACTTGCAACTGACCGATCAGCCCACCGCCATTCATTCGCCCGATGCACAGAGCGCCTTTGACTACCACCCGGTCTCGGCTCGTCTGGTCAAGGCGCAGAACGAGCAAGGTTCGCGTCACTACGAATACGACATCACCAACCAGGTGCGCAGTGAGCAATGGGTCGATGAGCAGGGATTGTCCTGGGAAACCCAATACATCAGCACATCGGGCGGACAACTGCGCAAGCGCTTGGATATCAACCACCTCAACACCGTCGAAAACGTCTACGAATACGACAGCGCGGGACTCGTTACGCGCAGCGTTCAGGGTGGCCTGGAAGCGACATTCGAATACGATGCTCTCAGTCGCTTGAGCAAAACCACCAGCGTTGATACTGACGCCAATACCACACTCATCACCGAGTTGACGTATGACGATCAGGATCAGGAAATCCTGCGGACGATCACATTGCCGGGGCATTCGACACGGACCATCGAGCAGGTCTGGTATCCCGACGGGCAGCTCAAGTCACGTCATCTGCAAGTCGAGGAGGCAGGCCTTCTGAACAGCCTGCTCCTGGAGGCGTTCGACTACGACGACCGTGGCCGCTTGAGCGTCCATACCTGCTCGGGCCGGGATTTGCCCAAGGATGAAGCCGGTCGCGCCATCGAGCAACAAATGTACGTTTTCGATGACCTGGACAACATCACCCTACGAGTGAGCCAGTTTTCGGGAGGGGCCAGCGAGGTCAACGAATACTTCTACGCCGACGACGACCCCTGTCGCCTGGTCAGGATGACCCGCAGCCTCGATGGAGGCCCCACGCAGGAACAGACCTTCGACTACGACGATAATGGCAACATGCGTAACGATGAGCAGGGGCAATTGCTGCGCTACGACAGCCAGAGCCGCCTGCTGGAAGTGCGCTCCGTCAGCCAGCAACCGGTCATGCAATACCAGTACGATGGGCATGATCGCCTGATCAGTTCCCAGGAGGGTACCCAGGCGAAATCCTTGCGCCTCTACCAGGGTGACGAACTGAGCTATACCGTCCAGAGCGCCGCACAGACCCACTTCTTCACCGCCGCAGACCAGGTCCTGGGCCAACACCAACCGGGTGATCCGTCGAAAAACCTGCTGTTGTTCACCGATGCCAATGGCAGTGTACTGGGCGAATGCCAAGGTGCCGCGTTACGCGCCGCTATCTATAGCGCCTACGGCGAGCGCAGCAGCGAAGAACCGTTATTGAGCGTTCGGGCCTTCAATGGCGAGGTGCGGGAAAGTAGCAGTGGCTGGTACCTGCTGGGCAACGGTTATCGCGCCTACAACCCGGTGCTGATGCGCTTTCACAGCCCGGACTCCTTCAGCCCTTTCGGTGCCGGTGGCGTCAACCCCTACTGCTATTGCCTGGGTAACCCGATTCGCTTCAAGGACCCGACTGGCCATGTGAGTTCGGTCTCGCGCATGAAACACCCGGATGAGGATCGGGTTCCGGGCGCGTACAAACGAAGTAAAAACTGGGTCACTGTCGCTATCAGCGCCGCCGTGACTGTCGTTGCGGCAATCTTTGCTGTCATTACCTGGGTCCCCACAGGCGGTCTGAGTGGCCTGGCATTGGCTGCCGCTGTGATTGCTAACGTAGCATCAGTGACTGCCGTAGGTTTGGGGTTCGTTACTACGGTGATCAAAGCGGCAACACCCGATGATAATGAGGACGCTTTGCTGGTGGGCCAGATATTGGACTACGCGGGCATGGGAATTAGCTTGGTTGGCGCTGTCGGTGGTTACACTATAGGACGCGCTCTAGCAAACCAGACGTCTAAGTGGTCCAACGCGCTCGTCATGAGCGGGGCCGCGGAACTCCCACCTACACCCGTGCCCGTGGAAATACCCAGAGCGGTACTGAGGCGTAACCTGTCTTACTATCGCAATTCAGCCAAGGTGAGTTCGGCAGGACAAACTGCAGCGCCCCCTTCTCCTCCCGCTCCCCCTCCCTCGCCGAAGCCGCAAGCACATGGGCTTGGCAACCCGCAAAGAACTTTATTAGAGCAGATTAAAGAGGGGGTAACACTCAATAAAACCGGCGGTCCTCAGAACAGCCCCGTTGCAACTGCGCAGGACCAGCTCGCCGTCGCAGTGGCAGCAAAAAGAAAAGGAGCCAGCGTTAACGCCGCTGCTAACGCGGGAAATATGCACGGTGAAAAAACATTCGAAACAATATTGGGGGCCAGCGGAGCACCGAAACATCTGAAGAACACATTTTTGATCGAGTTGATCAATGAAAATTTGAGAATTGCGTGACTCCCCCCTCACTCACCTGAACACCAACCTGACCGAGAACACCTCGGTCTCGGTTGGTGCATGCCCCCCGAAACATTCTGTCCCACCTCCCTGACGCCCCACGTTCACAATGAGAACTCTCTCATATCCCGCCCCCCACGCCGCTTCTTAAACTTATCCAGAGAGACCTTATCGACACCGGCCAAATCGCAGTGCGCCCCGTCCGGTCTCACGCCTTGAATGCCGAGCACTGCGTCCACTGGATTCCCACCATGAAAAAAACTTCCCTCGCCCTGTGCCTTGGCCTGGCAACCAGCCTGGCAGGCACCGCGGCGCTTGCCAACACCGGTACCATCCACTTCCAAGGTGAAATCACCGCCAGTACCTGCCCCATCGAAGTCGTCAACCCAGGCGATGGCACCATCGGCAATACCGTTTACATGGGCAGTGTCGATGCCAGTCACTTCACCCAGGTCGGGGATGAACTGCTGGGCAAGGACTTTGTCCTGCGCGTCAAAGGCGGCTCAGGCTGTGTGATCGCCCCTGGCCAAACCGCCACCACGACCTTCAACGGCGCCGCCGACAGCAGCGGCGACTACTTTGCCGTTGCCCCGACACCGGGCCATGCGATGGGCGTATCCATCGCGATCCGCGACAAGTCAGGCGCCGCCATCGCACCCGGCACCAGCTCCGTCGCGTACAACCTGGTCGCCGGCGGCGAAACCGACATGCTCTTCCATGCCCGTTATCGCTCGACCGCTGCCACGGTAACGCCGGGACCTGCCTCGGCGCACATCATGTTCCTTGTGAACATCATCTGATTTCCGCCCGCGCACGCCATGAGTTGCCGGCTTGTAAGCCGGATTCCCCATGGCGCAAGCGCACTGCACCTCAGGCGCAGTCCCGCGCCTGATCCACCGGTACTTTTCTATGTTCACGTTCATCAAGCAGCCTGGGGCCGCGCGGTCAATTCTAGGTGCCTGCGCGGCACTGTCGATCTTGTTTTTCCAGAGTGCCCAGAGTCAGGCGGCGCTGAGCCTGAGCGGCACCCGCGTGGTGTTCGACAGTGACAAACGCAGTGTTTCGCTGATCATCGCCAACCCCAGCGAGAATATTTTTGCCGTTCAAACCTGGGTCAACACCGCTGCCGACGACACCACCACCGCCGTCCCCTTCATGCCGTCACCCACGTTGTTCCGGCTCAACCCCGGCAAGGAGCAACAAGTGCAGATCAATGCACTCCCCAACACCTTGCCGACGGACCGTGAATCGCTGTTCTATTTCAACGTCCAGGAAATTCCCCAGGCCGATACCAGCCACGCCAACGCCCTGAATATCGCCCTGCGCACCCGGATCAAACTGTTCTATCGCCCCAGCCAAATCAAGGACAACCCGCAAGCCCGCCTCAAGGATCTGCTGTGGTCGATTGAGCAGGTCAACGGCTCGGCGCAGTTGGTGGTCTACAACCCAACCCCCTTCCATGTCTCATTCAGCCGGCTTGAAGTCAGCGACCAGCGCCAATCCGAAGAACTGAATAACCCGGCCATGTCGGCACCGCTGCAACGCCAGACATTTGCCTTGGGCCGGATCAAACCGACAGCCGGCTTGCAGGTCACTTTCGCCACAGTCAATGACTACGGCGCTTTCAGCGCGCCTTTGACCGCCCCCGTGCAGCTCCCTTCAACACTGTGACGCCATGCGCTCTCGGACACTTTTAATGACTCGACTCTTGAAACGCTCGGGTATCGGCGGCGAAGCACGCCTGGCTCACTGGGTCGCCCTGGGTGCCAGTACGGCACTGCTCGATATCACACCCGCACTGGCCGATGCGACGGTTGAATTCCAATCCGGTTTCCTGCGCCAGCATCCGGAATACACCCGCGATGCCGGGGCATTGGCACTCAGTGCGCTGGGCCAAAGTCAGGACCTTGGACCAGGGCGCTATCGGGTCGAACTTCAAATCAACCGGCGCTCCTTTGGCCTGCGTGAGCTCGACTTCAGCCTCAGCCCCGAGGGCGACCTGCTGCCCTGCCTATCGTCCGATTTGCTTCAAGAGTTGGGCGTACGTCTCGACGGCCTGGCCGACAACCAAGCGCTGAACACCGACTGCATCGACCTGGCCAGCGTAATCCCCGGGGCCAATATCGAATTCGAAGGCGCCAAGCTGTGGTTGTCACTCTCGGTTCCCCAGATCGCCATGCGCAGGAATCAGTCAGGTTATGCCGACCCCGAGCGCTGGGATCACGGAATCAACGCGGCCTTTATCAATTACCAGGTGTCGGCGCAGCAGAGCAATCATCAACAAGGCGGCTCCAGCCAGAGTGATGACCTGTACCTCAACAGTGGGCTGAATCTGGGCGCCTGGCGTTTGCGCAGCAACCAGACGTTACGCCGCAACGAACAGAACCAACGCGAGTGGAGCAGCGCCTATACCTATGCCCAGCGCGATCTTCCCGGCTTGCAAGCCAATCTGACCCTGGGTGAAACCTTTACCCGGGGCGATGTGTTCAGGAGCCTGCCCATCAAGGGCGCAATCATTGCCTCGGACCCAGACATGCTGCCCGATGCCCTTCAGGGGTATGCCCCTGTCATACGAGGCGTGGCCCAGACGCGGGCCAAGCTCGAAGTCCTGCAAAACGGTTACCCGATCTACTCCACCTATGTCAGCCCCGGCGCTTATGAAATCGATGATCTCACTACCGTGGGCGGCAGCGGTGAACTGGAAATCGTATTAACCGAAGCCGATGGCCAGGTTCATCGCTACACGCAGCCTTACGCCACACTCAGCAATCTTTTGCGCGAAGGTCTCTGGCGTTACAGCACGACAGTCGGGCATTACAACGCCATCAGCGAGGGTGACCACCCTCTGCTCTGGCAAGGTACGCTGGCCTGGGGGCTCGGCTGGAGCACGACGTTATATGGCGGCGCGATGGGCAGCGACTTTTATCGGGCCGTCACATTGGGGGCCTCCCGGGACTTGGGTGCGCTGGGCGCCCTGGCCTTGGACCTGAGTCACTCCGATACGCAGGCAAGCCAGGACGTGCAAGGCAAGAGTTACTCGGTCAAATACGGCAAATCATTCCAAAGCGGGACCCAGCTGCGTTTCGCTGGCTATCGCTATTCCACCGAGGGTTACCGCGATTTCGACGAAGCTGTGCGCGACCGCGAGCACGACGTCCGTTTTTTCGGCAGCCGACGCAGCCGTCTCGAAGCGGCAATCAACCAGAAAATCGGGAAACACAGCTCCGTCAACCTGACGTTCTCGCACCAGGATTACTGGCAAACGAATAACACCCAACGCCAGTTCCAGTTCAACTTCAATACCCAACACAAAGGCGTGACCTATAACGTCTATGCCTTGCAATCGCTCAGAGATAACGACAAACGCAACATGAGCGAGCAGCGCCAAATGGGGTTGAGCGTATCATTGCCGCTGGACTTCATGCCTTCGAGCACTGCCACGTTCGACGTACAGAACAACGCCGGACGCCATAGCCAGAGGGCCAGCCTGAGTGGTAACAGTCTTGAGAACCGGCTCAACTATCGAACCAGCATCAGCCACGACTCGCAACAGCGACAGTCAGCCGAGTTGGCTTTAGGTTATCAAGGGACCACTGGCAGCGTCGGCGCCGGGATCACTCAAAGCAGCCACTACCGCACGACCTCACTGAACGCCAGCGGCGCATTGCTGCTTCATGCCGATGGTATTGAAGCCGGCCCGTACCTGGGAGAAACGCTGGCCTTGGTTGAAGTACCGGATATCCCCGGTGTGGGAGTCAAGAACGCGACAGGCGTGAAAACCAACGCCCAAGGCTTCGCGCTGGTCCCTTACCTGCGGCCCTATCGAATGAACCAGGTGTCCCTGCAAACGGATGATTTGGGGCCTGAAATCGAGATCGACAATGGCACAGCGCAAGTCGTCCCACGCCGCGGGGCCGTGGTCAAGACCACCTTCACCGCGCGTACCATCAATCGCCTGCTGATCAGCGGGCAGACGGCTAACGGCCAGGCCCTGCCTTTCGGGGCTCAGGTCAGCGATGCCCAGGGCACTGTTCTGGGTACCGTGGGCCAGGCCGGCCAGGTATTGCTCTCTGTAGGGCCCGAGCCACAACAACTTAACGTGCGCTGGGCACCGGGCGACGCCCCTCAATGCCGGCTGGACGTCAATCCGCAGACGATGGAGCAGGTGCAGGGCTACCGCATTCAGGCGCTGACATGCCATTGACACGCGCCACCCAGCCACTGGCAAACAGCCTATTGTCATGCCCGATCCCACAGGAAACACCATGAAACAATCGACACGACTGCTGCTGACATCCCTGGTGCTGGTCACCGGCAGCCCGACTTCATCCGCATTCGCCGCCGCCGATACTTGCTGGTGGGAGGCCGGAAGTGGCCCCCTGAATTTCCAGCCTCAATTGGGCACGCTTTATGTCCCTCGGGACGCTGCCGTAGGAAGTGTCATCGGCACCTTGAACAAACACACCTTCACCAGCGGCGGTGGTTCGCAACTGGACTGCAGCGTCGATACCCCCGGCACCATCCTCAACTTCCAGGCCCAGCCAACCGCCCCGCTGTTCGCCGGCCAGTTGCCGCCGGTTGACGGGTTCGATGTGAACGGCAAGGTATTCAACACCAATGTTCCCGGCGTGGGCGCCTTGATCCGCCTGGATTTTCCCTTCGATGGCAGCGGCAACAACACCTTCATCCCCATCGGCGGACCGACCTATCGCCCGATCGTGCCCTTCGATGGCTATCAGGACCAGATCACCACGTTCATACGCTTTACACTGCGCAACCTGCGGACCTACACCACCCTGATCAAAACCGGCCCCATTCCGACCGGTCCCAACCCACTGGATGGCCGCGAACTGTTCAGCGGGACCTTTACCGGCGTCGGCAAAGGGTTCGGCGTAGGCCCCGTGGGCACGGTGATTCAGGCTCATTGCGGCATCTCGGGCAACCCGGTAAGCGTCAATCCAGTGCCACTAGGGACCTGGGACACCTCCGAGTTCACAGGCCCCGGCTTCGGCACAACCCTTGCGCCTTTTACCATCACGCTCAGCGCCTGCGAAGCCGACCCGTCAGATGGCAATATCGCCGTCGCAACGATCAAGCTCGATGGTGTTCTGGGGTCCGTCCCCGTCGATGAAAACAACGGCGTTTTCAGCCTGACCGCAGACTCTGGAGCATCGGGCGTAGGTGTTCAGATACTCAGGGGCGACGGCCTGACCCCTGTCGCACTGGGTATGGAGGTTCCCCTGGTGCCCATTACATCCGGCACGACGGTGCTGGACTTCAACGCACGCTTCTACCAGTTAGCGCCTCACGTCGGTCCCGGTGTGGCCAAAGGCGCGTTGAACTTCACCATGACCTACAAATGAGCGCGAGGCGCATCGCTGAAACGGTAATACCTCATGCTCAAGGGTCAGTTGGTTAATTGAGGATCTATGCTTGGAAAGTCGTGCCAGGTCTGCTTATTGTCAAAGCTGACCTTCGCGATGAAGGTGAGCTTTTCACCGATTTGAAATCTGCGAAGCTCCGTCTTGAGTATCTGTCCTGCTTGCATTTCACCCACCGAAGTCACAGGCTGAGCATCGAGAATCGTCACGGTGTGAGCGCCTCCCGCACTCAGCAATCCCCTCATCTCGACCCTGAGGAACTGTGACGTCGCCATGTACTTCCAGCTACCCAGCCTGAGAACAGCCGCCCCGCCCTCGGGAATGTTGGCCAAGCTCAACGTCGTCGCATTAAAACTGGTGGACTGAAGGACCGGCAACCCGCCGCTCAGGCTGGAGATCGTCAGGCTGTGCGTCTGAGACACAAGCGGTGTGGGAATATTGGGACCGGTCACCTCGAAGATTATCGGTATGTTTTTTCGCAGGTTTCGGGCGACATACTCCTTGGGAATGCGGTACTCCCGCCCTCCTGTGACGATGGGTGTGTCAGCGCGATAGAATCCGAAACCACCTTCTTCACCAAACAGTACGGCGGCGGTCTCCGTATCCGAGATGATCGCGTTTTGAGGGATGGCAACAATGACGCCATTATTAACGACAGCCGCAAGGTTCGGATCGAGCCGACTGGCCTGCGGGTTGCCGGAGGCTTCTCTCACCCATGGATAGGACAGATCACGCGGTGTCGGTGCAGCCTTCACATCCAGCTCAACCCGCCCCGACAACTCACTGATGTTCCCCGCCCGGTCTTCGACACGATATCGCGCATACCCCACACGATCGCCAAAGTCGAGAAACGCCTGCCCCTCATACACGCCCTCAAGAACGTTGGGTACCGGGTGCGGAACAGTCAATTCACCGACCTTTAGCTGATCTGGCTCTCCGGTTCCGTTTTTTTCGTTCAAATACAAGGTAATGATATCGCCGACCTTGGGGCCACCCCGCTGCTCATCATAACGGGGGATACCGACCTTCACTTGATTGTTGTTCTGCTCTAGATACTGGGCCGTTACCCCACCTGTCAGGACCGCTTCAGGAAACTGCGCAAGGTCGTCGGTCTGGTTGAGCAGCGGCTTGAGGGTATCGATGGTCAGGGTAAGATCAAAAGAGTCAGCCTCGGCCAGGTTGTACAGGTGTAGAAAATAATAAAGTGAATGTACACCATGGATGAGTAAATGGACGGGAACATAAAATACCCGATCCGCGTCGGGCACCTCGGCGGTCCAGGTCTTTGTTTCCAGATCATCGTCTCCCCAATACAGCGTGACCCACTCCGGCTCATGGGGCTTGGGACAGGAATTCAACCACTTGGGAATAGTGATGGGCAAGGGCGCTACCAGGGCGCTCTTATGCAGCAGATTGGTTTCGCCTCCGTCGATATTAGGCAACGCCACGACCGTAGGCGGATCGTAAATCGGGACTTGGTTTTTGCCGAACGTACTGGAGTTTTTCGAATTTGACATCATGGACCCTCCTATCAACACATGAGTAACCACGCCTCCAAAGCCACTACTGTCCAGAGAAGCCCATTAGATTCCAAAACCAAACCGTTGAGTACTAACAGAACTGCTCAGTTGACAGACTCCAAAAAAGAGTTCATGAAAAATGAAACAAGGACCGTTACGGTCCTTGCTCGTTTGACTAACCCTCATACCGTCTCGTGAAAACAATCCACGGAGCTGACCTTTTAAACAAAGCTGATCAGAACTTGTATTCCACGCCGAAGTTTACTCCCCATGGCTGATCAATCTTTTTGCCTTGGCTGTAATCGACGTCGGCGTGCACTTGCACTTTATCCGCGACTTTCATGGCAACGCCACCTCCCAACTCCAGGCGAGAACCGGAAAGGTCATTGTTGAAGCTTGTGCTATTGACCTTGACCTGATTGTCTTTGGCGAACTCGTTGACCAGCGCTGCCTTGACGTAAGGCTGAAGCATCTGCCCATTACCCAGGTCGATATCCCGACCGGCACTTGCACCCACTTTGCCCAGCAAGGAATAACTCCGGTTGCCATCGGCAGCCATGCCATTATCCAATTGGTAACGTTTGCCCTGAACCGCCAGCGCCGAGACTTGCCCAAAAGGCTCGATGAAATAACCGTCGTCCAACTTGATATGCCGACCAAACTCCAGCGTGGTGCCCAATCCATGTGTGTTGTACCGCCCCTTGGCCTGTGCCCCGTCACTGAGACTGACCTTGGACTCATTTTGGAAGCGGTTGAACTTGAGCACGCCGTCGAAGTAGTAACCGCTCTCGGCGTCCAGCCAAGTGGCGTAAGAACCGACATAAAAGCTGTTGACCGTGCCCGAGGTCCCGTGAATCAGGTCCAGGTCGGACCGGCTATAACCACCCATCAGGCCAAACACCCACTGTCCATCCCCAACTGACGGCACGGGGGTATCCACACCAAAAGCCAATCCCTGCTGGGTCTGCCTATAGGCCATTCCGGAGTCGGCGGAAACGTCGAAGCGGTTGCCATACGCCCGCATCCAGCCGCCAGACTGCCCCTGGTTCATCCGCACTTCGCCCATGCGCGAACGCAACGTGCTCAGTTCGCCATACCAGACCGTACGCGAGGCATCGAACAGCGCCAGAACCGACGCCGTACCAGGACTGATGGTTTTGCTCGCACCATCGAGATACCAGTCATTGGCGCCATCCTTGAGCAAATCATAAGAATAAGTACCCAAGTCTACCCGGCCATTGATCAACGAGAACGCAGCATCGCCGCTGGCTGCGTGGACGACATGGATGCGCTGGTTGGCCAGCGTCGGCTCCACACCGGTACTGGCCACGTCAAGCGTATGAGTACCGGTTGCTGTCCCCGTGATATTCAGAAAATCGGCTTGCCCGTTGGAAAAATCCGCATGCATGATGAAGTTGCCGTTACCGCTGAGATTCTCCACCGACAAGGTATAGAAACTGCCAGGCTGACCAAACTGAACCTCCCCCCCTGCCATCGACAGATTCTTTAGCTGACTGTCTTCGACCATGACCCATTTGCCCGAGCTGTTGACCGCCAGGGTATCGACGTTCTCCAGGCGCCCGGTCAAGGTGGCGAAGTTGCTCAAGGCCACCTTCGCGATACTGCCCGCTTCGGCCACCACATCACCGAGCAGAACGCTGTTATCGACATTCAGCGCCGCCATGCCATCGTTCGTAACTTGCAGCATCACACCATCGCTGCCCTTGAGGGTCGAGCCATTGCTCACGTCGATCACCGCTTCGCGATCAGGGAGTCCGGCAACGCTGCTCACGACGATGGCCGCACCATTCAGGCCTTCGACATGGCTGGCATCCAGCGTTAGCTGGTTTCCCTTTACCGAAGAGATGTCATTACGCAAGACAACACCGTTCTGACCGCCCGTGATTCGGGTGTTGTTGCTGGCCTGGACCGTGCCACCGAAACTGACGATACCCGTGCCCGTGGCACCCGTTGCAGTCACCGTGGCGTTGCTCAGCGTCAGCTCACTTGCAGCACTGAGGGAGGCGCCGCGGGTGCCGCCGATGAGCGAGCTGTCCGTGACCGTGGCTTTGGCCCCCAACACATTGCCCGTCAAGGCCAGCGCTATACCGTTGCTGGTCACGGTGCTGTTGGCGGCAATGTTTGCAGCACTATCGACCAACTGCACGCCGTTACTGGATCCACCTGTGACTGTCGTGCCATTTAGATTGACCGTGCCACCGATAGCCACCTGAATATCCTGGGTGGAGGCACCATTGGCGGTCAGGGTGGAGTTACCAAACAGCTGATAATTGTCGGGACGGCCCCCAGCGCCAATGGTCAGGTCTTCGTCCGTCAATGTACGGGCCTGAGTGAATTGACAGACCATGATAAACGGGGCAACGGAGGCCAGCGCAAGACACCGCGATATAGGGTTTAATGCAAACGTGCGATTGGAAAATATCATGCTTGATTCCCTGGAGAAGGAAAGTTAATTCCAAGTGTCATATCCAGGCTAGCAACTCGCCGGGCAACACTTAATACGGCCGGCGAGTCTATAGATTAGCCCTGTGGGCATATGTAGGACTTTTCTGATTCTCTACCGACAACTCCTTCTTTGATCACGCAAAAGTAAACAGACCTAACTCCAGCGGCAAAGGGGTCGCACCTTCACCGCCGGATACGTGATGATGATCAAGGGAGTGGGCACGAGCCGTTACCTAGGAACATGGTCACCCGCGCCTCGCTCTCCTCAGAAGTAATCGTCTCTCCATCTACAACATAGGAGTAGGTGATTCGCCCTCGCCCCTCACTGCCCCCCGGACCAAATGGGTCATACGTGGGCAGAAGGTGCTTTTCGTAGGGTTTTACCAGCCAGATGAAGCCTGTCACCGGCCAGGTTGTGTCATCCAGGGTGACCGGTTCATCCTTCTCGGCCCCATCGATCGGCGTTTCTCCAGCAGTACCCGCCAGCGCGACCCAGTGCAAGGTCACCACATCCCCGATGCCCAAGTTGTAAGGCGGGCCCGATAGATCAGGCACTTGCACACGAATGGCGTAGTCGGGACCATAGAGCGAATCGCAATTCAAGAACGGGCCACTTTTATCGGGAAAGGTCGGCGCAGCGGGCTTGAAGATGACCGCGTTCACCTCGACCGGCGTGTCGTCCGAACGTTGGCGGTTGGGAGAGTTGGGAGAATTGATCCAGTACCACACCGGCACCTCGTCGCCATTGCCGCCCCTGTGGATGTAGGGCCACGGAATGACTTGCGTTTTTTCATAGCCCTCTTTATCAGTGGGCAAGACCGTATAATCGGCTTCGACGACGTGCTCGCCGTTCCAGTAAATCTTTACGATTTCGTCCGCCTGCACATTCGGGTACAACTTAAATACAAAGTTGGCATTTTTATTATTGTGCGCTCGGGTCAAAACGTTAGGCGTTGTTGAATTCTCGCCAAAGACGTCACCCAATGGGATGTCACCATTGATCGGATCAGGCCAAGGATCGGTGGGCGTGGGCCCCGGTAGCCAAAAATTGGTCACGACCGTAATCCCTGTTTCAATGTCCGAACCATAAGGCTCCGTGCCTCGCAATACGCGATAACTTACTTGAATACTAATCGGCCCGGTCGCAGCGCCGTATTCGCTTCGCAGCACGTCGGGGTCGATGCGGATGCTCTTGGTTGGGGCCAAACCCATGGTTTCCAAAGGAAGCACTGTCGTTCCCCAGGTCACCTCAATGTAATCGGTCCCCTTTCGCCCCGTATAGGTTTTGACGACTGCATCCACGCCATCCAGAGCATCTTGAAAATCGAGGAACCCCTTGAATGTCGCTTGCGGTACTTCGACTCTTTGAAGATCAGGGGGCGGCCAAGTGCCCAAGGCCACGCCCAAGCGGGTTAGGTCAGACAGCGGAGTGCGATTCTGCGCTTTGTCGCGCAGTGCATACACCGCATAGCAGCCACCATCCCCCACCCTCTGAATGACGTCGACAGGTATCCGTAATGTCAGGTCATTCGGTACAAAACCTGTGACCGTAGGCGGGGTACCGGGCAGGTTATCCGGCAACGGGAGTGTTCCGTAATACAGAAAATATTCATCGCTTGCCGCGCGGTCGTCATATTCGTCAAGGATCGCCGGAACCCCAAGAGGATTAGCCGCCAAAACAGCATCGGTGATGGGAGACGTAATGGTTAACGGTTCGGGCTCCTTATGGTTATAGGGGGGCGTGCTATCGAAAATACGAGTGGTGGGTAGTGACTTGTCGTGGGCGAAGTTGTAACTATATAAACGCGCTCTGAATGTATAAACGCCATCGATGGCAAAGTGCTTGCGCTCAAGGGTCAGTTCAAACGGAAAAGCGGTTTGCGGGTCGACCGGATAAGAAAAGCTTCTTTCAGCAACGTCTTCATAGTCTGCTTCAGCAGGCGTCGCACCCGAAGCGAACTGCAAATACATGATCGACTCATCATTCGGAAGTGCCGGCAAGTCAGAGAAACCCAAGAATTTGACTTGCAGATCCCTATCCAGATCTTCGCCATGGAGCGTACCGTCTGTGCTATCAACCACCCTGGCCAGAAGCTCAGGAGGATCCAAAGCCTTGGGCCCTGAATGCTGTTCACGTCGCTGCGCGAGGTAGTCAATACGAGCCTGCGCCGCACTGGTTTTCTTGTCCACGCTTGCCATATCCGATTCTCCTGATATTCAGACCGTCGTGATTGGAGCTACCGCCGTAAAGCTCGGCACACAATGCCCATGGACATCTCGAAGCGTTTCACATCGACCAATAGGGCCTGCGACTGATTGAACGCCCTCTTTCATATCTTGGATACTGTCAGAGTTGACAGGTCGTCCTTTTACAGAGCCCGAGCAGCGACTGCCCGCCAGAAAAGCCGGGGGTTCAAACCAAGGGACTATTCGCCAAGCCCGGGCCGCATCCCGTGCCAGCACATTTAGTTAGCCTGCTTTCTTTTATCCTCACCTCGCGCCATGATGAGGCTCTCTTACCGCCGCCCGCGAACGAGCCCCATGCCCACGTCCTCCTCTGCTCCCAGTTCCCTATCGATCACCCTGCAGATCGTCTCCATCGTTTTCTACACCTTCATCGCCTTTCTCTGCATCGGCCTGCCGATTGCCGTGCTGCCCGGGTATGTGCACGAACAGCTGGGCTTCAGCGCGGTGGTGGCCGGGTTGACCATCGGTTCACAGTACTTGGCGACCCTGCTCAGCCGTCCCATGGCCGGGCGGCTGTCGGACAGCGTCGGCACCAAGCGCGCCATCGTCTACGGGCTGTCGGGGATTGTGCTCAGCGGCGTGCTGACGCTGCTCTCGACCTTGCTGCAAAGCTATCCCCTGCCCAGCCTGTTGATTCTGATTGTTGGGCGCCTGCTGCTTGGCGTGGCCCAAGGGCTGATTGGCGTGGGCACCATCAGTTGGTGCATGGGCCAGGTGGGTGTGGAGCACACGGCCCGCTCGATCTCCTGGAACGGCATCGCCTCGTACGGGGCCATCGCTATTGGCGCGCCGTTGGGGGTGGTGATGGTCAGTGAATTGGGTTTTGCCAGCCTGGGTATTGCATTGTCGCTGCTGGCCGGGGCGGCGCTGTTGATCATTCGCAACAAGCCGTCGGTGCCGGTCATTCGTGGCGAGCGCTTGCCTTTCTGGGCGGTGTTTGGGCGCATTGCGCCGTTCGGGGCGGGCCTGAGCCTCGCGTCGATCGGCTACGGCACGCTCACCACGTTCATCACATTGTTCTATATCAGTCGCGGCTGGACCGGCGCGGCGTGGTGCCTGACGGTATTCGGCGTCTGCTTCATCCTCGCGCGGTTGCTGTTCATTTCCAGCATTGCCCGTTTCGGCGGCTTCAACTCGGCCATTGCCTGCATGAGCATCGAAACCCTCGGGCTGGTATTGCTGTGGCTGGCGCCGTCCACCGCGTTCGCCCTGGTCGGTGCTGGGCTGGCCGGTTTCGGGCTATCGTTGGTATACCCGGCGCTGGGGGTGGAGGCCATCAAGCAAGTGCCGAACACCAGTCGCGGCGCCGGCTTGAGCGCCTATGCGGTGTTCTTTGACCTGGCGCTGGCGATTGCCGGTCCGCTGATGGGGGCGGTGGCGTTGAACCTGGGCTATTCGTCGATCTTCTTCTGCGCCGCCTTGTTGTCCGTCACTGGACTGGGATTGACTCTGCTGCTGCGTCGCCGAGCTATAAACACACCTTATTGATCGGCTGTCCTCATCCCCGCCCGGGTTGGCTTGCCCAAGGCCTCGCCGAAGAAGCGACTGGCCTCGGAAATCATGGTGCGGTGGATGTCCTTGCGGTCGACACCGTCAGCGTCCGTGCAGAGCGCGGGCATCGCGGCGATCTGCTCATCGGTGCAGGGTGCGAGGAAGACAAAATGGCCTGCGCCGGCCAAGGTCTTGAAATCCGGTGCGCTGGGCAGCTTGCGGGCCAGAGCGGCAGCATTCTTGTCGAAAGCCACGATTTTGTCGCCATCGCCGCTGTACAGCAACACCGGCACATGGACATCGGCCAACGTATGACGACCGAATTTGAGGCTCAACGGTGCCATCAGCAGCAGCGCCCGGACCCTGGGGTCGGCCACGGGTTGCAGGTCATCGCGGTCGGCAATCAGTTCGCCCTGAGTGTTGCAGGCGTCACGATCGTCCGGCCGTTCCACGCAGTAGCGGCGCAGGCGATTGAGGTCCGGCGTCGCACCGGACAGGATCAGCGCGGTTTCACCACCGGCCGAATAGCCGATCACCCCGACCTGCCCGGCGCTGACGAACGGCGACAGTATCGGGTCGTTGAGCGTGGCGGTGATGGCTTCGGAAATCTGGATCGGCCGGCCGTACAGGTTGCTCAGGGTGCCAAGCCGGCTGTGATCCTGGGCATTGTCGCCGGGATGAATCACCGCCACCACGACAAACCCCTTGCGTGCCAGGGAGGTGGCCAGGTCATGCAGGGCCAACGGCGTGCCGGTGTTGCCATGGGACAACATCAATAGCGGGAAGCGGCCGATGGCGATCTGGGCGTCCGGCGCGGCATCGATCTGGTAGCCACCCAGCAGGCTGGATTGTTCCCGGTCGGTGGACGGATAGAAGGCGATGGCGTGCATCGGTTGCTGATCCAGCGGATCGAGAAAACTCAGCTCATGGAAACCGGCGCTCCAATGCGGATGTGGGCCCGGTGCGGCCTGCACTGGACCGAGACTGGCAAACAAGCAAAGCAGCAGCGCCGCACCAAAACGTATCATCGAATCATCCACCTTCACCAGCGCACGGGAAGGCCCCGTCGCTCGCACGCTTGGCCGTGCATATCCTGCGCCAGAATCCTCGGCGCCGAATGCAGTAAAACCCTGCATCCCGACCATCCAATGACGACGAGAATACAGGGTTTTACGAAGGTTGCCCGAAGCGCTTGCTGCCTTTACGCAGGTTTTACGCAGCGGCGAACTGTTCGCCGATCTGCGCCTGGGCTTCGTTCATGCCCTTATTGCGCATGTCATCGCCCTTGGCCAGCCCTTCCGCACGGACGAATTCGATGTCGGTGATGCCCAGGAAACCGAACATCACCTTCAGGTATTCCTCGTGCCCCACGCTGCTTGGCTGGCCGGCATGCAAGCCACCCGCGGTGGAAACGATCACCAGCTTCTTGCCACCGCACAGGCCTTCGAAGCCAGCTTCGGTGTAGCGGAACGTCTGGCCGGCCACGGCAATGCGGTCGATCCAAGCCTTGAGTTGGGTCGGAATGCTGAAGTTGTACATTGGCGCGGCGATGACCAGCGCATCCGCCGCCTGGAACTCTGCCATTGTCTCGGTGCTAAGGTCGGCTTCGTACTTGAGCGCAGCGTCACGCAATTCGGCGCTGGTACCGGCGGCAACCAGCGTCTGGGCGGAAAAATGGCTGATGGCGTCGGCGGCCAGGTCACGGTAAGTAACGGTGATGCCTGGCTCGGCAACTTTCCAGGCTTCAACCACTTGACGGCTCAATTGGCGGGAAGCGGAGTTGTCACCGAGGATGCTCGAATCGATGTGCAGTAGTTTCATATCAATGCTCTCCAAATGAGGACCGCAACCGGGCGATCAATTGGCGACCATCCTACATATGAGACCAATTATCGATAAGTCAGCATAAATGCGATAGTTTGTCCCATTGACAGGACAATCGAGTTCAACATGCAAGACCTCAATGACTTGTATTACTTCGCCAAAGTCGTCGAAGCCGGCGGTTTCGCGGCGGCTGGGCGCGCGCTGGGCATTCCCAAGTCGCGGTTGTCGCGGCGTATCGCCGAGCTGGAAGAACGCCTCGGCGCCCGGTTGCTCCAGCGCACCACCCGCCAATTGAAATTGACCGCGGTCGGCGAACGTTATCTGCGCCATTGCCAGGCCATGTTGCTGGAGGCCGAGATGGCCGACGAGGCAGTGGCGAGCATGTCCAGCGAACCCCGCGGCCGACTGCGGGTGTCGAGTCCGGTGGGCTTGGCCCACCAGTTCCTGCCGGCGATAATCGAAACCTTCCTGGTGAAATACCCTTTGGTGCAACTGGATATGACCCTGCTCAACCGGCGGGTGGACTTGATCGGCGAAGGCATCGATGTGGCGTTGCGCGTGCGCGATCTGGGGGACGAGGATCCCTTGCTGATGACCCGGCGCCTGCGCCAGGCGCGACTGATGATGGTTGCCAGCCCGGCCTTTGTCGCAGGACGGCGGATCGAAACCCCGGACGATCTCAAGCAACTGCCGGTGCTGGGGGCATTGGAAGCCGATCGCCAGGTGCACCTGCGCCTGGTCAGCGCCGATGGGCAGCGGGTGGAACTGAGCCTGGAAGCCCGCCTGGGCATCGACGACTTCATTGTGCGCCGGGCCTGCACCCTCGCCGGCCTGGGCTTCACCTTATTGCCGAGCATGTATTGCGAGCAGGAATTGCAGGACGGCACACTGGTGGAACTCTTGCCTGGATGGTCATCGCCCGATGGCTGGCTCCAGGCGGTCTACCCGCATCGGCGTGGCGTGCTGCCAGCGGTGCGTGCATGGATCGATCATTTGGTGGAAGCCTTCGAGGGCTGTGGAGATAGAACGATATGAGGTTGAGCGAAGAGGATGTCGCGCAGTTTTGCCTGGGCCTGCCCGGCGCCAGGGAGGACTACAAATGGGGCGGCGTGCGGGTGTTTTCCATTGCCGGGAACAAGATGTTCGCCCTGCAGGGCCTGCGAGGCGACTCGCTGGCGTTCAAGGTCGACAAGGATCTGTTCCTGGGCCATTGCGACCGACCGGGCATTCACCCCGCGCCTTACCTGGCGCGGGCCCAGTGGGTCATCATGCAAGTGCCCTACCCGCTGGGGGCCGAAGAGTTGCGTGGCCTGCTGCAACGCTCACACCAATTGGTGGTCAGCAAATTGCCCAAGCGCACCCAGGTGGGCTTGTTGCTCTAGTCATTCAGAACAGATAGCTGCCCAGGAACAACTGGTCGATCCAGAACACCTGGTGCAACAGCACGATGAACCAGAACACGACCTGAAACGACACTTTGCGAGTCTTGTGGCGAAACAGCTGCTGGGCCAGCAAGGCTCCGGGCCAACCGCCGGCCAGCTCCACCGCATGCAGCACATTCTCCGGGGTGCGCCAGGTGTCGGCGCGCGCCTTGCGCTTGTCGCTCCAGTACAGCAGGAATGCCACCACGCTGACGCCGCCATAAGCCACCATCGGCACCCACGACACCGCCCGCAGCCCCAACAGGAGCGAACCGAACAACGGCAAGGCACAGAGCAGCGCAAACAGCATCAGTTTGAGCCGCAGGTGCTGCACGGTGCCTTCAGCATTGCGCCCGGCGTGTTTGCGGCTGCGTGATTGGTTCATGGCTTGGCAGCGGTCCAGTCCACCCAGCCGAACTGCCAGGTTGCCAGGATCAACAGGCCGAAGGCGATTCGATACCAGGCGAACACGGCGTAGCTGTGGCTGGCGATGAATCGCAGCAGGCCCTTGACCGCAATCATGGCGAAAATGAACGCGGTGACGAAGCCAATGGCGAACACCGGGAAATCCGCCGGGACGAACAGTTCACGGTATTTGTAGCCCGAGTAGACCGCCGCGCCAACCATGGTCGGCATCGCCAGGAAGAACGAAAACTCGGTAGCGGTTTTACGCGACAGCCCGAACAGCAGGCCACCAATGATGGTCGCGCCGGAACGGGAGGTGCCTGGGATCATCGCAATGCATTGGGCCAGGCCGACCTTCAGGGCATCTTTCCAGGAGATCTCGTCCACCGTTGCGGCGTGCACCTGGTGCTGGCGCTTCTCGGCCCAGAGCATCACCAGGCCGCCCACCACCAACGCGGTGGCCACCGTGACCGGGTTGAACAGGTAGTGGTGGATCCAGTCGGCGAACAGCACGCCCAAGACCACGGCGGGCAGGAAGGCGATCAGCAGGTTGGCGGTAAAGCGGCGGGCGCTGGGCTGCGTCGGCAGGCCCAGCACCACGTCAAAGATCTTGCGGCGAAACTCCCAGACCACCGCCAGGATCGCGCCGAGCTGGATGATAATGTTGAACGCCATCGCACGCTCACCGCCGAACTCGAGCAGGTCAGCGACAATGATCTGGTGTCCCGTGCTGGAAATCGGCAGAAACTCCGTCAAGCCTTCTACTACGCCAAGAATCAGTGCCGAAAAGGCGGTCCACAAATCCATTCATCCCCCAAAAAAGACGCTGTTCATGCAGGTCTTATCAATATTCAAGTGTCATGCAGGTCCCCCGCAGCGGGTGCACGATAACCGCGACCTTTCAAAAAAAACCAATGAAAAATGAGAACCGGCTCAGGTTTTGCGCTGCGGGGCCGAAATCCTATCAGACGAGCCCTGATAACGCTGCCGCGTTGTGACTCAGGTCAATGACCGATAGCGGCCGGGCGCTACAGTGCCGGCCGTCGATATGACAAGAATAAAAAAACCGGAGTGACAGCGTATGAATAGCTTGCGCAGTGTGTCGATCAGCCGACGCTTGTGGCTCATCCTGGTCGTGGCCATCGTGATGTTGTTCACGCTCGGCGCCTTGATGCTTAAACAGATCCACAGCGACCTCTACCAAGCCAAGGTGCAGAAAACCCAGCATGTGGTACAGACCGCCAGCGGCGTGCTGACTTACTACCAAGGCCTGGAAGCTGCCGGGACCCTTACCCGTGACGCCGCGCAAAAGCAGGCCCTCAGCGCCGTACGTGGCCTGCGCTATAACCAGGCTGATTATTTCTGGATCAACGACCTGACGCCGGTCATGATCATGCACCCGACCAACCCGAAGCTTGAAGGCCAGAATCTCTCGGCCATCCGTGACCCGAACGGCTATGCGCTGTTCAACGAGATGGTTGCCATCGCCAAGTCCAAGGGCGCCGGCATGATCAATTACCTCTGGCCGAAACCGGGCGCCGAGGCCCCGGTGGGCAAGACCTCCTACGTCCAACTGTTCGAGCCCTGGGGCTGGATCATCGGCTCAGGCGTGTACGTGGATGACGTCCAGGCCGAGTTTCAATCGCAGGTGATCAAGGCCTCGGTGGTTGGACTGGTCATCACCCTGCTCATGGGCCTGCTGTTGACCCTGATCGTGCGCAGCATCGTCGGCCCGTTGCAGGAAACGGTCAACGCCATGGCCAACATCGCCAGCGGCGAGAGTGACCTGACCCGCACCCTCGACACCCACGGCCAGGACGAAGTCACTCAACTGGCGCGGCATTTCAACGCCTTTACCGCCAAGTTGCGGCAAGTGGTGACCCAACTGCAAGCTTCGGCCAGTGCGCTGGGGCAATCCTCCAGTGAATTGGGCAACGACGCGGCGCAGGCCCAGGAACGCAGCCAGCAGCAGTCGCAACAAATGGAGCTGGTGGCGACCGCGATCAATGAAGTGACCTATGGCGTGCAGGACGTGGCCAAGAACGCCGAGCACGCGGCCAACGAGATGCGCGACGCCGAATCCCAGGCCCAGCAAGGCCAGGTCAACATCGATGGCAGCTTGCAGCAGATCGACCGCCTGTCCCAGACCATCGACCAGGCGGTGGAAGTGATCCGCACCCTGGCGAGTGAAAGCACCCAGATTGGCAGCGTGCTGGAGGTAATTCGCTCCATTGCCGAGCAGACCAACCTGCTGGCCCTCAACGCCGCAATCGAAGCCGCCCGCGCCGGCGAACAGGGCCGGGGCTTCGCGGTGGTCGCCGATGAAGTGCGGTTGCTGGCCCAGCGTACTCAGAAGTCCACTGCAGAGATCCAGGCGATGATCGAGCGCCTGCAAACCCATTCCGAAGCCGCCGTGAAAGTCATCGGCGACAGCAGCCGTGCTTCGCAACTGACCATCGAACAGGCCGGCCTGGCCGGTGCCAGCCTCAACGCCATCGGCCAGGCCCTGCGCAATCTCAACAACCTGAACGCCTCCATCGCCAGCGCCACGTTGCAACAAGCCCATGTGGTGGAAGACATCAACCAGAACGTCACCCAGGCCGCCGGCCTGTCCCACAGCACCGCCATGGCCGCCGAACAATCCAGCCAGGCAAGCACCCGCCTCAAGGCATTGAGTGAACAGTTGAACGGGTTGCTCACGCAGTTCCGGGTCTAAAGATCGGTAGCCCCCCTGTGGGAGCGGGCTTTGGATTAGATCGTTCCCACGCTCCGCGTGGGAATGCATCCCGTGACGCTCTGCGTCACCTCCAGAAGCGGAACGTGGAGCGTCCCTGGCGGCATTTCCACGCAGGAGCGTGGGAACGAACGTAATCCCTTGCTCGCGATAGCGACGGCACATTCAACATTGGTATTGGAGCTGCCCACGCCATAGCGTTTACAATCGCCGCCCTCTTCTATTCCCCAAGGAACCGCCATGTCCGGGCTTGAACTGTTTGCCGCAGCCCTCGGCGTGATCGCTGTCTGGTTGACCGTCAAGCAGAACCCCTGGTGCTGGCCGATAGGCCTGGTCATGGTGTTGCTGTACAGCTGGATTTTTTTCGAGGTGAAGTTGTACTCGGACATGCTGCTGCAGGTTGTCTACGCAGTGCTGCAACTCTACGGTTGGTGGCAATGGACCCGTGCCGGGCACAATCATGATGGACGCCAGGTCAGCAGTCTCGGTGGGGCGTCAGTGCTGTCCGGCCTGGCTATCGGTGCGGCAGGCAGCCTGCTGTTGGGCGCCGCCATGGCCCACTGGACCGATGCCGCCCAGCCCTGGCTCGATGCCGCGCTCACCGGTTTCAGCCTCGTGGCCCAGTGGTGGATGGCGCAGAAACGCGTGCAATGCTGGCCGCTGTGGATTGCCCTGGACGTGATCTTCGTCGGCCTGTTCATCTACAAAGGCTTGCACCTGACTGCCGCGCTCTATGCCCTGTTCACCCTGTTGGCCGTGCAAGGCTGGCGGGAATGGCGCGCCGACCCGGCCCTGCGCGCATGAAGGTGGTGGTGCTGACCGGCCCGGAATCCAGCGGCAAGAGTTGGCTGGCGGCGCAATTGCAGGAACATTTTGGTGGCGTGCGGGTGGATGAGTACGTACGCCATTTCATGGAGCAGACCCAACGCGACACCTGCCTGGCGGACATCACCGACATCGCCTCCAGCCAATTGGCCTGGGAAGATGAGGCGCGTGCCCGCCGGCCGGCGCTGTTGATCCTCGACACGCACCTGCTGAGCAACATCCTCTGGAGCCAGACCCTGTTCGGCGACTGCCCGGACTGGCTCGAGCCGGCCCTGCTGGCCCGCCATTATGACCTGCACTTGTTGCTGAGCCCCGAGCAAGTCGAATGGACCGGCGACGGTTTGCGCTGCCAACCCGAACTGGCAGAACGCATGGATTTCTTCGAGGCGATCGAGCGTTGGCTGGTTCGGCATCAACGGCATTTCCAAGTGATTGAAGGCGATTGGACGCAACGTCGGGACCAGGTGTTCGCCGCCGTGACCCGACTGCTCGAAATCTGACGTATCGCGAGGGATGTGTTGCGTTCTTGAAACACCTGCCCCCCCTCAAACCCTGCCCCAGCGCCCTTTCACACAATTGTCATCCTCACTGTTAGTTTCTTGAAACACTCCCCTCCCACAGCCTGGATCCATAGCCAAACGATAGCGCACGGCCATTAACCGCCACAGGGTTGTCTCACGGATGAAACAGATTCGACCGGCGGGTCATACAAAAAAACTCTAACCCTTTGAACTACAAGTCATTTCAAAACACGGCACAACACATGCTCTCCCACTTCGCAACGCTGACAAGGGCCAGCCCACCGAAGAAGGAATCGATGCCGTGGGGACTTTCAAGAAAAGTTTGACGTGCCTGCTGTTAACCGGCTGCGCCGCCAGCGCAACGCTCAGTCTGCCGGCGCAGGCCGAGGGCAACGGCGTCATTGTGCTCAACCGCGACGTGCAGCCCATCGCAATTGGTCGCAACGGTGGCAAAGACCCCTATCCAACCACCGTCAATGCCAACCCCTCCGAACGAATCCACCAGGCGACCGCCAGCACCGAACTGAGTGACGGCGAATTTGCCAGCGTGGCCAGCGGCTCGTCGATCCGCAACACCGTCAACCCGAATACTGGCGTGCAAGGTCTGAACGTCGTGACCAATCCCAACGGCATGCCGGGCATGAATGCCGGTCACGGTGGCGGTAGCGGCGGCGCGATCTCCGGCACCATCAACCGCTCGCTGAGTTCCGGCCTGGCCCCGCTGGGTCGGCTGGCGGGAGGTCAGTGATATGAAGCCCGTGCTGTTTCTGCTCGCCCTGTTCATGCTTTCCCTGCTCAGTTCTTTCACCGTATTTGCCGATCCAGGTGTTGCGGTGGTCAGTAACGCCAACCTGCAGGATTCCGGCAGCCATTACACCGGCAACTTCAACGTCAACCAAGCCGCCGGCGACCAGATCCAGCAAACCAACACCCGGGCCATCGCCATTGGCAGCCACGCCCAGGCCAGCACCCGCGTGCAGCAACGCGTCGACACGCAGGCAGCCCCTTCCATGACCGCCACCGCCCGTATCGGCGGCCACTCCTTCACCAACGGCAACGGTGTGCTGGGCGTCAACCAGTCCGCCGGGGCCAACAACCAGATGGCCAATGTCATGCGGGTGGGCATCAGTGCCCATCCGCAGAGCATTGACGACAGCGCCCTGTCTCAACAGAACGTGGCGTTGCCACCGAACTCAGGAGCAACTGGCGCCCCAACCGGCAGTCGCCAGGTCGTTACCAGCGACCAGGCCTTCACCGGCAGCCGAGGGGTAATCCAGGTGAACCAGAGCGCAGGGGTGGGAAACCGCATGGCTAACACCCTGAGCATCCGAGTCGCGGATTGACCCGGAGGCTACATAAGAAAGTACTGACACTTAACCAACGACACGCAAGGAGAAACACCATGAAACCTACAATGGCACTCAAACCATTGGTTTTCGCTCTCGCCGCGGTCATGACAATGGCGGCACAGGCTGGAGGAAACGACAACAATAATGGCCATGGCAATGGTCACGGTCACGGCAATGGCCATCAGCAAGGGCCGACGCTGGATCAATTGCTCTCCATCAATGCCGGCGCTGGGGCTACGGTGCTGGATGAGCAGAACAGCGACGGTAACGTGGTGACCAACCAGGCCACCAGAAACACCGCTGAAGCCACTGACTCGCTCAATGGCAGCAACGGCAATATGGGCGCCAACATTGCCGGCGGCGACGGCAACCAGCAGGACAACGCCGCCGCCCTGGCCACCGCCGACGAAAGCTTTATCTTCGGCTCGGCTGTCGCCGCCTCCAGCGCCACGCAGGTCAATAACAACAACTACGTCAAGAACAACTCGACGCAAAACAACGCCTCGCTCACCAATGCAGGCAACAGTGGCTCCGGCAACATCGGCATCAACGTGACCGCCGGGAACTTCAACCAACAGAAAAACAACCTGGCCATCGCTGTATCCGGGGGCCGTGTCGCACAGGCCTCTGCCGCGGCTGACCAGTCCTCCACCGGCCTAGTGGTCGACAACAAAGGCGTGCGGACCTACAAGACCGACACCCTCACCAGCACCTACAGCGCCTCCGGCACGTTCAAGGCCAAAGGTACCGGTACGGCCGAAGACAACGATCACGGCGGCTGGGACAACAGAGGCGGCGGCTATGGCGGCGGTCACGATGACGACAAGTTCAAGTTCTCCGCCGTGGGGACCTTCGAGCTGGCCGGCAGCAACACCCAGCAGGTGCTGACCCGTGACGGTTGGAAAAACCCTGTGATCAACAACGCCACCATGACCAACTCCATGAACGGCTTCTCCGGTAACGGCGGCGCCAACGTGTCGGCAGGCGTGGGCAACCAGCAGAGCAACTCGCTGTCCATCGCTGCCGGCTGCAAAGCCTGCATGTAAGCGCGCATGAAACGAAGCCCCGGCAACGGTAATGCTGTCCACTCAGGACGTGAGTGAATCTTGTGGCGAGGGAGCTTGCTCCCGCTGGGCTGCGAAGCAGACCCACTGGTTATGAGTGCTTCGCACTCAAGCGGGAGCAAGCTCCCTCGCCACGGACTCAGTTCAACGCTTTGAAATGAACGACATGACACGCAAAGGGGCTTTTTTTCCCTGGATGTTCATTAGGCGTATTGATCATGCGTGTCACTGCCGTTTCCCTGCTGCTCTGCCTGGCCTGCGTGGCCGAAGCAGCGCAGATGCCGGTCGCCGCCCTGCCTGGCGGCATGCTGGTCTACAAACCGGTGCAAAGCATACGCGAACGCAAATTCAGCGACATCGTCGAGCAGAAAACCGATTTCAGTTGCGGCGCCGCCGCGCTGGCCACGGTGCTGCGCCAGGCCTACTGGCTTGACGTCGATGAAGAGCACGTCATCAAAGGCATGCTGGTCAATGCCGACCAGAACCTGGTTCGCACCCAAGGGTTTTCCATGCTGGACATGAAGCGCTACGTGGAAACCATCGGCATGCGCGCCCGAGGCTACCGGATACCGCCTGAGAAACTCGAAGCGGTGACGATCCCGGTGGTGGTCCTGATGGAGATACGCGGCTACAAGCACTTCGTGGTGTTGCAGCGGGCCGACAAGCAATGGGTCTACATCGGCGACCCGGTGCTGGGGCACAAGCGCTACGCCCACGATGAGTTCGTCAAAGGCTGGAACGGCATCGTCTTTGCGATCGTCGGCCCGGGCTATGACAAGACCAATGCACTACGCAGCCCTCCTCAACCCCTGACAGCCCGTAACAAGCTGGACGGTTTCAACCCGGTCAGGGATGCGGAACTGATGGACTTCGGTTTCATACAGAGCGACTTTTTCTAATCGCCGATTACTGCCAACAATAAGTACAAAAAGGAGCAGGACGCTCCGGGAGCAGCACATGAAAACCTCACACTGGCTGTCGCTGGCCTGCCTGCTCGCGACTGCCTCGGGCTTTGCCCATGCCGGCTTCAAACCCATCGAAGTCAAGGACCAGGAGCTTGCCGAGCTGCGCGGTCGTTATGTCATGCCTGGCCGAGTCATCAGCTTCGGCATCGTCATGAGCAGTACCTGGCGCAACGCCAGCGGCGACTTGATCGGCGCCACCAGCACCATGCAGATCCAGGCCGCCACCGTCAAACCCGAATTCTACGTCTCGACCATCAAGCAGACCGGTAACGGCAGCGCTCCGGAACAGGGCAGCGGCAACATTACCGGTGGTGCTGGCCTTGGCACGAGCCAGGGCGTGACCCAGAGCGTGCGTGCCGCCGGCGACGGCAACACGGCCTACAACAACGTCAACATCAATGTGAAAGAGAGCAACCAGGCGCCTGCGCTCGTCCCCTCCCAAGGCCAACTGCTGACCAAGGGCCAGACCATCAGCGGCAGCAACGCCGCCGGCAGCGTCGCGGTCACCGCCACCGGCAATGGCGTGCAAATGGCGATCCAGGCCAGCCACAACCAGGGCGGCACCCTGCAGCAAGTGGCCCAGGGCGGCTTGCTGCAAAACACTCGCCTGCTGGGCAATAGCAACCTGGTCAACAACATGACGCAGCTCAACGTGGTGCTGAACAACAACGGCCCCAGTGCCGGGGCATTGGACTGCAATCTGACCCAACTGCGCGGCCTCCGTAACCTCGGTTATTGAACTACGCTGTTTTCCGATCATTGGGCAAATAGGGACGGCATATTTCATGTATCGATCCGTATCGTTGCGCGCTGTGATGTGTTTAAGCACGTTGTTCCCGGCGGCCGTGTTGCACGCGGCCCCGGATGCAGACATCGAGGCGCTGAAACAGGAACTTCTTGAGCTCAAGCAACGATACGAGGTCCAGCAGAAAGCCCT
Organism: Pseudomonas sp. NFACC46-3; assembly: GCF_900114515.1. NCBI lineage: Bacteria > Pseudomonadati > Pseudomonadota > Gammaproteobacteria > Pseudomonadales > Pseudomonadaceae > Pseudomonas > Pseudomonas sp. NFACC46-3. Next base: position 76,937 of record NZ_FOTH01000005.1, read on the forward strand.
GGCGGTGCTCGAACAGCGGGTTCGCCAGGTGGAGGATCAACCCGCCACGCCACAGCCCAAGCGCTTGGCCAAATCCCCGGCCGACATGAAAGGCAACCAGACCGTGGCCGGCGGCGCGACAACGACCGGCGGCAGCGGCTATGGGCAATCCCTGGCCGATGATTCCCAACCGGCCCAGAGTGTCTCCAACCTCTATGACGAGGCCAGCGGCTTCTTTGGCGGCGGCAAGTTCAGTTTCGAGACCGGCGTGACCTATTCACGCTACGACACGCGGCAACTGATCCTCAACGGCTTCCTGGCCCTGGATTCGATTTTCCTGGGCAACATCAACCTCGACCGGATCAAGGCCGACACCTGGACGCTGGACCTCACCGGCCGCTATAACTTCGATAATCGCTGGCAGTTCGACCTCAACGTGCCGGTGGTCTATCGCGAATCCACGTATCAGTCAGGCGGCGCGAACAACGGCGCGGCCGGGGTCACCAGCGAAGAAACCGTGACCCGCGACCCGACCATCGGCGACGTCAACTTCGGCATCGCCTACAAGTTCATGGATGAGTCGATCAACGCTCCGGACGCGGTGGTCACCCTGCGGGTCAAGGCCCCCACCGGCAAGGACCCGTTTGGCATCAAGCTGCGTCAATCCCAGGCCAACACCAACCTGTTCGTGCCTGACGACCTGCCCACCGGCAACGGCGTGTGGTCGATCACGCCCGGGCTTTCGCTGGTCAAGACCTTCGATCCGGCGGTGCTGTTCGGCACCCTCTCCTACACCCATAACTTCGAAGAATCGTTCGATGACATCAGTTCCACAGTCAACCAGAAGGTCCCAGGCAAGGTGCGGATCGGCGACAGCTTCCAGCTCGGCGCGGGCATCGCCTTTGCCTTGAACGAGAAGATGAGCATGTCGTTCTCGGTCTCTGACCTGATCCAAAAGAAAAGCAAGCTCAAACAGGACGGTGGCGACTGGGAGTCGGTGACCTCCAGCGACGCCAACGCCGGCTACTTCAACATCGGCATGACCGTCGCCGCGTCCGACAACCTGACCATCGTACCCAACCTGTCCATCGGGCTGACCGACGACGCACCGGATTTCACCTTTAGCCTGAAATTCCCGTACTACTTCTAATGCCCTCAGGGATATGTGACGGGCACATATCCCAAGGGCAATGCCCCCCCCTGTGGGAGCGGGCTTGAGTCAGCGGATCTGATGCTTGTGCAGCAGGCGATAGAATGTCGGCCGGGACACGCCCAGCACTCTGGCGGCCACGCTCAGGTTGTCGCTGTGACGGTTGAGCACATCGCTCAAGGCCTGGCGCTCGGCGCGGGTCTTGTAGTCCTCCAGCGTACCCATCGGCGCCGCGACGCCCTGGTGGCTGGCCAGGCCGAGGTCCCGGGCTTCGATTTGACGCCCTTCGGCCAACACCAGACCGCGACGGACGCGGTTGGCCAGCTCGCGCACATTGCCGGGCCAGTCATGCATGCCCATCGCCACCAGCGCGTCGTCGCTGAAACTGCGAGGACGGCGACCGGTTTCCTGGCTGTAGAAATGGGAAAAGTGGCTGGCCAGCATCGCCAGGTCACCATGACGCTCGCGCAGCGGCGCCATCACCACTTGCAACACGTTCAAGCGGTAATACAGGTCCTCGCGAAACCGCTTGTGCTCGATGGCCGCCTCAAGGTCCACATGGGTGGCCGCCAAGACCCGCACATCGACCGCGATCGGCTGGCTGCCACCGACCCGCTCAATGTGTTTTTCCTGCAGGAAACGCAGCAGATTGGCCTGTAGCTCCAACGGCAGGTCGCCGATTTCATCGAGAAACAACGTCCCGCCGTGGGCCGCCTCGATCCGCCCGATCTTGCGTTGGTGAGCCCCGGTGAACGCGCCCTTCTCATGCCCGAACAACTCGGACTGGATCAGGTGCTCGGGGATGGCACCGCAGTTGATGGCGATGAACGGCTTGTTGCGCCGGTGAGACTGACAATGCAGGGTACGCGCCACCAGTTCCTTGCCGGTACCGCTCTCCCCCCGAATCAAGACCGGCGACTCGGCGGGCGCCAGCTTGCTCAACAATTTGCGCAGCTCGCGAATCGGCTTGCTGTCGCCCAGCAGTTGATGTTCGGGTTGATCAATGTGGATCGAGCCCTGCCCCCGCAGGCGCGCCATGCCAAACGCCCGGCCCAGTGTCACCTGGACCCTGGACACGTCGAAGGGCAAGGTATGGAAGTCGAAAAACCATTCGCAGACAAAATCACCGACGTTTTTCAGGCGCAACACTTCCTGATTGAGCACGGCGATCCATTCGGTGCCGCTACGGCTGATCAACTCCTTGACCGCTTCCGGGCGCTCCAGATGAAAAGGCTGCAACCGCAAAAGGCCGACGTCGCACGTCCGATCGCTGGCGTGTTCGAGGGAGCAACTGTCCACATCCCAACCAATGGTGCGCAGACCTGGCAACAGGCGATGACAATCATCGCAGGGATCAACCACGAGCAGACGACGTGACGTACTGGCTTCGATCATGACTGATCCTTGGCGTCAAAATAAGGAAATATGATTAGAAACAGTCGTTTGGCAAACCTGCATGTAACAGTAGCAAGAAGTTGACGCCCCCTTGTATCAATTGATTATCGAGGTCGCTTCAAACTGGTTATAAGCAGGCGGTTGGTTAGTTATCTCAAGTCTGTTTGTTTCAGGGTGCTTTCAAACAAAAGCCCAAAAGCCTGGTCTGAAAGAAAATCGAAATTTATTTAAATAATGTGTGACCCGCCTGCGGGTTCGGGACATCAGTACAAGTAACCAGCCGCACGGTACGCCCAACCGACGGCACATCATTTGTTTGGGCACACTTAAGAGAAAACGCCATGAACGCCCCGCTCCGTATCAACGAAGCTCTTTTGATTGCCGACCGCGCATTCCGTCCTTTCCAATGCGTGGCCTGGGCTCCACAAGACGGTAACGGTGAACTTAGCCTGACCGTCATCGACCGCACCAATACCCATATTGGCCGCACCCAAATTCCAAGCAGCGCCTATACCGACCCGGTCCAACTGGCCGATCTGTTGAAACAGGCCCGTGCCGAACTGAGCCAGGAAGGCTATACATTGCAATCCTGGTCGATGCCTGAATAACCACCGGTAAAGCCTGTTATCCATTGCAGGCTTGGCTCTGGGTTGTAAAGCCATCGTTATGGCACGAATTGCCGCTGTATCCGTAGAACATGACAGTTGTGCATTGTCACATTCAGGGATTGAATGTTGCCCTCATGCAGTCGTCGCCCTTTCGGGCTGCTCGACACGCAAGGAGAGGCAGGCATGCTCGATCAGTTCGCGTTTGTGTCCCCCAGGGCCATGGCCCACGCCGGACAACTCGACCCAGGCTTTGCCACCAACGGCAAAGCCTGGGTTCATTTCGAAGACAGTACCTCGAGCCTGACCACCGGATTGACGCTCGATCATGCCGGACAAATCCTGGTGGCAGCCAGGATCGAGACGGCCCACGGCAGTCGGTTCGGGCTGGCGCGACTCAGCCACGACGGTGAGATTGACCCGGACTTCGGCACCCGCGGCTACGTGATCGGCGCGTTTGAACACGGTTTCGAAGCGACGGCGGGCAAGGTGATCGTGTTGCCCAATGGGCATATCCTGCTGTCCGGCCTGCACTATGAAAGCAACGACCACACCCTTCCCGCCCTGGCGCTGTTCGACCAGCAAGGTTGCGCCGTTCAAAGCTTCGGCAATGCCGGCCGGCACATCATCAGGCTTTGCGGCAATCTCTCCCAAGGGCTGCGCGACCCCTGGCTACCGCCCGGCGTGCCGGGACTTGAGGCTTGCGACATGCAAGTGCAGGCCGATGGCCGGATCCTTGTGCTCGCCAATCACCACTATCAACTCTCCGACCATGTCGGCGTACTGATCCGGCTCTTGCCCGACGGGGCATTGGACTCCTCATTCAACGGTCGCGGTTTCGTGATGGTCCGACGCTTGTTGAAAAATACCTGGCTCGGCTGCCTGGTGCTCCAGGCTGACGGCCATATTGTCGTCGGCGGCGCCATCGACTTGCCCCAGCATGGCCTGATTGCCCGTTATGACAGCAGCGGCCAACTCGATGACAGCTTTGGCGAAAACGGCTTCCTGTCCATCCTGGCCCAGGGGCACAGCGTGATGGTCAGCCAAATCGTTCAGGATGCGGCCGGTGATCTGCAGGTGTTCGGCAGCAGCCGTGATCCGATGCATAGCCTGTCCCTGAAAGTGCGCCCCGACGGCAAGCCGGATCGTCATTGCAACCAGGGTCAGTGCCAACTCATGGCGATCGGGCGCACTGCCAGTCAGTGGACCGCCGCCCAGCTTCAAGCGGACGGAAAACTGGTGACCGCCGGCGCCACGATCGGCGGTATCGAGGCCGACTTCGTACTTGCCCGACATCTGCCGGATGCCAGCCTCGACCCGGATTTCGGCCAGGGCAAGGGCTGGGTTCGCACTCGGCTCGGCTACAGCCTGGACACGGCCACCACCCTGGCGGTGCAGGCTGACGGCAAAATCCTGGTGGGAGGTTATTCACTCCACGGGCACTATCGAGCAGTGATTGCGCGGTATTGGTCGTAGTCAGATTGTCGTGGGTGAACTTAGCCTGAGTGTCATCGACTGTACCAATATCCAAATCAGCTGCACCAAATGCCAAGCAGCGCCCAAACCGAGCCGGCTCAACTGGCCGATCCGATAGACCCGAGCCCCTGAACAGTTTCGTCATATTCAGCAACGAATGCGACAACGCTGGACCTTGCGGCGTGCTCGTTGTGTAGAATAGCGCCGAGGGTGTCACCGCAAGCCGCGGCAGGACAGGTTAAATCTAGCGAAGGTCGGGCCGCCATCGCGGAGTAGTCGTGCCTATGAGTGCAGAACCGTCGCGCGTGAACAAAAACCAAAACAATCGCGAGTCAGCGTCCGCCCGAGCTTTCCTATCCCGATTTTTCGCCGCAGAATCGGCCGGCGGCCTGGTCCTGATGGGAGCAGCTCTGGCCGCAATCGCGGTCGCGAATTCTCCGTGGTCAGCCGATTATTTTTCGCTGCTGAAAATCGATGCCCTAGGGCTGTCGATCGAGCATTGGATCAACGACGGCCTTATGGCGGTGTTTTTCCTGCTGGTTGGCCTTGAGATCAAGCGCGAAATGTTGATGGGCCAACTTTCAAGCTGGAGCCAGCGCTCTCTTCCTGGATTCGCAGCGCTGGGTGGGATGCTGGTGCCTGCCTTGATCTATAGCGTGGTCAATTGGGGCAACGCGCAAACCATGAGCGGATGGGCCATTCCGGCTGCCACCGATATCGCGTTTGCCCTAGGCGTATTATCTCTGCTCGGCAAGCGCGCCCCTGTATCCCTGAAAGTTTTCCTTTCCGCCCTGGCGATTCTCGATGATCTTGGGGCTGTGCTCATCATCGCGCTTTTTTATGCCAGCGATCTGTCCTTCAACATGTTGTTAGCTTCTCTGGGGACGACTGCCTTGCTGGTAGTGCTCAATCGCTGCGGAGTGAGAAGACTGCCCCCCTATTTGATTGTCGGCGCACTGCTGTGGTTCTTCATGCTCAAGTCCGGTATCCACGCGACGTTGGCCGGCGTCATTCTTGCTTTTTTTATACCGCTGGGTAATCCCGTCGATGAACGTAAGTCACCGCTTCTCTACCTTGAGGAAAAAATGCATCCCTGGGTAGCTTTTGCGATTGTACCCATCTTTGGTTTCGCCAACGCAGGCGTATCGCTCGCTGGGATTTCACCGAGCAATCTGATCGATCCGGTTCCGCTAGGGGTTGCTCTGGGACTGTTGCTTGGCAAACAGCTTGGGGTGTTCGGCCTGGCAACACTGATCATACGTTGCGGCTTGGCCAGGCTACCTGAAGGAGCCAGCTGGCTTCAGCTTTATGGGGTGGCCCTGCTCTGTGGCATCGGTTTTACCATGAGTCTGTTCATAGGGGCGCTAGCCTTCCCAGGCGCGCCGCATCTGGTAGATGAAGTTAAAGTCGGGGTGCTCTTGGGGTCTACCCTCGCAGCCATTCTGGGGATCATCGTTTTGATGAATGCCAACTCTCGAGCACTACGAGTCTGAGCCATCAGTCTAGAAAATGTCCGGGTGCGACCAACCCTGTGCGCACCCGGATGGAACTGGATACGACAGCAAACCCTCATTTCAGCGCGGCAGGATGTACCGCTCGATCGCCACGGCCGCGCCGTCTTCGGTCACGGCGCCAGTCACAACATCCGCCTGACGCCTGATCGCCTCCTCCGCCTGCCCCATGGCAATCGACAAGCCCGCGCGGTGGAACATCGCCGGGTCGTTGCCACCGTCCCCCATGGCCGCTGTCTGCTCCAGTGGCACATCCAGGAACTTCGCCAGGGTCAAGAGTGCTTCGCCCTTGTTGGCCTGCATCGCCGTCACGTCCAGGTAGATCGGTTGCGAACGCGACACCTGGGCCTGGCCCTTGAGCAGCGGGTGCAAGCGAGCCTCCAGCTCAACCAGCAGATCCGTATTGGCGCTGGTGGCGACGATCTTGTCGATCCGCTCCAGGTAGGGTTCGAAGCTGTCGACCTGCACCGGCGGATAACCCAGGCCACGGGTTTCCACTGGCACCATCGGTCCGTTGGCGTCACGCACCAGCCAGTCGCCGTCGGCGAATACCCAGACCTCGATACCGGGTTGATCAGCGTACAACGCCAGCGTGGTCAGCGCGGCCTCAGGCGGCAGGTAATGCACGGCGAGGAAACTGCCGTCCGGATGCACCAGCGTACCGCCATTGAATGCCGCCGTGGGCAGGTCGACGCCCAGGGCCTCGATCTGCTGCAACATGGCCCGGGGCGGTCGTCCGGTGGCCAGGCTGAACAGCACGCCAGCTTCACGCAATGAACGAACGGCTTCGATGGTGCGCTGGTTGAGGCTATGGTCGGGCAGCAACAACGTGCCGTCCATGTCACTGAGCAAAAAGCGGATGGGATGCTTCAACTGATCACTCATCCGAGGCCATGCCAGACGCGGCTGTCGCGAGTAAGCAATTCATCGGCGGCCGCCGGGCCATCTTCACCGGCCTTGTAGGGCTGGAATGCCGCGTCCTGCTGCCAGGCATCGAGGAACGGCTGCACGGCGCGCCAGCCGTTTTCGATGTTGTCAGCGCGCTGGAACAGCGTCTGGTCACCGGTCAGGCAATCGTAGATCAGGGTTTCGTAACCCGTGGATGGCTGCATTTCGAAGAAATCCTTGTAGGCAAATCCCAATTCGATATTGGCCATGTCGAGTGCCGGCCCCGGCCGCTTGGCCAACAGGTCGAACCACATGCCTTCATTGGGCTGGATCTGGATTCTCAGGTACGTAGGTTGCAGTTCGTCGACTTCAGTGTCGCGAAACTGCGCGTATGGCGCGGGCTTGAAGCAGATGACGATCTCGGTGTCCCGCACGCTCATGCGCTTGCCGGTGCGCAGGTAAAACGGCACGCCGACCCAGCGCCAGTTATCGATCATGACCTTGAGGGCGACGTAGGTCTCGGTGCTGCTGTCGGGCGCCACGTTGGCCTCCTGGCGATAACCGTTGACCGCCTTGCCGCCGACTTCACCGGCTGTGTACTGGCCGCGAACCGAGTTGGCCCGGGCCTGCTCCACCGACCAGGGCCGGATCGCGCCGACGACCTTGGCCTTTTCGCCACGCACGGCGTCGGCACCAAACGCCGCTGGCGGCTCCATGGCCACCATCGCCAGCAGTTGGAAAAGATGATTGGGCACCATGTCCCGCAGGGCGCCGGTGTGTTCATAAAAACTGCCACGGGTTTCCACGCCGACCGTTTCGGCGGCGGTGATTTGTACGTGGTCGATGTAGTGGTTGTTCCAGAACGCCTCGAACAGGCTGTTGGAGAAACGGCTGACCAGAATGTTCTGCACCGTTTCCTTGCCCAGGTAATGGTCGATGCGATAGATCTGCTTCTCGCTCATGACCTTGAGCAGGCAAGCGTTCAGCGCTTCGGCGGTGTGCAGGTCGGAGCCGAACGGCTTTTCGATCACCACGCGACGGAAGGCCCCTTCCTGCTCCTGAAGCAGCCCTGCCGCACCGAGGCGGCTGACCACTTCACTGAAAAAACGCGGCGCGGTCGCCAGATAGAAAACCGCGTTGCCGGTGCCGCTGGCGGCGATTTTCGCCGCCAGCGCCTGGTAGGTGCTCTCATCAAGGAAATCACCCTGGACGTAGCTGATGCCCTTGGCCAGCTTGGCCCACAGCACCGGATCGAGCGCCCGGTCGGCATCGCCGCCCTTGCTCGCCGCTTCGTTACGGATGAAGTCCTCGAGTTTCTTGGCAAAATCCACATCGCTGATGGCGTTGTGGTCAACCCCGATGATGCGCAGCCCATCGCCCAGCAGACCGTCGCGACTGAGGTGGTAAAGCGCCGGCATCAGCAGACGCTTGACCAGATCGCCATGGGCGCCGAACAGAAACAACGTGGTCGGCGGCGCGGGTTCTGCCTTGGATTTGCTGCCGATCGAGGTCATTTTTTCGGCGTCTCCACGTGGCCGCCAAAGCCGAAGCGCATGGCCGAGAGCATTTTGTCACCGTACGTGCTTTGCTGGCGCGAGCGGAAACGGGCAAACAACGAACTGGACAGGACCGGAACCGGCACCGCTTGCTCGATGGCAGCCTCGATGGTCCAGCGCCCTTCACCACTGTCGGCGACTTCACCGGAAAAGCCGTCCAGTTTCGGATCGCTGGCCAGCGCATCGGCGGTCAAGTCCAGCAACCAGGACGACACCACGCTGCCGCGCCGCCAGACTTCGGCGATATCGGCCAGGTTCAGGTCGAAGCGCTGCTCCGCTGGCAGGCTTTCGCTGGATTTGGTCTTGAGGATGTCAAAGCCCTCGGCGAAGGCCTGCATCATTCCGTATTCGATGCCGTTGTGGATCATCTTCACGAAATGCCCCGAACCGGCCGGGCCCGCGTGGATGTAGCCACGTTCGGCGCGGTCATCGTCGGATTTGCGGTCACGGGTGCGCGGGATGTCGCCCATGCCCGGGGCCAGGCTGTCGAACAATGGGTCCAGGCGCTTCACCACTTCGGCATCGCCGCCAATCATCATGCAGTAACCGCGCTCCAGGCCCCACACGCCGCCGGAGGTGCCAACATCGATGTAGCTCAGGCCTTTTTCCGACAGGGCCTGGGCGCGACGGATGTCGTCTTTGTAGTACGTGTTACCGCCGTCAATGATTACATCGCCCGGCTCCAACAGCTCGCTGAGGACGTTGATGGTGTCTTCGGTGGGCGCGCCGGCCGGCAGCATGACCCAGACCGCCCGTGGTTTCTCCAGCCCGGCGACCAGTGCCGGCAGGTCCGCGACGCCCGTGGCGCCATCCTGGCGCAGGTTTTCGACAAAAGCGGCATTGCGGTCATAGACAACGGTGGTGTGCCCATTGAGCATCAGGCGCCGCGCAATATTGCCGCCCATGCGGCCCAGTCCAATGATCCCGAGTTGCATGTGCTGATGCTCCCTACTACAAATAAAGGTAAGTCAAAGGTTTAGCTCGTACGACACGTGGAGGTTAGTCCAGAGCATTGCTGCATAGTTTCCGGGTAATTCGAGCGATCACAAGGGATAACGCTCAAGATCCGGCCGAAGACACAGCGACCATGAAAAATAAAAAAGTTCCAATCACAAGCAAAAGAAATCAGAATCGGCGCCGATAGTAGAGGTGTCGACCAAATACTGGCGACATCTCTATAGTTGATGTACGCCATTTGCGAGGTGAGCAATGGGCCCTGTCGTTACCGCACGTCCTCCCCAAACCCTTTATGTGACCATTCGTCGCGATGAATTGCGCCTACTCAAGGAAGAACGCGATCTACTGCTTGATGAAGTGACGCAGTTGCGCATGCAGTTGCAATACGCACAGCTGCCCCACCAGAGCCAGTCCCTGGCTCGGTAACCGTCCCCGGAGGCACGGTTGAAGAAGTGACGCTGGTCAAACAGTGTCACTTCCATGTAGTCCTGCCGTGCCCACTTACGGCGAGAATTCTATCTGTGGGAGCAAGGCTTGCCCGCGATGAACGATAACGCGGTTCAGCGGTACGACCGCGGCGCGGCTATCGCGGGCAAGCCTTGCTCCCACAGGTCCCGCCCCTAGAGACAAATCCCCTTGCCACAGGTGCATTCGCACCTCACGTGCGTTTTGTATCCGAAAAACTCACAAAGTTTTCACAACCGACTCGTAATACTCTCCGCCTTTAAGGTTGCTCGGCGTATGCCTGCGGTCACCAATCCGGTGCCGACAGCTTCGTCGACAAAGGCTGGAGCGCTTGATGAGTTTGTTCAAACGCAGCAAAACGACTGCGAAAGGTTTCGACTGGGCCGGGCTTGGCTGGCTGTTTCTGTTCTTCTGGTACTTCTCTGGCATCACCCAACTGCTCATTCTGTTGAGCGACACCTCCGGCTTCACCGGCTTTCGCCAAGCGTTCGTGATGAGCGCGGTGTGGTTGGCGCCCCTGCTGCTCTTCCCCGCCCGCACGCGCGTGCTCGCCGCCCTGATCGGCGTGGTGCTGTGGGCCTGCTCCATGGCCAGCCTGGGCTACTTCTTCATTTACCAGCAAGAGTTTTCCCAGAGCGTCATCTTCATCATGTTCGAATCGAACGTGTCTGAAGCCGGCGAATACCTGACACAGTATTTTGCCTGGTGGATGGTGGCGGCGTTCCTGGCCCACACCGCCGTCGGCTGTTGGCTCTGGACCCGCCTGCGCCCGGTGTACCTGCCCCGGGGCCAGGCCATGGTCGCCGCAGCCGTCATCGTGCTCGCCGTGGCCGGTTATCCGCTGGTCAAGCAAACCCTGCGCACCGGCAGTTTCGCCGGTGGCTTGGAGAAATTCGAGAATCGCATCGAGCCGGCCGTCCCGTGGCAGATGCTGGTGGCCTATCGTCGCTACGGTGAACAGTTGGAGAACATGCAAGGCATGCTCCACAGCGCCAGCAAGATCGCGCCACTGCGCAACCTCAAGGACGCCATGGCCGACCAACCGGCCACTCTGGTGCTGGTGATCGGTGAATCCACCAACCGCCAGCGCATGAGCCTCTACGGTTACCCGCGCGAAACCACGCCTGAGCTGGACAAGCTCAAGGACCAGCTGTCGGTGTTCGATAACGTCATCACCCCACGCCCCTACACCATCGAAGCGCTGCAACAGGTGCTGACGTTCGCCGACGAACAGAACCCGGACCTGTACCTGAGCACCCCGTCGCTGGTGAGCATGATGAAACAGGCCGGCTACAAGACCTTCTGGATCACCAACCAGCAGACCATGACCAAGCGCAACACCATGCTCACGACGTTTTCCCAGCAGGCCGACGAGCAGGTGTACCTGAACAACAACCGCAATCAGAATGCCGCGCAGTACGATGGCGACGTGATCGAGCCGTTCAACAAAGCCCTGGCCGACAGCGCTCCGCGCAAGCTGATCGTGGTGCATCTGCTCGGCACCCATATGAGCTACCAGTACCGATATCCACCGACCTTCAACAAGTTCACCGATCGCCAAGGCGTACCGGCAGGCGTGCGTGATGATCAGGTCCCGACCTACAACAGCTACGATAACGCGGTGCTGTACAACGACTTCGTCGTGTCCAGCCTGATCAAGGACTACGCCAAGACCGACCCCAACGGCTTCCTGCTGTACCTGTCCGACCATGGTGAAGACGTGTTCGACTCCGCCGGCCACGACACACTGGGCCGTAACGAAGGCAAGCCGACCGCGCCGATGTACACCATCCCCTTCATGGCCTGGGCCTCGCCCAAGTGGCGCGAAAGCCATGACTGGAACTTTGCCGGCGACCTGTCGCGTCCCTACAGCAGCTCGCACCTGATTCACACCTGGGCAGACCTGGCAGGCTTGAGTTTTGACGAGCTGGACCGCAGCAAGAGCCTGGTCAGCGATGACTTCAAGGCCCGGCCGCTGCTGATCGGCGACCCCTATCAAACCCCACGCAAGGCCCTGATCGACTTCAGCCTGATGCAGCCCAAGGCACCGACGACCGCAGTCGTGCAGAAATAACCGAAACCCATCAGAAGCCCGCTTTTACAGGGGCTTGATCCAGAATTCCATAGGCCCGTGGGCCGGGTCGAACATGCCGGCGGCAAAGCCGAACTTGGCATAGCTGGCCTGGGCCACGGCATTGCCCTCCAGCACTTCCAGGGTAATCTTGCAGCAACCACGCTGGCGGGCGATGTCCTCAACCTTCTGCAACATCTTCTGGCTCAACCCGAGGCCGCGAAAATCCTTCATGACCGCCACGTCGTGGATGTTCACCAGTGGCCGGCAGGCAAAGGTTGAAAAACCTTCGAAACAATTGACCAGCCCCGCCGGTTCGCCGTTGACGAAAGCCAACACGCTGAAGGCATGAGGGCGCTTGGCCAGTTCCTCAGGCAGGTGCAACAGCACCTCGGCCGGCAAGGGATGTCCCCCGCCCATCGGGTCCTGCGCATAGCCATTGAGCACATGACAGATCGCTTCAGCGTGGACCGGGTTGGTGTAGCTGGCTTGCAGTACAAGGATGTCCTTGGCTTCTTCCATGACCTTCCATCTCACTTCGTTAGTGCCGCTGGCTCGACGCCGTCGGCGGGATACAGGTCAGGCTTGCTGACCAAAACGTTGCATTTGCATTTCCTGGAGGCGGCTGAGGGTACGGCGAAACGGGAATTGCAGATAGCCCTCGGTGTACAACTCATCCATCGGCACCGCAGCCGAAAGGCACAACGGCACCTTGCGGTCATAACATTCGTCGACCAGGGCGATGAAGCGCCGTACGCCATCGTCATGGATCGACAACTGCGGCAATTCGCGATCACCGGCCTCGACCCTTTCGACGCCGTCTTCGGTGCCACGGGCAATGCGCCCTTCACGCTGCTCGGCGCTCAGGCACGGCACGTCACTGAGCAGGATGACGCTGAAGCGGTCGCACAGCGCCATGAAATCCAGCGCCGAGAACGGTTGCTCGCACAGGTCGGGGTAACGGCTCCAGAGCACGCTGTCGCTGGCCTGGACCGGTTCAAGTAGGCGATGACCGACCTCGATCGGCGCACTGCTCGACGCTTGCCCGCAGGTCAACTGGTTGAAGACGTCACCCAGCGGATCAGGTTGCCCGGGATCGCGCAGCCAATAACGCTGCTGTAATTGGCCTGGGTGCTGGCGATGGTCTTGCCAGCCGTTCACCGGCACGACCTGCATATATCGATTGATCGCGGTGATGGTCGGCAGGAAACGCTCACGGTTGTGGCCGTTGGCATAGAGCTCCTCCGGCGGCAGGTTGGAGGTACTGACCATTACCATCCCCAACTCGAACATCACCTGGAACAGGCGTCCGAGGATGATTGCATCGCCAATGTCGTTGACGAACAGTTCGTCGAAACACAGCACCCGTACTTCAGCGCTCAATTCCCGAGCCAGGGCCTGCAAAGGATCCGGCGTCCCTGTGAGCTGGAACGAACGCTGATGCACCCACGCCATGAAATGGTGGAAGTGTTGTCGACGGGCCGGCACCTTGAGGCTTTCATAAAAGCGGTCCATCAGCCAGGTCTTGCCACGTCCCACCGGGCCCCAGAGATAAACGCCCTTGATCGCCTTGCGACCTTCGTGCAACGCCTTGTGGCATTGCTCCAGTGTCATGATGGCCAGTTCCTGGGCCTCGTCCTGGACGAAGCCGTGGTGTTCGATGGCATGCTGCCAGGCACTCAAGGGGGAGTCGAAAGTCATACGGCCCGGGTCCGGAAAACGAAGGTGGGGAGTATGCCATGCGAAACGCTCAGAAGAACCGTGCAGACTGTGGCGAGGGGATTTATCCCCGCTCGGCTGCGAAGCAGACGCCAGGCCTCAAACCGTATGGGCCTGCTTCGCAGTCCAGCGGGGATAAATCCCCTCGCCACAATAGTGTTCACATAACAGGGTGCAGACTGCTAAATCGAGATATCCAACCGGCTGATCTTGCCCTGCTCATCGAGCCGGAAGGTGTAGCGCAACTCCAGCGGGCTGCCGGGGAATGTCCCGGAGATCAGGTTCTGCACCAACACCTTGCCAGTGCGTTGCTGCACATTGAGGACTTCCACACGCGGCTGGAAGCGCCGGGCAGTGTCTTCCATCCATTGGGCGATGGCCTGGGTGCCAACACGGTGCTGGCCTTCATCGAATACGTTGGCATCCTCGGCGAAGAAACGCGTCACCGCCGAACTGTCACGGGCATTGGCCGCCGCAATGTAGCCGGCGATGGCCGGGGCCAGGGAAGAGACGGGATTGGACATGGTACGGCTCCTTGTTTTATCGATCTGGCACCATGCTAGAACAGCGTTGTGTCAGTTTTTGTCAGGAGTGAACCGTCCGCTTTCGTCCAGCTTCATCAGCGCGAACCAGTCGCGCAGCAAGTCGCTGCGGCGGCCCGGATAGCGCTCGCCCTGCTCGGTGGCAGAGGCAATCCGGTCAGTGCGAAAAGTCCGATAGGCGCCGCGCAATTCGCACCAGGCCACCACCACCCGCGCCTCATTGAAAAAGCCCAGGGCCAGCGGCCAGATCAAGCGTTGGCTCGGGGTCTTGTTCACGTCGGCGTAATCGATGTGCAGCTTGGCCTGGGCGCGAATGGCCTGGCGGTACACATTCAGTTCCACCGTGTTCTGCGGATAGCCATAACCCGGTGGGCCGGGCAGCACCGTGGGGTTGCGCAAAGCGTCTCGCACATCGGGGGCCAGCACTGCAGCGACCTTCGCCAGGGCGTCGGCGGCTGCCTTGCCCAACACCTCGTCGGCGCGCTGATCGACGTAGCGCAAGCCCAGCACAATGGCCTCGATTTCATCGGCGGTGAACATCAGTGGCGGCAGAAACAGTCCGCTGCGCAAGACATAACCGATGCCCGCCTCGCCCTGGATCGGCGCACCAAGGGCAGTGAGCTCGGCGATGTCGCGGTACAAGGTGCGCTCGGAAACGTTCAGTTCTCCCGCCAATGTCGCAGCGGTAACCGGGCAACGCTTGCCCCGCAAGACTTGCAGCAAAGTGAGCAACCGAGAGGTACGCGACACGATGGACTATCCAGAAGAAAAAAGTCGACGCAGATTAGCAGAGGCTGGTGTCAGAAACTGTCAGGAGCCACACGCCGACGCTCGCCCGGCAACCTACTGGAACCGGACATTGTGGCGAGGGGATTTATCCCCGCTGGGGCGCGAAGCGGCCCCCAGAAGAGATGATTCAATCCGATCCGACTGTTTTGGGATTCAGGTTTTTGGGACTGCTTCGCAGTCCAGCGGGGATAAATCCCCTCGCCACAAGCACCTGTGGGGTATCGTGCTCAATCGCTTCCGGTTTTTTTCATTCGTTGAGAGTCAATCCATGCGCAGAATCCTCGGCCTTTCCGTTTTCCTGATACTGCTCAGCCTGAGTGCCTGCGCCCTCTTCCCGCACCGGGACCCGCTGAACATCAACGTGGTCGGCATCGAACCCTTGCCCAACCAGGGCCTGGAGGTGCGTTTCGCCGTGAAACTGCGCGTGCAGAACCCCAACGAAACCGCGATCGACTACAACGGCGTGGCGCTGGACCTGGAGGTCAACGGCCGTACGCTGGCAACGGGGGTCAGTGACCAGAGCGGTTCGATCCCGCGCTTTTCCGAGGCGATCCTCAGTGTCCCGGTGAGCATTTCGGCGTTTTCGGTGTTGCGCCAGACCTTGGGCCTGAGCCAGACCCAAAGCCTGGACAACCTGCCCTATGTGCTCAAGGGCAAGCTCGCCGGCGGCGTATTCGGCACCCTGCGCTTCGTTGACCGCGGAACCCTCGACCTGCCGGGCTCCGCCGCCAACTGGTGAATCACGCCGTGAAACGCACGCCGGGCTTGGCACGCTCATCCACCACCAACTCGAACACATCTGGCCTGGCGTAATGCCCCACCACGTCATAGTCGTAACGCGCCCGCACCAGCTCATCGGTGTCGATTTCGGCAATCAGTAGCCCCGCCGTGTCCTTCAGCGGCCCCGCGAGTACATCGCCCATGGGGCCGACAATCACACTGCCCCCGGCAATCAGCGGCCGCTCGGCCGGCCAGTGCGCGACCTCGATACCCAGGGCCTGCGGCGAGGCCTGGACCTGGCAGGCACTGACCACAAAACAGCGACCTTCGTGGGCGATATGACGCATGGTCACCTGCCACATCTCCCGCTCATCCACCGTCGGCGCACACCAGACGTCCACCCCTTTGGCGTACATCGCGGTGCGCAGCAGCGGCATCATGTTTTCCCAGCACACCGCCGCGCCGACCCGACCGACCTGGCTGTCGATCACGGGCAAGGTCGAGCCGTCGCCCTTGCCCCAGATCAGCCGCTCGGTGCCGGTGGGCATCAACTTGCGGTGCCGGGCCACCAGGCCCGCATCGGGTTCGAAATACAGCGCGGTGCAGTACAAGGTGCTGCCGACACGCTCGATGACGCCCAGCACCAGGCTCGCCCCGGTACGCGCTGAAAGCCCGGCCAGCGCTTCGGTTTCAACGCCGGGCACGTCAATGGCATTGGCAAAATAGCGGGCAAACGCCTCGCGTCCCTCCGGCAACCGGTAACCCAGTTGAGTCCCGAACGCTTCGCCCTTGGGATAGCCACCCAGCAGCGCTTCTGGCATCACCACCAGGCGCGCGCCAGCCTCGCGAATGGCTTCTTCGTAGGAAAGGATCTGTGCCAGGGTCTCGCCCTTGCCGCCAGGCAACGAGCCGATCTGCAGGGCAGCCACAATGGATTTGGGCATGGTTTTTCAACTCCTTGATCATCAGGTGTTGCCGATTCTCAAGCAGCGGCCGATCATGAATAAAGCCCAGAACGCTGCTAAATGATATGAACCTTATGAATATCGCCGACATCGACCTCAATCTGCTCAAGACCTTCGAAGCCCTGCATGACGAATCCAGCGCCAGCCGCGCCGCCGTACGCCTGGGCGTGACCCAGTCGGCCATCAGCGCAGCGCTGCGCAGGCTTCGCGGTTTGTATGACGATCAATTATTCGTGCGTACCGGCCGGGGCCTGGCGCCGACGCTGCGGGCCAACCAGCTCAAGCCGGTGATCAGCGAAGCACTGGATAAATGCCGCCAGAGCCTGGCGATGGTCGACCCGGATGCCAGCCATTACGAAGGCCGCTCGGTCATCGTCGGCCTGTCGGATGATTTCGAGATTGCCCATGGGCGACGCTTGATCGAAGAAGTGGCCGACCGAGCGCCGGGCCTGCGCTTGATTTTCCGCCAGACCCACAGCCAGATCGTCGGCCGGGCCCTGATGGAGCGCGAACTTGACCTGGCGATCACGGCGGGCGGTTTCGCCCAGCGGTTGCTCAGCCGCCAGGTGTTGGGCGAAGGCGATTACGCCTGCCTCCTGGACCCGGCGAGCCTGGCGCAGGGCCAACAATCCCTCAGCCTGGAGGCGTTCGTGGCCCGTGAACATCTGCTGGTGTCTTCAGGTGGTTTCATCGGTATCACCGACGAAGGGCTGGCCGGGCTTGGCCTGAGCCGGCGAGTCTGTGCCTCGACCACCCACTTTGCCGCGTTGCCGTTCCTGCTCAAGGGCAGCCAAGCCGTGGCGACGATTCCGGCCCATGCCGCCCGGGCCATCGCCGACCTCAGCGGCCTGGCCTTGCTGCCCTGCCCCCTGGCCTTGCCCCGCTACCCTATCGAACTGGGATGGCGAACCCACACGCAAATGGAGCCGGCAGTGCTCAAGGTTCGCGAGGCCATTACGGCAACATTCACCTAAGGCTTACTTGTTGGCAGCCATCAGTCGATTGACTTCACTGCGTACCATGTTGGCGTACTCCGGCGGCGACATGCCGTCCAGTTCGGCACGCACCCACTCGGCCCACTTGCCCTTGCGTTTGGAGCGCTCGCCGAACAAGCGGGCAGCATCGCCCTTGGCTTTGCCCAGGTTGTTTTGCCACAGTTCAAAAAGTCGGGATTTTTCGTCTTCCAGCGCGGCGCGCTCGGCCAGGGGCTTGTCAGCCAGATTGAAGCTCATGGGAATTACCTGTTGCGTAAATAGGCGCCATCTTACACCTTGCAGGGAAACGTCTTAACCACGATTTGTGATGGGCTGCGCCGACAAGGCCAAACGTTGCAACTTTTGCACAAGCGCAGCACTCCATTGATCAATGCCATCATCAGCAAGGAGTACTTCAATGGCCCGTAAAAGCACCGTGCAAGCGAATGGAGAGCAAATCAAGGATCAAGCCTTCAGCGAACTGAAGGCGTTGATCGAAGAATCGGAGAAGCTGCTCAAAAGCAGTGCCTCGCTGGTGGGCGAAGATGCTGAAAACCTGCGCGACCAGATCTCCCAGAAACTGCAACAAGCGCTTGATTCGGTTGCCAGCGCACGGGAGCGCACCCGCCCCATGGTCGACGCCACTGAAGTCTATATTGGCGGCCACCCCTGGCAGACCGTGGCGATTTCCGCCGGTTTCGGGCTGGTGGTGGGTTTGTTGCTAGGACGGCGTTAACCATCACAAACCAGCCCCCGAACCTCATGGAGGAGCGGCGAGCTTGCTCGCGATGACGGTGTGTCAGAGAACCTCTCTGCTACTAAGCCACCGCTATCGCGAGCAAGCTCGCTCCCACAGGAGTTTGTGGATGAGTCCGCCATTTATGCACATCCACAAGGTCTCGCTTTAAGCCACAGGTCCCGCCCGCAAAATCGACGCATCCTCCCCGCGATACAACGCCTCCACCTTCCCCGCCCGCCACTGCAACACCGCCCGTTGATTGATCGAGCCCTTGTCAGTGATTTCACCGCGGTCGATGGACGCCGGTTCATCGAGCAAGGCGATCCATTCCACGCGACTGGCGTTGCCGCTGGCTTCACGGTTCAGGCGTCGCAGCCAGTCGGCGAACCATTGGCGCACCGTCGGGCTGGCAAGAACCTGGGCGTCACTGGCATCCCCGCCCAGGCCTGACAAGCGCCGGCATTCAGCAAGCCGTGGGAACACCAGCGCCCCCAGGCACTCGCGATCCGGTGCGGTAATCACCAGGTCCTGGACGTAGGGCGTGCCCTCCAGCACCGCCCGATTGCGCAACGGCCCGACACTGACGAAGACACCGGAAGACAATTTGAAATCCTCGGCGATCCGCCCATCGAACATCAGCCCCAGTTGCGGATTGCTGGCGTCGGCCAGCTTGATCGCATCTCCCGAACAGTAGAAACCATCCTCGTCGAATACCTCGGCAGTTTGCTGCGGCGAGCGCCAGTAGCCGGGCATGATGTGCGGCCCGCGAAAACGCCCTTCGAACTTGCCGTCCACCGGCACCAGGCGCACCTCGCAGCCAGGCGCTGGAAGGCCGATGTAGCCAGCCATGGACAACGGCCCGGTGGTGAAGGTGCAGGACGGCGCCGCCTCGGTCATGCCCAGGCCCGCCATCATGCGGATACGTTCGCCGCAATGCTGTTCGGCGACCTTGTCGAGCCGGTCCCAGGTGCTTTGGGACAAGCCCGCCGCCGCAAAGAAGAACAGGCTGATGCGTTTGAAGAATCGCTCGCGCAATTCATCGTCCTGCTCCAGGGCGTTGACCAGTTCCTCCCAGCCCTTGGGCACGGTCAGGTAGGCGGTAGGCGAGATTTCCTTGAGGTTGCGCAGGGTTTCGGCGAAGCCCTGGGCGGTGGGTTTGCCGTCGTCCAGGTAGAACGTGCCGCCGTTGTACAACACGATGCCAACGTTGTGGCTGCCACCGAACGTGTGGTTCCACGGCAACCAGTCCACCAGCACCGGCGGCGCCTCGCCGAACACCGGAAAGGTCTGCAGCAGCATCTGCTGATTGGCGCAAAGCATACGCTGGGTGGTGATCACCGCCTTGGGCAGCTTGGTGGAGCCTGAGGTAAACAGGAACTTGGCGATGCTGTCCGGGCCGGTGGCAGCGAACGCCTGCTCGGCCTCGGCGCCGCCGGGTTGGACCAGCAGGCTGGCGAAGCTTGTCCTCGACCGGCCGGCTATCTCGCCACGCACTGTGATCAAGGGCACGTCCGCCGGCAATACGGCAGTGATTGCGCGCTCGAACGGTGCGGCTTCACTGACAAACACCAGCCCTGGCTGCAACAGATCGCAGACGTGACGCAGCTTGGCGAAATCCTGGGACAGCAATGAATAGGCCGGCGAAACCGGGCAATAGGGAATACCGGCGTACATCGCGCCGAGGGCCATTTGCAGGTGCTCGATGTCGTTGCCGGAAAGCAGCGCCAAGGGTTTTTCCGCTGACAAACCGTAACCGAGCAGGCTTTGGGCGATGGCTCGGACACTGTCGAGCATTTGGGCATAACTGACTCGACGCCAGTCACCGCCGGCTTCACGGGCAGCGATAAACGTCTGCTCCGGGCGCACCTTGGCCCAGTGCACCAGGCGCTCGAGCAACCGCGCTGGCAGCGGGGCCAAGGGCTCCAGGGAGCGCATGTGCAAGATGCCACGCTCTTCCCGGACTTCCACGGCAGGATGACCAATCGATACCTGGCGATACCGCCCGGCCTCGGGTCGGGAGGACGATCTGGACTCGGAACTCACGTACATTTCCTCCACCAAGGCACACTCGGGTCGCGATGCGAGCGGAGCGTGGCAGCACCAGGCTGCGGCCTTGTCATTATTATTCTGGCCTGCATCGGGGCGACGGCGTTCAAGGCTCGACCGCCCGCGATGCGACGGGTTTCAGATCGGGTAATGCCGGGGACCGTTCTGCAAAGTCACCCAACGCAGCTGGGTGAAATGCTCGATGGACGCCTTGCCGCCAAAGCTGCCGTAACCGCTGGACTTGACCCCACCGAAAGGCATCTGCGCCTCGTCGTGCACGGTCGGCCCGTTGATGTGGCAAATGCCCGACTCGACCCGCTGGGCCAAGGCCAGCGCACGGGTGGTATCGCGGCTGAAAATGGCGGCCGACAGGCCGAACTCGGAATCGTTGGCCAGGCGCAGCAGCTCTTCATCGCCGTCACCGCGCAGCAACACGGCCACCGGCCCGAAGGACTCTTCGCGGTACAGGCGCATCTGCGCAGTGACGCCGTCGAGCAACGTCGGCTGCAGGATGCTGCCTTCCAACTGCCCCCCCGTGACCAGCGTTGCGCCTTTGGCCAGGGCATCGTCGATCAGCCCCTTGATGCGTTGGCCGGCACTGACGTCGACCAACGAGCCCAGTACCGAATCGCCGGCCGCCGGATCACCAGCGCGCAGGGTGGCGATCTTGGCGGCCAAGCGGGCGATGAACTCATCCGCCACACGGGCATCGACGATCAGTCGCTCGGTGGACATGCAGATCTGGCCTTGGTTGAAGTAAGCGCCAAAGGCCGCCGCTTGCACCGCGGCGTCCAGGTCGGCGTCGTCCAGCACCAGCAGCGGCGCCTTGCCACCCAGTTCCAGCAAGGCCGGCTTGAGGTGGCGCGCCGACAGTTCGCCGACGATGCGTCCGACATGGGTCGAACCGGTGAAATTGACCCGACGCACCGCCGGGTTGGCAATCAATCGCTCGACAATGGCCGGCGCATCCGCAGGTGCGTTACAGATCACGTTGACCACGCCGTCACCCAGCCCTGCGTCCTGCAACACCTGGCCGATCAGCCGGTGCACTGCCGGGCTTATTTCAGACGCCTTGAGCACCACGGTGTTACCGCAAGCCAGGGGCATGGCGATGGCGCGGGTGGCGAGAATCACCGGAGCGTTCCAAGGGGCGATGCCCAGCACCACGCCGCAAGGCTGACGCAGGGCCATGGCGAAACTGCCAGGCACGTCCGAAGGAATGATTTCGCCATTGATCTGGGTCGTCATGGAAGCGGCTTCGCGCAGCATGTTCGCCGCCAGGTGCACGTTGAAACCGTACCAATTGGCCATGGCACCGGTCTCGCCGGCAGCAGCGACGAATTCACTGCTGCGGGCCTGCAACTGCTCGGCCGCACGCAACAGCCGCGTCCGGCGTTCGTTAGGCGCCAATGCGGCCCAGGCGGGAAACGCCGCTTGGGCAGCAGCTACCGCGGCGTCGGCATCTTCCAGAGTGGCGGCGGCCACGCGAGACACCACCTCACCCGTCACCGGGTTGCAGCGTTCGAAGGTCCGGCCGTCACGGGCAGGGCACGACTGGCCGCCAATCAACAGGGGCACGTCCAGCATGGTGATTCCTCTTTATTGTCTTTATCGGGAATACATCGCAGCGGTGTAACAGTAGCGCCAAGGCGGCGCAGCGAACAGCGGGATGCGGCCCGCCATTCGCCAGTCGATTCAGCGCTTATAGGTTTGCAAGCCAGGCTTGATGCTCTTGTCGTCCAGAAACTGCTTCATGCCCTGCTCGCGGCCACCTTCGGTGTCGAGCAGGCGCGACTGATCGAGCTTGGCGTACAGGTAATCCTCGTTCTGCTCCCAGGTCAGCTCGCGGCAGCGCTTGAAACCATGCTTGGCGGCCCGCAGCACCACCGGGTTCTTCTCCAGCAGGTTGCGCGCCAGCGCCACGGTGACTTCACGCAGCTGCGCCAGGGGCACGCTTTCGTTGACCAGGCCCATTTCGGCGGCTTTTTGCCCGCCGAATGTCTTGCCGGTCATGATGTAGTACAGCGACTGGCGATGGCCCACGGTATCGGCCATGGCCTTGCTGACGAGGTTGCCCGGCGGGATGCCCCAGTTGATTTCCGAGAGGCCGAAGGTCGCTTCGTCGGCGCAGATCGCCAGGTCGCACGCCACCAGCGGACTGAAACCGCCACCAAAGCACCAGCCGTTGACCATGGCGATGGTTGGCTTGGCGTACATGCGCAGCAGTTTCCATTGCCATTGCGACGCTTCGCGACGGATTTTTTCCTGGAGGATTTCCGGCCCCGCATCCACTTCGCGGAAATATTCCTTGAGGTCCATGCCAGCGGTCCAGGCGTCACCGGCCCCGGTCAGCACCAATACGCCAGCGGCCGGATCCTGCTCCAAGGTCTCGAGCACGTCGATCATCTCGCGGTTGAGGGTCGGGCTCATGGCGTTGCGCTTTTCCGGGCGATTGAGGGTGACCCAGGCGATGCCCTCCTCGATATCGACCTTGACTGTTTTCCAGCGACCTTCGTAATTGCTCATGATGCGTGCTCTCTTGTTCTTGGCTGAAGATGATCAAAAACTAAACCGGAAAAATAGTTATGTCAATTAACTATTAATCGATTTATCTGTCTTTTCCCGGACCTGGATCGAAGGTTACAAATCTCGAATCTGCGCAAGCCCATAGCCAGGGCGTCGCAACCCCGGCAAACTGGATAGCCTTGTTAACCACTTACCTTGAGGAAGTTCACTTCGATGGCCAAGTCTTCCAAGCTTGCCGAACCCGCCGAGCCCCTGGCTGCCGGTACCGACGCGCAAGCGCCGCTGGACTCCGCACTGGATGACCTGATCGGTTACGCCCTGCGCCGCGCCCAGTTGAAACTGTTCCAGAACCTGATTGGCCGGCTCGCCGTCCACGATCTGCGCCCTGCCCAGTTCTCGGCCCTGGCAATCATCGACCAGAATCCCGGCCTGATGCAGGCTGACCTGGCCAAGGCCCTGACGATCGAGCCACCGCAAGTGGTGCCGCTGCTGAACAAGTTGGAAAGCCGGGCCCTGGCCGTGCGCGTGCGGTGCAAGCCGGATAAACGCTCCTACGGGATCTTCCTGAGCAAGACTGGCGAAACCTTGCTCAAGGAACTCAAGCAAATCGCCGCGCAGAGTGACCTGGATTCCACGGCGACCCTTTCAGGGGCTGAGCGTGAGGAGTTGCTGCGGTTGTTGAAGAAGGTTTACCAATAAAGGACACCGCTCCCCTGTGGCGAGGGAGCTTGCTCCCGCTGGGGTGCGCAGCGGCCCTGAAAAGTCTGCAACAACACCGACAATCAGGGTGGCGCGCGAAGGGGGCTGCTTCGCAGCCCAGCGGGAGCAAGCTCCCTCGCCACAAAAGCACTGCATGGCTCGTCAAGGCATCACCAGATCGGCACGCTGTACGTCACCAGGAACCGGGTCTGGTTCTCGTCGCGAAACGCCGCCGTACCCGGGAAGTTGTTGCGATAGATCGATTTGCGTGCCAGCAGCCCGACGTTTTAAGGACACCGCTCCCCTGTGGCGAGGGAGCTTGCTCCCGCTGGGGCGCGCAGCGGCCCTGAAAAGTCTGCAACAACACCGATAATCAGGGTGGCGCGCGAAGGGGGCTGCTTCGCAGCCCAGCGGGAGCAAGCTCCCTCGCCACAAAAGCACTGCATGGCTCGTCAAGGCATCACCAGATCGGCACGCTGTACGTCACCAGGAACCGGGTCTGGTTCTCGTCGCGAAACGCCGCCGTACCCGGGAAGTTGTTGCGATAGATCGATTTGCGTGCCAGCAGCCCGACGTTTTTCAGCGGGCCGCCCTGGATCACGTATCCCAGCTCCATCTGGAACTCACGCTCCTTGCGATCCTCGGCATTGAGAGCCGCCAATTCGATGTGATCACCACGCACATAACGCAGTCGACTGCGCAGGCCCGGCACGCCCACGGCGGCAAAGTCGTAGTCATGGATCGCCTGCCAGGTGCGTTCCTTGGCATTGAGGAAATCCGAGCTCATGGTCATTTCGCTCAAGCCCATCAGCTCGGTGCCGGACACATAAGGCGTGGCCGTATCACCACTGGAATGCATGTAGCCCAGGCTCACGCGATGGCCGCCCAGGCGATAGCCGACCAGCGCCGAAACGTTGCGGTTATCCACTTTGCCAGCCTTGGCCGCGCCGTCTTCGTCGCTGAAAAAACTGCGCAGGTCAGTGGTCAGGACGCCATCGCCCAAGGGCAGGTTATGCAATAACGCCAAGGTGTTCTGTTGATACAAATCCGCCACTTCGGCGTGGTAAGCCCGCAGGCTGAGGTCTTTGTTGACCTGGTAGTCGCCGCCCCCATAAGCCATATGGGACGAAGTCGCCGCACCGTTGAAACGACGGTTGGGCGAGGCGATGCTCATCGGTTGGTAGTCGGTGGAATCGCGCCGGGCGATGCGATCGATATAGCCGGTGTTCAACGTCAAGCCGTCGATGTCCTTGGAACTGAGGGTCGTCCCGCGAAAAGTCTGCGGCAGCAGCCGCGATGGGCTGGCAAAGGCAAACGGCAGGAAGATCGACACATCGCCGGTCTTCACCGTGGTTTGTGCGAAACGCAGCTTACCGGTCACACCCAGGCGCGAATACTCATCCGCCGCACGCTTGTCGCTGCTCGATACCGGTAACAGTTCGGTGCCGCTTCGGTCAGGCGATGAGTCGAGCTTGATGCCCAGCAACCCCCTCACATCGAGGCCGAACCCAACCGTCCCGGGGGTAAACCCCGACTCGACGTTCATGAACACACCTTGAGCCCACTCCCTGGCCGCGGTCTTGGCGCCGCCGTCCTTGTAGTCGCGGTCCATGTAGTAATTGCGCAGGGTCAGGGTACCGTGGCTGTCGTCGATGAAGCCCTCCGCCCGCAAGGCAGGAGAACCCAGGCTCAGCCCGAGGCAGGCCAGCAGACTGGCGAACGAGAAAACAGGGCGCGCCATCGAGGCGTCCCGGGCAAGGTTTGGCATGTTCGATATCCACTTATTGTTGTTGTTTTGATCGGCCCAGCCTTGGTGATAGGGGCCGTGGGAACCAAGAATGGAAACCGCGAGGGCCCTTCGTCAATCAACACTGACCGATAATCGAACATTAATATCATTAACTAATTTACCAACTGACTTGAATATTCGTACCAAGCCCCTGATTTTCATAATGATCTGGCCCGTTTATGACTCCTCCTTGGCATCCTTCATTTTTTAGTTAGCTTTGTTAATCTTAAATGCGCCTGCCGGTTATCCTCCGAGCCGGTGTCCCTCACAAAAACAATAAGAGGATTTGCCATGAACCGTCCGGCGCGTCGTGCGACGCTGACTATCGCCCTGTGTTTCATCGTCGCGTTGATCGAGGGTTTCGACCTTCAGTCAGCCGGTACCGCAGCCGCAGGGCTGCGACAGACGTTTGCCCTCGACCCGAAAATGATGGGTTGGGTATTCAGTGCCGGGATCATCGGGCTGTTGCCTGGTGCGTTCTTTGGCGGCTGGATCGCTGATCGCATCGGTCGCAAGAAAATTCTCATCGCCGCTGTCTTGCTGTTCGGCGTGTTTTCCCTCAGCACCGCTTATGTCGAACACTTCTCCAGCCTCTTGCTGGTGCGTTTCATGACCGGCCTGGGCTTGGGCGCCGCCCTGCCCAACCTCATCGCCCTGTGCGCCGAAGCCGTGGGCGAGCAGCGCCGGGGCACGGCCATCAGCGTGATGTACGCCGGCGTTCCGTTGGGAGGTGCGTTGGCGGCAGTGGTCGCCATGTTGTTTGGCGAACACTGGCAGATGACGTTTTTCATCGGCGGGTTGGCGCCCCTGTTGGTGGTCCCGCTGATGCTCTTGTGGCTCCCCGAATCCAGCGCCTTTCGCCAGGCGCTGGATGGCGGCACAGCGCGCGGCTCCACCACTCAGGCGCTGTTTGGTGAAGGTCGCGGCCGTACCACCTTGGCGCTGTGGCTGAGTTATTTCTTCACCCTGACGGTGATGTACATGTTGCTCAACTGGCTGCCGTCGTTGCTGCTGGAACAGGGCTTCAGCAAACCCCAGGCCGGCCTGGTGCAAATGCTGTTCAACATCGGCGGAGCGCTGGGCTCGTTGCTCGGTGGCCTGTTGCTGGACCGTTGCAATGGCATCAAGGTGGTGCTGTTCGTCTATGCCGGACTGCTGAGCGCCCTGGCCGGGGTTGGGTTTTCGGTCGGTATCGTGCCGATGGCCATTGCCGGGTTCGCCGCTGGGTTGTTTGTCATGGCTGCGCAATTGGTCCTCTATGCCTTGGCGCCGCCCTCCTACCCTACCTCCGTACGTGCGACGGGGGTTGGTGCAGCGGTGGCCATCGGACGCCTGGGGTCGGTGGCCGGGCCGCTGGCTGCCGGACAGATCCTGGCGGCAGGGGGTGGGACCACGGCCGTATTGCTGGCGACGTCTCCTGGGTTGGTGGTTGCGACGTTGGCGGTTCTTAGTGTGATTCGTTATTCGGCCGGGCCGCGATTGGGTGCTTCTGAGCCGGTCGCTGGGAACTCCTGACTTGGTGTGTATATCCGTTATTTAGGTAACGGCGGCTTAGGGTTCCACCCTTAGCACAGCCAACACTATCACCAGCTGACCCTCCGCTATCGCGAGCAAGCTCACTCCCACAAGGGATTGTGGGGCCGAGGCCCTGACATTGATCGGCCTAGACCTTGAACCGCGCCACCGTCTCATGCAGTGACCCGGCCATCTGCGCCAGGTCCTGGCCCGCCGTATCGGTATGCCGCGCGCCCAGCATGACCTGTTCGGACAGGTTGCGAATGTCCACCAGGTTACGATCCACCTCTCGCGCCACCAGCGCCTGCTGTTCCGTGGCACTGGCGATCATCAGGTTGCGCTCGTTGATCTGCGAGATCGAATGGGCGATTTCATCCAGGGCCTCGCCGGAGCGCTGGGCCACCAGCAGCGTGGCTTGCACCAGTTCGCTGTTGTTCTGCATGGAGCTCACCGCATGCCCGCTGTCCAGGCGGATATTACCGATCATGCCCTCGATTTCCCGAGTCGAATCCTGGGTCCGATGAGCCAGCGCCCGGACTTCATCGGCCACCACCGCAAAACCACGCCCGGCATCACCGGCGCGGGCGGCCTCGATGGCGGCGTTCAGTGCCAGGAGATTGGTCTGCTCGGCAATGCTGCGGATCACATCCAGCACCGAGCTGATGTCCTGTACCCGCCCGGCCAATTGCTGGATTCGGCCGGAACTGTCCGTCACACCTTCGGCCAGCGCGGTAATGGAAGCCACCGTTTCCTGGACCTGTTCACGACCACGCTGGGCCGTTTGCTCGGACACCCGCGAGGCTTCGCTGGTGCTCACCGCATTGCGCGCCACTTCGTCCACCGCGGCGGTCATCTGGTTCACGGCCGCGGCCGCCTGTTCGATTTCATGCCCCTGCAACTGCAAGGTGCTGCTGGTCTGGCTGCTCACCGCGCTCAGTTCTTCGGAGGAACTGGCCACTCGATCCACCGAGGCCGCAATGTGCCGGACCATGCTGTTGAGACTCTGCTGCATGTCGTGCATGTTACTCATCACGCTGTCATTGGCACCGACACCCACGGGCACGCGGATCGTCAGGTCGCCCTGGGCGATGAGGTTAAGCACCCGCGCCGCGTCATTGGGTTCACCACCCAGGGGACGGGTCACACTGCGGGTCACCAGGATCGCCACGGTCGTCACCAGGGCCAGGCAGGCCAGCACCAACGCCAGCATGTTGCGCCGCGCATCGTTGTAACGTGCCTGGGCCAAGTGCTCACGTTCGACAAAGACCTTGCCCTGCATCGCCATCATCCCTTCGAGGCTTTTGTACACCTCAAGCTCCGCCGGAATCACGCCCTGCTTGAGCTGCGTCATCGCCTCGTCCGTCGCGCCCTGGCGGATCAACGCCTGCACCTGGACGAACGCCGCCACATAGGCCTCGCGCCGTTTCTTCAACTCGGCATACGCGGCCTTGCCTTCAGGCTGATCGAACAGCGGCTCCAGCGTGGCGAAGGCCTGGGTAATCCGTTGTCGGGTGGCGTCGATGGATTGCTGGACTTGCGCATTGTTCTTGTCGATCAACAAATCCCGGGTATTCCTGGCGTTATCGCGCACGCCCGTGGCGATCACCATGATCGGGTCGATCTTCGGCCAATCCTGCCTGACGATCTGCTCGGCCTGGTCGCGCAGCATCGCCAGGTCGCTCAAGGCGTAAAGCGCCAGGGCAATCAAGGCCAGTGGCGCGATGGCAAAGCCGATCACGATGCGTTGGGCGGTGGTGAGTCTGGTCATATCAAATGCTCCCTGTTCAACTACCTGCCGGTTGGCAGCGCATTTGAAAACCTAAAAAAGTGTGGCCCGGTCATCCCGGGCCGCTGTCGGTCGTTCATCCCGGCGCTCGCTCAACTGCGTAAGACGAACGAGGGGAACAACTCGCGCATGGCGGCCCACAGCTCAGGCTGCAAGGCTTGTGCCGAAACGCTGGAAAGGTGGGGATCGAGCATCCGCGCAGTGCGCACCAGTTGCACCGCGAACCGCGTGACGCCGCGTTCGCTCAAGCGTCGGGCCAGGTTCAGCAACCGCTCGGGGTCGAACAGATGCCAGTGCACCGTTGTGCGACATTCATAGTCCACGCCACTGGCCAGCAGGTGGTCAAGGCTGCGCCAGTTGGCGGCGCCGCTGCCTTCGACACGGGTCACGTCCAGGGCATCTTCGGGCAAGGCCTTGACGTCGAAACCGACCCAGTCGGCAAGACCGACCACTTTGGCGAAGGCCGCCGGTTTGATGCCGGCGCTGTGCAGGCCGATGCGAAAGCCCATCTGCCGCACTTCCTCCATGGCCGGCGCCAGGCCGTCCTGCAAGGTTGGCTCACCGCCACTGAACACCACGGCGTCGAGCAGATCCTGACGGCGCTGCAGGAACGCCAACACCCGGCACCAATCCACCTCCTCGCTACCGCGCGGCGGGATCAGTTGCGGGTTATGGCAATAACGACAACGCCAGGCACAGCCTTGGCAAAACAGTACGCACGCCAGTTGGCCCGGATAATCGAGGGTGGTCAGGGGCACCATGCCCCCGACCCGTAGCACTCGACTCATGGACGCCCGGCCGCGCGTTCGGTGAAATGCACCCGCTCGCGATGCTCGGACTGCTTACCTGGGTTGAAGGCCGCCACCGGACGGTGATAACCCATCACTCGGGTCCAGACTTCGCAACGTTGACGCTGTGCTTGAGGAAGGCTTTGCGATGCATTCATGGGTGAAGCTCCTTGCGGTCGATGGATCGGATCAGTGAACGCTGCCCTGGCGCTGTTGTTGCAGCAGCAAGGCCTCGTCGCATTTCGGGCAAAACTCATGTTCGCCGGCCAGGTAACCGTGCACCGGACAGATGGAAAAGGTCGGCGTGATGGTCAGGTACGGCAGGCGGAAACGTCCCAGTGCCTTGCGCACCAGTTGCTTGCAGGCCTGTGTGGAGGAAATCTGTTCTGCCATGTACAGGTGCAACACGGTGCCGCCGGTGTATTTGCATTGCAGTTCGTCTTGTAGCTCCAGGGCTTCGAACGGATCCTCGGTGAAGCCCACCGGCAGTTGCGACGAGTTGGTGTAGTACGGTGCGACCGGGCTGCCGGCCTGCAAGATATCCGGATAGCGCTTGAGGTCTTCCTTGGCGAAGCGGTAGGTGGTGCCCTCGGCGGGCGTGGCTTCGAGGTTGTAGAGGTGGCCGGTTTCTTCCTGGAATCGCAGCAGCGTGGCCCGCACGTGATCCAACAGTTTCAGGGCGAATGCCCGGCCTTGCTCGGTGTGCAGGCCTTGTTGGTCATCGGTGAAATTGCGCAGCATTTCGTGCAGGCCATTCACGCCGATGGTGGAGAAGTGATTGCGCAGGGTGCCCAGGTAGCGCTTGGTGTAAGGATACAAACCGGCATCCATGTGATGCTGGATGACCTTGCGCTTGACCTCCAGGCTCTCCATCGCCAGTTCCATCAGGGCATCGAGGCGTTGCAGCAACGCGCTGGTGTCGCCCTTGTACAGATAACCCAGGCGGGCGCAGTTGATCGTCACCACGCCCAGGGAGCCGGTCTGCTCCGCCGAGCCGAACAAGCCACCGCCGCGCTTGAGCAGTTCGCGCACGTCCAGTTGCAGGCGGCAGCACATCGACCGCACCTGGTTGGGTTGCATGTCCGAGTTGAGGAAGTTCTGGAAATACGGCAAACCGTAACGGGCGGTCATTTCGAACAGCCGGTCGGCGTTCTCGCTGTCCCACGGGAAGTCGTGGGTGATGTTGTAGGTCGGGATCGGGAAGGTGAACACCCGCCCTTTCGCATCGCCGGCCTGCATCACCTCGATGTAGGCGCGGTTGATCAGTTCCATTTCCGCTTGCAGGTCACCGTAGGCGAACGGCATCTCTTCGCCACCGATGATCGGGATCTGTTCACGCAAGTCCTGTGGGCAGACCCAATCGAACGTCAGGTTGGTGAACGGGGTTTGCGTGCCCCAGCGCGACGGTACGTTGAGGTTGTAGATGAACTCCTGCAACGACTGCCGGACCTCGTCGTAGCTGAGCTGGTCCTTGCGCACATAGGGTGCCAGGTACGTGTCGAACGAGCTGAACGCCTGGGCGCCGGCCCATTCGTTCTGCAGGGTGCCGAGGAAATTCACCATCTGTCCCAGGGCACTGCTCAGATGCTTGGGCGGCCCGGCCTCGACCCGCCCTGGCACGCCATTGAGACCTTCGTGCAACAGGGTGCGCAACGACCAGCCGGCACAATAGCCGGCGAGCATGTCCAGGTCGTGGATATGCAGGTCCGCCTCGCGATGCGCCTGGCCGATGGCCTGGCTGTAGACTTCGTCGAGCCAATAGTTGGCGGTGACCTTGCCCGATACGTTGAGGATCAGCCCGCCGAGGGAATAGCCCTGGTTGGCGTTGGCCTGTACGCGCCAGTCTTCGCGGTCCAGGTATTCGTTCATCGACGTGGCGACTTCCACCAGCGTACGGCGATCCCGACGCAGGCGTCCGTGTTGCTCGCGATAGACGATGTAGGCACGCATGGAGAGAAAGAAACCGGCATCCATCAACACCCGCTCGACACGGTCCTGGATCTGCTCGACGTTCAACCGCGTCTGCCCTTCCAACCGCGCCAACACCGCCTCCAGCAACGCCTCGGCCTCGGCTTCGGCGTATTCGCCAGTGGCCTTGCCAGCGGCGATCAGCGCCTGGCGGATCTTGTCCGCATCAAAGGCGACCACACTGCCATCGCGCTTGTGCAAGCGGTTACACCCTACTGAGATCAACGTGCTCTGCATTTTGGCTCCAGACACTACATATAGGCTTTTTGATTCGCATAAACACAATATGCAGTGGAGAGTACGGCCAAACGATCGAGTTGCAATTGATCGATATCAAGATTCGGGAGCGACGGCCAACCCGCTTGGAAGGGGGGGCAATGCGCCTCGTCCAATGGGATCGGGGTGCGACCGGAAGAAATAGGCCGGCTGGCAGGCCGCCTTCGCGAGCAAGCCCGCTCCCACAGTTGGATCGGGGTATGGCCGCAGAGCCAGGCCGGCTATAAGGCCGCCTCGCGGTGGACGTTGATTTCGGCGCCCCGTTAACCACGCTGGCCGAACGCAGGCATTGCGCAGTGGGCATCCCGGCATGGATGCCGGGATAGCCGCGCTGGGCCATGGATGGCCCTTCGCGGCGGCCCACGGAGCAATGCCTGCGTTCGGGCATGCCGAGCCTAGGCGAGGCACCGAGTGGTGGGGCAAAAGCGTTTTGCTTACTTTTGCGCTTCTCAAAAGTGAGCCGCCGTCAGGGCGGAACCCTAAGTGGCCGTTACCGCAGCAACGGATATGCCCCCAATCAACAAATCCCAGCGCTCAGAACAGTACGGGGCTGCTGCGCACCCCAGCGGGAGCAAGCTCCCTCGCCACGGGGTCTGCGTAAGCCCTTAACCCCCACTCATATTCATGAACCGCACAATCTGCACCTCCCCACCAGGATTGAAGTCATGGCGCAAAGGCTTCCCACGCAACGCCTTCTGCACCGCCTGAATAACCGGCTGGTCATCCAACGGATAACGCCGCAACAAGCCACGCAGATCGAGAGAATCCTCCTGCCCCAGGCACAACAGCAAGCGCCCTTCAACGGTCATGCGCACGCGATTGCAACTGGCGCAGAAGTTGTGAGTGTTGGGGGAAATGAAACCGATCCGGGTATCCGGATGCTGTTCCAAACGTACATAACGCGCCGGGCCACCACTGTTCTCCGTACTGTCGAGCAACCGGTGATGAGCGGCGATCACAGCCCGGACCTCATCGCTGGAACAGAACGACTCGCCCCGGGAACGCCCCACCTCCCCCAACGGCATCTCCTCGATAAAACTGATGTCGATGCGTTGATCGATGGCGTACTGCACCAGCGCCGGGACCTCATCGAAGTTGCGTCCTTTCATCACCACGCAGTTCAACTTGACCCGCTCGAACCCAGCGACCTGCGCCGCTTCAATCCCGGCCAGCACCTGGTCCAGGTTGCCGTTGCGGGTAATCGCCCGAAAACGTTCGCCGTCCAGGCTATCGAGGCTGATGTTCATGCGCTTGACGCCAGCATCGACCAGCGGCTGGGCCAATCGCCCCAACTGCGAGCCGTTGCTGGTCATCACCAGTTCCCGCAGGCCGGGCAATGCCGCGATCTCGCGACACAACCCGACGATGCCCGGACGGATCAGCGGCTCGCCACCGGTCAGGCGGATTTTCTTCACCCCCAGGCCGACGAACAGCCGCGCCAGACGCTGCAACTCCTCCAAGGTCAACACCTGCTGACGCGGCAGGAACGTCATGTTTTTCGCCATGCAATACACACAACGAAAATCACAACGATCGGTCACCGACATCCGCAAATAATCGATCTGGCGCCCAAATCCGTCCTGCAACACCGCATTCATGAAGACCTCCTGATTGAGCCCGTACTCACTGCACCAGCGGCGAGTCGGCACCCTGAAGATGAATGCCGCGAATGTCCGCCGCACCGATCAGGGTTTGCAGGTACTGCACCAGCGCTTTTTGCCACACGCCCTGCTGCAACTGGGTACGAATCGCCGTCGCCACCGCCTCGTACGGCAATGGCTGGCCATCGATGCGCTGGTCGATGCTGATCACGTGCCAGCCATAGCGACTTTCCAGCGGTTTACCGGCCAGGCCCGCCGGCAGGGTGAATAACTGGCGCTCCAGCTCAGGCACAGTCTGGCCCTTGCTGATCTGCCCCAGCGAGCCGCCCTGCTCCTTGGATGGACACGCCGAATGCTTGAGCGCCAACTCGGCAAAACTGCCCGGGAACTGATCCAGCCGCTCCAGCAGCAGCTCGGCCTGGACATGGGCCAGGCTGCGCGCCTCGGCATCGTCCGGCGCGCATTCGAGCAGGATGTGCCGCACCGCCAGCAACGGTGCGCTGTGAAACCGCGCTCGGTTGCTTTCGTAATAACGCAGGCAGGTGGCCTCGTCGCACTGCGGCACCTGCACCTCACGTTCGAGCAATAGCCGCGTGGCCGCTTCCTCTTCGTTTTCGCCGGCGCCGACCTGTAACGCCAGGCCCAGTTCGGCGATGCGTTGCTGGAGCAATTCACGAATCACCAAGGCCCGTGCCGCCTGATAAACCGCCTCCTCGCGGCTTTCCGCCGGGTGGTATTGCAGCTCCTGGGCCATCGCCTGCGGGGTGATCGACACCCCGTTGACGCTGATGATCGGCCACTCCTGTTCACTGCTGGCAATCAACTGTGGCGCTTCATCCTCCGCCACCGGCCCGGCCTGGGCCGGCTCGAACTGCACCGCCCCCGCCGGTTCGGCATCGGCCACCGGCGCGATCACCGGTGCCGCTTTTGCCGAAGAACCGCAGCCGCCGCTGCCGCCACCACTACCGCCACATCCGCATCCACTCGCCATGATCTTCTCCTCAAAACTTCTGCCGAACGATTTGATAACGACGTCCCAGGTACCAGACCGGCGCACTGACGATATGGACCAGACGGGTGAACGGGAACAGCACGAACAGGGTCAGGCCCAGCACCACGTGGAGCTTGTAGACCAGGCCTACTGGCGCTATCGAGGTAGCGGCTTCAACCGGACGCAACAGCACGGTGTTCTGGGCCCAATCGGCCAGCATCACCATTACCGAGCCGTCCATATGGGCGGTAGAGGCCACGATGGTCATCAGCCCCAGTACCAGTTGCACCAACAGCACCACCAGCACGAGGATGTCCGACGCATTGGAGGTGGCGCGAACCCGAGGGTCGGTCAGGCGACGGTTGAGCAGCATCACCAGGCCGATCAGGCCCAGTACGCCGAAGAAACCGCCGGAGACCATCGCCAGCAATTGCTTGTTTTCGGTGCTCAACACATGGTGATAGATCGCCGAGGGTGTCAGCAGGCCGACGAAGTGGCCGGCCAGCACGAACAGCACGCCGATGTGAAACAGGTTGCTGGCCACGCGCATGCCGCGCTTGTTCAGCATCTGGCTGGAACCGGCCTTCCAGGTGTACTGGGACAGATCAAAGCGTGCCCAACTGCCAAGCAGGCAAATCGCCAAGGCGACGTAGGGGTAGACCCCGAACAACAACAGATCCCATTTAGACATTACCCACCTCCCCGGCTGGCGCTGCGGCCAGCCCTTCATGCTGAAAATCCACCCAGTGCAGCGGCACCGCACTTTCGTCTCGCGCCTTGCCCGGCGCGCTGGGCATCGAGCTGCAACGGTCCTGCTGTTCGGCCTTCATGAAATCCACCGCCTCTTCTTCCCAGACCTTGTCCAGGGCCTCGAGGGAGTCATCCCGTGGCTCGGCCTTCACTTGCTCGCGCAACTCGGCCACGGCCACCTGAGGCTCGGCCCCGGCGATTTGTAGCAAGGCCCGGAAGCAACTGGCGTAGGCACTTTCACGTTCGTCCAGGCGCGCCGCGAGCAAGGCCAGCAGGTGCGCCACATCGGCCAGGCCCTCGCGGGCCTCGAGGTCTTCGCGGGTGGAAAGAAACTCCAGGTACAGCGGGATGTAGTCAGGTAGTTCCTTGACGCCGATGGCAAAACCGGCCTCTTCGTACTGGGCCATCATGTCGACCATGGCCTGGCCACGGTCGCGGGATTCACCATGGACATGTTCGAACAGCAGCAGCGACAGCGAACGACCGCGGCCAAACAGCGCACCGTAGTGCTCCTGGCCATCCATCAGGTCCTTGCCGCAGATCACCTCCAGCAATTCAAACAGCCCGGCGCGCTGGTTCGGACTGATTTCCCGTGCCTGGAGAATCGCTTGTTCCAGCTCATCCCGACCGGCCACCAGGGTCTCGGTCGGGTAGTCGAGCAGCAACGAAATCACCTTGAGAATGCGCATGCTCATTCCTCCCACAACTGCACGGTTTTGATCACGTCGCGGCGGTTGGCCTTCTTGCCACCGAACATGTTGGTGTCGGAGCTGCCACTGCAACCGCTGCCAAAGCTGAAGCCGCAACCGGAGCGCTCGGCGAACGCGTCGCTCATGGCGTCTTCGCGGTGGGCGCTTGGTACGACGAAGCGATCTTCGTAGTTGGCGATGGCCAGGTAGCGGTACATCTCTTCCACCTGGTTCACGCTCAAGCCGACGTCGGCCAGCACTTGCAGATCCTGCACGCCGTCGACCTGCTCGGAACGTTTGTAGGCACGCATCGCCAGCAAGCGTTTGAGCGCAAGCTTGACCGGTTTTTCATCACCGGCGGTGAGCATGTTCGCCAGGTAGCGCAGCGGGATGCGCAGGCTGTCGACGTCCGGGATCACCCCGTTCATGCCCACGGTGCCAGCCGTGGCAGCGTTCTGGATCGGCGACAGTGGCGGCACGTACCAGACCATTGGCAAGGTGCGGTATTCCGGGTGCAGCGGCAGTGCGAGTTTCCAATCCACGGCCATTTTGTAGACCGGCGAGCGTTGCGCCGAATCGATCACCGACTGCGGCACGCCATCGGCCAGGGCTTGGCGAATCACTGCCGGGTCGTTGGGGTCGAGGAAAATCTCCAGTTGCTTCTCGTACAGGTCCTTCTCATCGGCGGTGCTTGCCACTTCGCTGATACGGTCGGCGTCGTACAGCAACACGCCGAGGTAACGGATCCGTCCAACGCAGGTTTCAGCGCAGACAGTCGGCATCCCGGCTTCGATGCGCGGGTAGCAGAAGATGCATTTTTCCGACTTGCCGCTCTTCCAGTTGAAGTAAATCTTCTTGTAAGGGCAGCCACTGATGCACATGCGCCAGCCGCGGCACTTCTCCTGGTCGATCAGGACGATGCCGTCCTCTTCGCGCTTGTAGATCGCGCCACTCGGGCACGACGCCGCGCACGCCGGGTTCAGGCAGTGCTCGCACAGGCGCGGCAAGTACATCATGAAAGTGTTTTCGTACTCGCCATAGATGTCCGCCTGGATCTTGTCGAAATTCTTGTCCTTGCGCCGCTTGGCGAATTCAGTGCCGAGGATTTCCTCCCAGTTCGGGCCCCACTCGATCTTCTGCATGCGCTTGCCGGACACCACCGAGCGTGGTCGCGCGGTGGGCTGGTGCTCGCCCAGCGGTGCGGTGTGCAAGTGCTGGTAGTCGAAGTCGAACGGTTCGTAGTAATCGTCCAGGCTCGGCAGGTCCGGGTTGGCGAAGATATTCGCCAGTACGCGGAATTTGCCGCCGATGCGCGGGTTGATCGAACCGTCTGCGTTGCGGATCCAGCCGCCCTTCCACTTGTCCTGGTTTTCCCATTCCTTGGGATAGCCGATGCCCGGCTTGGATTCGACGTTGTTGAACCAGGCGTACTCCATGCCTTCGCGGCTGGTCCAGACGTTCTTGCAGGTGATCGAGCAGGTGTGGCAGCCGATGCATTTGTCCAGGTTCAGGACCATGCCGATTTGTGAGCGAATCTTCATCTCAGTTCTCCTCGATATCAGTCGGCAGTGGACGCGGCAAATCATCGCCACTGGAACCGTCGAGCCAATCGACCTTGACCATCTTGCGCACCACGACGAATTCGTCGCGGTTGCAACCGACCGTGCCGTAATAGTTGAAGCCGTAGGCCTGCTGGGCGTAGCCACCGATCATGTGGGTGGGCTTGAGCACCACGCGGGTCACCGAGTTGTGGTGACCGCCACGGGTCTTGGTGGTTTCGGAACCTGGCACGTTCACGATCCGTTCCTGGGCGTGATACATCATCACCATGCCTTCCTTGACCCGTTGGCTGACCACCGCACGGGCGGTCAGCGCGCCGTTGACGTTGAAGCATTCGATCCAGTCGTTGTCCTCGATACCGGCGCGCTTGGCGTCGATTTCCGAGAGCCAGACAATCGGTCCGCCACGGCTCAGGGTCAGCATCAGCAGGTTGTCGCTGTAGGTGCTGTGGATGCCCCACTTCTGGTGCGGGGTGATCCAGTTCAAGACGATCTCGGTCTCGCCATTGCTGCGCTTGCCCTTCACGCCGGCGATGGTGCGGGTGTTGACCGGTGGCCGATAGCTCATCAGTTGCTCGCCGAACGCCTGCATCCACGGGTGATCCTGGTAGAACTGCTGGCGACCGGTGATGGTGCGCCATGGGATCGACTCATGGACGTTGGTGTAGCCGGCGTTGTAGCTCACGTGATCGTCTTCCAGGCCAGACCAGGTCGGGCTGGAAATGATCTTGCGTGGCTGGGCCTGGATGTCGCGGAAACGAATCGCCTCGTGCTCCTTGGAGACGGCCAGGTGGCTGTGGTCGATGCCGGTGAACTCCGACAGCGCCGCCCAGGCTTTCACCGCGACATGGCCGTTGGTTTCCGGGGCCAGGGACAGGATGACTTCGGCGGCGTCGATGGCGCTGTCGATCTTCGGCCGCCCTTGGCTGATGCCGGCCTCGACTTCTTTGTGGTTCAGTTCGCCGAGGAATTTCACTTCAGTCTCGGTGTTCCAGTTGATGCCCTTACCGCCGTTGCCGAGTTTTTCCAGCATCGGGCCCAGGGAGGTGAACTGCTTGTAGATGTTCGGATAGTCGCGCTCCACCACCTGCAGGTTCGGTGCGTTCTTGCCCGGGACCGGCGCCACACCGGCACTTTTCCAGTCGGTGCCGCCAAAGGGTTGGGCCAGTTCGCCGACGCTGTCGTGCATCAGCGGTACGGTGACCAGGTCTTTCTCGACACCCAGGTGGCCGACCGACATGGCGGAAAACGCCTTGGCGATGCCCTTGTAGATTTCCCAGTCCGAACGCGATTCCCAGGCCGGATCGATGGCGGCCGACAGCGGGTGGATGAACGGGTGCATGTCCGAGGTGTTCATGTCGTCTTTTTCGTACCAGGTGGCGGTCGGCAAGACGATGTCGGAGTACACGCAGGTCGAGGACATGCGGAAGTCCAGGGTGGTCACCAGGTCGAGCTTGCCAATGGCGCCCTCGTCGACCCATTCGGCTTCGGTGGGTTTGCACTCGGTGCCATGGCCGATGTCTTCGTTCATCACGCCGTTCTTGGTGCCCAGCAGGTACTTGAGCATGTACTCGTGGCCCTTGCCCGAGGAGCCCAGCAGGTTGGAACGCCAGATGAACATATTGCGCGGGAAGTTCACCGGGCTGTCCGGCTGTTCGCAGGCAAAGCGCAGGGAACCGTCCTGCAGCGACTTGACCACGTAGTCCTTGGGTTCCAGGCCCGCGGCGGCGGCATCGCGGCAGATGTGCAGCGGGTTGGTGTTGAGTTGCGGCGCGCTCGGCAACCAGCCGGCCCGTTCGGCACGGATGTTGTAGTCCAGGGCGTGCTCGGGGAACTGCGATTTGTCGGCCAGGGGCGAGAGCACGTCGTGCATGCTCATCTTCTCGTGGCGCCATTGCGAACTGTGGCCATAGAAGAAGCTGGTGCCGTTCATCTGCCGTGGCGGACGGTTCCAGTCCAGGCCGAAGGCCAGGGGCAGCCAGCCGCATTGCGGACGGAGTTTTTCCTGGCCCACATAGTGAGCCCAACCGCCGCCGGTCTGGCCGACGCAACCGCAGAGCATGAGCATGTTGATCAGCCCGCGGTAGTTCATGTCCATGTGGTACCAGTGGTTCATCGCTGCACCGACGATGATCATCGAGCGTCCACGGGTCTTGTCGGCGTTGTCGGCAAACTCGCGGGCGATCTGGATCGCCTTCTCGCGACTTACGCCAGTGATCTGCTCCTGCCAGGCCGGGGTGCCGGGCACCGAAGCGTCGTCATAGTCCTTGGCAACGTTGGCGCCGCCCAGGCCACGGTCGATCGCCAGGTTGGCCGCCGACAGGTCGAATACAGTGGCGACTTTCGCCACGCTGCCATCGGCCAGCACCACGCTGTGCACCGGCACCCGACGGAACTGCACCGCATCACCGGCCACGTGCTGGAAGTACTCCTGGGCTTCGCCGGCAAAATACGGGAAGGCCACCTCGGCGACGTCGCCACCGATCAGGCTCAGCTTGAGGTCGATCTCACGTCCCTCGCCGCCCTCACGGGGCAGGATGTTCCACTTGCCCTTCTCGCCCCAGCGATAGCCGATGGAGCCTTGGGGCGAAACCAGTTCGCCAGCGGCATCCATGGCGATGGTTTTCCATTCCGGGTTGTTCTCTTGGCCGAGGTTGTCGGTCAGGTCACTGGCCCGCAGGAAACGGT
This sequence comes from Pseudomonas sp. NFACC46-3, assembly GCF_900114515.1. NCBI lineage: Bacteria > Pseudomonadati > Pseudomonadota > Gammaproteobacteria > Pseudomonadales > Pseudomonadaceae > Pseudomonas > Pseudomonas sp. NFACC46-3. Next base: position 117,109 of record NZ_FOTH01000005.1, read on the forward strand.
CCGGCTGGTAACCGGCACCCGGCGCAGCGCCAAGCATCGGCTTGAGCATCACCAATACCGGCAGGTCGGTGTAGCGCTTGGCGTATTCAGTGAAATAGGCGCTGGGCTTGTCCAGGTGGAATTCTTTGAAGATCACATGGTTGAAGGCTTGGGCCAGTGCGGCGTCGGTGCCCTGCTTGGGGTTGAGCCACAGGTCGGTGAGCTTGGCGACTTCCGAATAGTCCGGGGTGATCGCCACGGTCTTGGTGCCCTTGTAGCGCACCTCGGTGAAGAAGTGGGCGTCAGGGGTACGGGTCTGCGGGACGTTGGAGCCCCAGGCAATGATGTAGTTGGAGTTGTACCAGTCGGCCGATTCCGGCACGTCGGTCTGCTCGCCCCAGACCATCGGCGAAGCGGGCGGCAAGTCGCAATACCAGTCATAGAAGCTCAGGCACACGCCACCGATCAGCGACAGGTAGCGCGAGCCGGCGGCATAACTGACCATCGACATGGCCGGGATCGGCGAGAAGCCCACCACCCGGTCCGGGCCGTGCGTCTTGACGGTGTAGACGTTGGCGGCGGCAATGATCTCGTTGACTTCTTCCCAGTTGGAACGGATGAAGCCACCCATGCCGCGCTTGCTTTTATAGGAGTCGGCCTTGGCCTTGTCCTCGACGATGCTGGCCCAGGCTTCCACCGGTGGCAGGGTCTGCCGGGCTTCGCGCCACAGCTTGAGCAATGGCTTGCGAATCTTCGGGTACTTGAGCCGGTTGGCGCTGTAGATGTACCAGCTGTAGCTCGCGCCGCGAGGGCAGCCGCGTGGTTCGTGGTTGGGTAGATCGTTGCGGGTACGCGGATAGTCGGTCTGCTGGGTTTCCCAGGTGATCAAGCCGTTCTTGACGTAGATTTTCCACGAGCACGAACCGGTGCAGTTCACCCCATGGGTGGACCGCACGATCTTGTCGTACTGCCAGCGCGAACGATAGACGTTCTCCCAGTCGCGGGACTCCTTGCGGGTCTCGCCGTGCCCATCGGAAAACTCGCCTTGCTTACGGTTGAAAAACCGCAGTTGATCCAATAAATGACTCACAGTGTGTTCCTCTCAGGCTTGCTCCGCGGGGTCTGCGCCCCGCCCACGCAATAGTTGAATTCGTCTTAGCAGGGTGTCGCCGCGCCCTTGCGGGCGTACCACCACCAGGTCACCACGATGCAGCTCAGGTAAAAGCCGACGAACATGTAGAAGGCCATCTCCGGGCCGCCGGTCAGGGCCATCGAAGTGCCGAAGGATTTGGGGATGAAGAACGCCCCGAAGGCGCCCATGGCCGAGCTGAAGCCCAGCACCGCGGCCGACTCCTTGCCGGCATTCTTGAGCGCTTGCTCGCGCACCTCGGGCTTTTTGCCCAGGGCGGCTTTTTCATGCAGGGTGCGGAAGATCACCGGGATCATCCGAAAGGTCGAACCGTTGCCCACACCCGTGGTGATGAACAGCAACATGAACATGCCCAGGAAGCCGTAGAAGTTGCCGCCCTGGCCGCCTTGGGGCAAAAAGTGCATGACCCCGAACACCATCAGAATCATCAGCACGAAGTTCCACAAGGTGACCTTGGCCCCACCGAGCTTGTCCGCCAGCCAGCCGCCCAACGGCCGCACCAGCGCGCCCACCAGCGGGCCGAGGAAAGCGAATTTCAGGGCGATGACTTCCGGGAACGAAGTCTTGATCAGCAGGGGAAACGCGGCGGAAAAGCCAATGAACGAGCCGAAGGTCGCCAGGTACAACCAGCACATCAGCCAGTTGTGCTTGCGCTTGAAGATCACCGCCTGCTCGCTGAACGAAGCACGGGCGCTGGACAGGTCGTTCATGCCGAACCAGGCAATCAGGGTCACGGCGAGGATGAACGGCACCCAGATGAAACCGGCGTTCTGCAACCACAGCGAGCTGCCGTCAGCCAACACCTGGGGCTGGCCGCCCATGAAGCCGAACACGCCGAAAGAGATCACCAACGGCACGCTGAACTGCATCACCGACACCCCCAGGTTACCCAGCCCGGCGTTCAGGCCCAGGGCCGTGCCTTGCTGGGACTTGGGGTAGAAGAAGCTGATGTTGGACATGCTCGAGGCGAAGTTGCCGCCGCCAAAACCGCAGAGCAACGCGATCAACACGAACACGCTGTAGGGCGTGGCCGGGTTCTGCACAGCGAAGCCCATCCACAACGCCGGGATCAGCAGCGATGCGGTGCTCAGGGCGGTCCAGCGCCGGCCACCGAAGATCGGCACCATGAACGAGTAGAAGATGCGCAAGGTCGCACCGGACAGCCCCGGCAATGCCGCCAGCCAGAACAGTTGGTCGGTGCTGAAACTGAAGCCGATGGCATTCAGGCGCACGATCACCGTGCTCCAGACCATCCACACAGCGAAGGCCAACAGCAGCGCCGGGATGGAAATCCACAGGTTGCGCCGGGCGGTCAGTTTGCCGCTACTGCCCCAGAAAGCAGGATCTTCCGGACGCCAGTCATGAATGACCGGGCCCTTTTCAGGCGTTTGCAGAACGGACATGTTCTTCTCCTTGGGCAATGCTGGAAAACGGGGATTGAATGGCCGGCGGCTGTTTACCCAGCAGCGGGCGCTTGCGTATTTCGCTGAAGTACATCCAGGCCAGGGAGACCCAGACCACGCCGTACATCAACATGAAGCAGGACGAGCGCACGCCGGTGAGGTCCACCAGGGCGCCGAACATGATCGGCAGCACGAACCCGCCCAGGCCGCCGGCCAGGCCGACGATGCCGGACACTGCCCCCATGTTTTTCGGGTAGTCGTTGGCGATGTACTTGAAGACCGAGGCCTTGCCGAACGCGAAGGCGATGCCCATCACGAACAGCAGCACGGTGAACAGCGTGGCGTTGAGGCCGATATGGAAATCGACGATGCCGTTGACGGTTTGCACTTGCAGTTGGGTCTGGGGGTAGGAGAGCAGGAACAGGCAGATCCAGCTGACCCACAACACCCACCAGGTCACGCTCTGGGCGCCCCAGCGGTCGGACATCCAGCCACCGACGGCCCGCAGCACGCCACCAGGCAGGGAGAAACACGCCGCCAGCAGCGCCGCGCTTTGCAGGCTGAAGCCGTATTCCTGCACGTAGTACTTGGTCATCCACAAGGCCAGGGCCACGTAGCCGCCGAAGACGATCGAGTAGTACTGGCAGTAGCGCCACACGGCCGGCTCTTTCAGGGTTTTCAACTGCTCGCGCAATGTGGCGCCGCCGGTGCCGCTGTGCTCCTTTTTCTCGCTGGTGAGAAACCAGAACAGCAGCGCGGTGATGAACAGGATGGCGCTGAACACCTTGGGCACCAGGTGCCAGGAGCCGAACGCGATCAGGGCCGGGGCGAGAAACTTCGTCACCGCCGCACCCGCGTTGCCGGCACCGAACACGCCCATGGCGAAACCCTGGTTCTGCTTGTCGAACCACTTGGCGACATAGGCGATGCCCACCGAGAACGAACCGCCGGCCAGGCCGACGAACAGGCCCAGCACCAGGAACTGCCAGAAGGCCGTGGCGAGGGTGATCAAATACAGCGGCAGGACGCAGGACAGCATCAGCAGGAAGAACACGATCCGCCCGCCAAAGCGGTCGGTCAAAAGCCCCAGGGGCAAACGCACCAACGAGCCGGTCAGCACCGGCGTGGCCGCCAGCAGGCCGAATTGGGTCTCGTTGAGGGCCAGCAGCTCCTTGATCGGAACGCCGAGCACGGCAAACATCATCCAGACCATGAAGCACACGGTGAAGGCCAGGGTACTCATCCCTAGTACCAGCCCTTGTTGCACTTGCGCTCGCATCACGATGCACTCCGTCAGTTCGATGAGCGCAGCCTAGTGATACGAACCCCGCAAAAACTTGACTTGGGTCAACGTGTGCCGGGGCGGTCCAGGCCTATGCTTGCCCCGTCTACCTCCAAGGAGGTAGACCCGGATATTGATACAACCCTTTATTTATCAATATCTTGAACAAGTCTGCCGAAGCTTTTATGGAAATGGAGCGGCCGACAACTCTTTAGAGGTAGTGCGCCCAGGATTGGCTGCTACACCCCCCAGGTCCAGGGCGCCCCTATGCTCGCATCACAGTTTTGCCCCGCAGGCCCGCGTCGATGATGCGCTGGCTGCGCAGCTCCCTGCCCGCTCGCGCCGGGCTGGCGGTGATCCTCATCGCCATCCTGGCCCTGGCCAGTTCCTTGAGCGCCGGATTGATCGCCTGGTTCAGCCAGGGCGACGCTGCCGCTATCAATACCGCTGGCTCCGTGCGCATGGAAACCTACCACCTGAGCTGGAAACTGGCGGCGGGGGCCAACGACGACGTCCCCGCGATCATCGCCAGCCTGCAACAACGCCTCGACAGCCCTGCCCTGCGCGCCGTGCTGGAAGATGGGCCGGAAACCTCCCTGCACAAGAGCTATCGCGACCTTGTGCAGCGCTGGAACCAGACTTTGCGCCCGGCCATCGAGCGTGGTGACTCGGCATTTTTCCAGGCCAGCGCCAACACCTTCGTCGATCAACTGGACCAGTTCGTCACCCTGCTGCAACGTCAGAGCGAGCACAAGCAAGGCTGGCAGCAGGTGATCCAGGGCGCGGCGCTGTTCAGCACCATGATCATCCTGCTGATCGGCCTGTATGAATTGCAGTACGGCGTGGTCACGCCCTTGCAGGAACTGGTGGACGCCACCCAGCGCTTTCGTCGTGGCGAATTCCAGGTGCGGGTCAATCACCAGTCCGAAGATGAACTGGGCCAGTTGGCGACCAGTTTCAACACCATGGCCGAGACCATCGAGCAATCGCACCGCACCCTGGAAAACCAGGTCCAGCAAAAGACCCTGAACCTGCAACAGGCCAACGCCGCCCTGGAACTGCTGTACCAAAGCAGTCGCAGCCTGGCGACGCGACAGGCCAATGCCGAAGGGCTGGATGAACTGATCCGACGCTTCCAACAACGCCTGCCGGGCCTGCGCCTGACGCTGTGCCTGCAAGGGCAATTGCAGGCACCGGCCAGGCACCTGCTGGCGTTGCATGGCGCCGACAGCCGCCAGGTCTGCGCCAGCAGCGATTGCGCCAGTTGTCATAAACACAACGCTGCACGCCCGCAAGCCTTCAGCATCAGCAACCAGGGCAACGAACTGGGTGAGCTCAAGGCCCATTTTGTCGACGGCCACGCCGCGCAGCCCTGGGAAACCGCATTGATCCAGGCCCTGGCCAACCTGATTGGTACGTCGCTATCGCTCAAGCGCCAGCGCGAACAGGACCATCGTCTGCTGCTGCTCGATGAACGCACGATCATTGCCCGCGAACTCCACGACTCCCTGGCCCAGGCCTTGTCGTACATGAAGCTGCAAGTCAGCCGCATGCAGACCCTGATGCGTCGAGGCGAACCGGTGCAGACCCTGGAGACCGTCACCGGTGAACTGCGCGAAGGGCTCAACAATGCTTATCGCCAGTTGCGCGAGTTGCTGACCACCTTCCGCTTGCAGATCCACGATGACGGCCTGGTCGAAGAACTCAAGGACACTGCCGAGGAGTTCTCCAACCGCGGGGACTTCAAAGTGCATCTGTTCGTCGACACCCTGGCCTTCGAGCTGTCGGCCAGCGAGCAGATCCATATCCTGCAGATCACCCGTGAGGCCCTGTCCAACTGCCTGCGCCATGCCCATGCCGAAAACGCCTGGCTCGAACTGCGCCAGGAAGGCGAGACCGTGCGGCTGTCGATCGAAGACGATGGCCGGGGCTTCAGCGGCGAGGTGGACCAGCGCGAACACCATGGCCTGAACATCATGAACGAACGGGCCCGCAGCCTGCGCGGCCAGCTCCAGATTCACTCCCGTACCCCCCAGGGCACCCGCATCCAGGTGCATTTCCAACCGGAATTCCTGGGCCAACACACCGAAGGCCTCGCAACATGAACGCCCCCCTGCGCCACACCCTGCTACTGGTCGACGATCATCCGATGATGCGTCGCGGCATCCGTCAGATGCTTGAGCTCGAAGACGATTTGCAGATCGTTGGCGAAGCCAGCCACGGCGAAGAAGCCCTGACCCTGATCGAACCGCTCAAGCCCGACCTGGTGTTGTTGGACAACAACATGCCGCAGATGAACGGCATCGAGACCCTGCGCCGGCTGCGCGCCATGCACTACACCGGCAAGGTGCTGCTGTTCACCGTGTCCGATGCCGAGGACGACATTCGCGACGCCCTGCGCCTGGACGCCAACGGCTACCTGCTCAAGGACATGGAGCCGGAGTTGCTGATCCAGTACATCCGCGATGCCCTCAACGGCGCCCTGGTGATCAGCCCCGGCCTGACCCGCGTCATGGCCCAGGCGCTGCGCTCGCCACCGCGCCAGGCCGATGTAGAACTGACCGAGCGCGAACGCCAGGTGCTCAAGACCATCGCTGGCGGCTACAGCAACAAGGTCATCGGGCACAAGCTGGGCATCACCGAAGGCACGGTCAAGGTGCATGTGAAGAACCTGCTGCACAAGCTCGGCTTGCGTTCACGGGTCGAAGCGGCGGTGTGGGCGATGGAACATCTGCGCGGGGCGGGTTAGGCCAGGCGAATAGATTCCATGAGCAACACATAACCTGTGGCGAGGGAGCTTGCTCCCGCTGGGGCGCGCAGCGGCCCTGTTTTTTGGGGCTGCTACGCAGCCCAGCGGGAGCAAGCTCCCTCGCCACAAGGATAGTCATCAGGCCTCCCTCTTCCGAGGTAGGCCTGCCGAGGCATAGGCCGGCGACGATTTGGGCCCTACCATGACGGCACGCGGAGGTACGCCATGCTGACCCACCCTTCCATCGTTTTACTGTTGCGTCGTCATCACCTGTTCAGCCAATTGCCGGAGCGGGTCTTTGAAGATGTCTGCAGCCTGGCCGTCCTCAGGCGCCTGGACAGCAACAGCACGCTCATGCACCAGGGCGACCCGGCCAAGCGGTTTTTCCTGCTGGTCAGTGGCCAGATCAAGCTGTTCCGGGTCACCGGCGAAGGCCAGGAGAACCTGGTGGAGATCATCCAGCCCGGACAGACCTTCGCCGAGGCCCTGCTATTCAGCGAGGCCCGGTGCTACCCGGTCAGTGCGTCGGCAATCAAGGACAGCGTACTGGTGAGCATCGAGGGCACCCACTACCGCAAGGCCCTGGAGGACCAGCCCAAAGTCTGCCTGGCGATCCTGGCGAGCATGAGCATCCACCTGCACCAACGCCTCAAGGACATCGACAACCTGACCCTGGCCAGCGCCAGTCGGCGGGTGATCAATTTCCTGCTGCAGGAGCGCGATCCACGCAACGGTCAGTTGGTGCTGCAGGTGTCCAAACGCCTGGTGGCCTCCAAGCTGGGGATTCAGCCAGAGACCTTCTCGCGCATTCTGCATCGTTTGGTGGACGGTGGCCTGATCGCCATGGAACGGCGCAACATTCGTATCCTGGCCGAGGAAGCGTTGGAGGCTTACCAGCAATAGCTGCGAATCCTATACAGCGGGCACCCCGTCCCCCTGTGGCGAGGGGATTTATCCCCGCTGGGGCGCGTAGCGCCCCCTCAACTGCCTGATACACTGCAGACTCAGCTTTGGGGCTGCTTCGCAGCCCAGCGGGGATAAATCCCCTCGCCACAGGGAGTGTATGGGCTCTTTACTCGCCGCTCGGCCCATCGATCTCATCAACCCCTATCATCGGTATCAACCGCTCGAACAACGCATCGCCCTCTTCTTGCGAGCACTCGACCCCGAAACGCTTGCGCCAGCCCAACTGACTCAGGATCACATGCACATCCGCTTCCAGGTCGTGTTGCTGCAAGCACGCCTGGACGCATTGCAACGGGCAACCGTCCAAGGCAATGATCCGCCGCCCCGAGCGTGCCTTGTTGACTAGCGACGCCACATGCCCGCCGACCCCGACGATGCAGGACATCTCGGCCAGGCCAGCGCGGTCCAGGCGCAAGGCCACGTTGTTGGCCAGTTGCGCCACGTTGGAGCAACCGGAACAGGAATACACCAGGGGCAATAGGGTTGGGGCTTTCATCACACTGCGGCCAACCCCTTGCCCGCCCGCTCCAGATTGCGCCACAACCAAGGCGGCAATACCTCCGGATCAAGACTGTCGATCAGGTTCTTCAGCGCCAGCCCCAGCTCCGTGTCCCCCTCGATCACCAGCCGTCGCCGGAAGAACAACGTATCGGGGTCTTCCTGACGGCTGGCCAGCAACAGGAACTCGCGCCAGTTACCGCTGATGGTGACCTGGGCCTCGGCCCGCTCGGCGATGCGCAATCCATCGCGCGCCAGGGTCAGGTACCAGCACAACTTCAGGTCCGGCACCCGCAGGCACAACCAGCGTCCACGCAGCACATCGAACCCGCCATCGCGCAGCGGCTCGGCCAGGCAACGATTGAGCGCCTGTTGCAACGCCAGGCGCTGCACCACGAACGGCACCTTGCCCACCAGGGGCAGCAAGCGATCAGCGCCCTTGAGCACCCACTTCTTCGGACTCAACACAGGCCCGCCTCCTCTACCTTCAACATGCCGGCATGGCCGTGCCAGTAGCCGTTGCAGCCCTCGACAAACAGCGGCGGCGCCTCCCCCTGGCGCACGCGATCAAACGCGCTGACCACCTCGGCCATGCCCTGGGCCCGCGGACTCAAGCGCAGGATGTCGGCCCCGCAAGCCACCAGGGCGTTGTAATCAGCGAGCAGGTTGCTCACCTCACCGGACATCGTCTGGATGCCATTGAGCGTAAACAACGGCTGCCCCTCCTGACTGCTCAGCGCCAGGCCATCGGGGTAATTGATGCAGCAGAACTGACAGTCGTCCTTGGGCCGGTTTTCGGCCCGAGCGGTGAAGCAGCGCGCCGAGTAAGCCAGGGGCAGATGGCCGTAGGCAAAGATCTCGACTTCAGGCACCTCACGCTCCATGTCTCGCACTTGCTCCAGCACATCGCCAATCAGCGCCGCCGAACACTCCACCGGTGGCACCCAGCGGACCATGCCGCTGTCGAGCAATTGGCCCAAGGCGTGACCGTTGTACAAATTCAACGCCGGACCGCCCACGAAAGGCAGCTTGCGTTCGGCCAGCAACTGCACCGCGCCCATGTCATTGGCTTCCACCAATAATTGGCCGTTGTCACACAGACGGCGCAGCGAAGACAGCTCCGAAGCCGCTTCGATCAGTGTCAGGCTCGACAACACGATCTGTGCCTGACTGCACGTCTGTAGCTCGCGCGCCAGCCCAAGCCATTGATCCAGAGAAAAGGCCCGGCGCTTGGAGCACACAGTTTCCCCCAGATAAATCACGTCCAGCGGCAATGCCGACATCTCGGCATAGAAATTCCCCAGTTGCGCTTTGTCCCAGTAAAACAGGACCGGTCCCAGGCTGAGTTTCATCTGGCCTCCCCTCATTGCCATGATCGATGGTAGGCACCCAGGGTGGTCTGGCTGCCTTCGGACAAGCCAGCCAGCACCTGGCGCCATTCTTCCCGCACCCGGAACCGTTGCGGCGCGACCTGGTGGGCATCCAGTGCGGCGCGCCAGACCCGGGTCACTTGTTCAACATAGGCCGGGCTGCGTTGGCGACCTTCGATCTTCACCGCTTCGACGCCGATGGCCGCCAGCTCCGGCAACAGGTCAAGGGTGTCGAGACTGGTGGGTTCTTCCAGCGCATGGAAACGCTTGCCGCCTACCAGGAAGCGGCCTTTGCACAGGGTCGGATAACCGGCCGGTTCTTCGGGGGTGTAGCGGTCGATCAGCACCTCGCTCAGGCGTGCGCTGAGGCCTTGGGCATCCTCGCTCCAGCGCACCGCCTTGGCGGGCGAGCAGACGCCGCACAGGTTCGGCGATTCGCCGGTGATGTAGGAAGACAAGTGGCAACGGCCTTCAGCCATGATGCACAGGCTGCCGAAACCGAACACTTCGATCGGCACCGGGCTGGCAGCCGCCACCTGTCGCACCTGGGCCAGGGACAGTACCCGCGGCAGCACGGCGCGGCGGATGTCATAGCGCTGGGCGTAAAAAGCCAGGGCCGCAGCGTGGGTCGCCGAGCCTTGTACCGACAGGTGCAGCGCCAGTTTCGGGTGGCGCTGGCTGGCGTAGCCGAGCACGCCGGGGTCGGCGGCAATCAGGGCATCCACGCCGAAATCGGCGGCACGGTCCACCGCCCGTTGCCAACGTTCCCAGCCCTTGGGCTGCGGGTAGGTATTGACCGCCACGTACAGCTTGCGTTGGTGTTGACGGATGTGTGCGACAGCCGCGTCGAACTGCTTGTCGTCCATGTTCAGCCCGGCGAAATGCCGGGCATTGGTGTCATCGCGAAAGCCGACATAGACGGCATCGGCGCCTTGGCGCACCGCCGCTTTGAGGGCAGGCAGATTCCCTGCCGGGCAAACCAGTTGCATGGGGCATCCTCATGAGAAAAACTCAAGCGCCGCCAGTCTAGCCAGCCCTCGGCCGGCGACCTTGACGGCAATCAATTGCCGTCAATGCATCAGCTCGGCGAATGGCAGGTACAGCACTTTGTCGTGCTTGTGCAGTTGCGCCTCACACTCCACCACCGCCAGCCCATCGGCCCAGCAAGCGGCCGTCAGCATCGCCGAACTTTGCTGAGGGTGCAGTTCCACACACAGGTGGCCGTTGGCATCCGGGACCAACCTGGCCCGCAGATACTGCCGGCGTCGGTTGCGCTTGAGCCAATCGAACCCGGCCGGCAGTTGCAACGGTACAGGCAGCACGTCGCCCATGCCTTGGGTGCGGAACAGGAAGGGACGCACGACGATCAACGCGGTAATCAACGCCGCTGAAGGATTGCCCGGTAGCCCAATCCATGGCTTGCCTTCCACATCCCCAAAGGCCAGGGGCTTGCCCGGCTGGATGGCGAGGCGCCAGAGGTCGATGCTGCCCAAGGCTTCGATGGCTTGCTTGAGGTGGTCTTCTTCACCCACCGAGACACCGCCCGATGTGATCAGCACATCGCATTCGGCGGCGGCCAGGCGCAACGCTTGTCGACTAGCCAATAGCTGGTCGGGCATGACCCCGAAGTCATGCACCTCGACACCCCAACCGCGCAGCAGTGCGGCGAGGCTATGACGATTGCTGTTGTAGATCTGTCCTGGCGCCAGTGGCTCGCCCGGCTCGCGCAGCTCATCGCCGCTGCTGAGCAAGCCCACTTGCAAGGGGCGATAGACGTCCACCTGGCCGACGCCGGCACCGGCGAGCAAACCCAACTCCTGGGCACGCAAGCGCGTGCCGGCTTCGAGCAGCCGGTCTCCTCGACGCAGTTCCTCGCCTTCCTTGCGAACATGGTCACCGCCGTTGACCGACGGCAACCAGACCCGCTCGCCATCGACGCGACAGCTTTCCTGCGGCACCACCGTGTCGGCCCCCGGTGGCAGCGGCGCGCCAGTAAAAATCCGCACGACGTGCCCGGCCTGCAACGGCTCGCCCGGCTCGTCACCCGCGGCGATCCGCCCGCCCAACAGCAGGTAGCCGCCGTCACCCGGCAGGTCAGCGGCCCGCAGGGCATAGCCGTCCATCGCACTGTTATCCCAGGCCGGCAGGTTCATCGGGCACAGAATGTCGGCGACCAGCACACGCGCCAGGGCCTGGTCCAGGCCAACCCGTTGCACGGGCGGTGGCGGCGGGGCCTGGTCGAGCAGATGACGAATCGCCTCATCCACCGGCATCAGCACGCCGCTGTCGCACACCTTGCCGCTCACGAGCGTGTCTCGCAGGCGGTCGGAGCAATGCCGGCCTGCGGCTTGAGATGCGGGGTGAAATTGCACGGGCCAGTGCGGCTGTCCAGTTGCCCGACCAGGATCTTTTCCCAGCCGGTCCGGCAAGCCCCCGGCGAGCCTGGCAAGCAGCACACCAGCACGCCATTGCTCATGCCCGCCAAGGCGCGCGATTGCAGCGTGGACATACCGATTTCCGCCAGGGACACCTGGCGGAACAACTCACCAAAACCGTCGACGTGCTTGTCCAGCAACGGCGCCACGGCCTGGGGTGTGTTATCGCGCGGAGTGAACCCGGTGCCGCCGGTCATCAGCACCACTTGCACCTTAGGGTCGGCGATCCACTGGGAAACCTGGGCGCGGATCTGGTAGATATCGTCCTTCACCAGCCCACGGTCGATGAGCACGTGTCCGGCTGTTTGCAGCAGGTCCGCCAGGGTTTGGCCCGAGGTGTCGGTTTCGAAGGTTCGCGTATCGCTGATGGTAAGGACCGCGATGTTCAGTGGTTGAAAGAGGCGTTGCGTCAGATGGGCCATGATCAGCCGTCCTGTCAGAAAAGATGGCCCAGCCTGAACCGCAATCGTTGCCGGGCCTATTCCTCCTTGGAGGTACCTCCCTCGGCGCTCAAGGCGCCAGGCGGCTGCGCTGCCAGGCGCCATCCTGCAGGCGGTAGTCGAGGCGATCGTGCAAACGGTCAGCGCGGCCCTGCCAGAATTCCAGCCGTTCGGGTCGCAGGCAATAGCCGCCCCAATGCGCGGGACGTGGCACCGGTTGATCGGCGAAACGTTGTTCGGTTTGCGCCAGCAAGGTCTCGAGCGCGGCCCTGTCCTCCAGTGGTCGGCTTTGTGGCGACGCCCAGGCACCGAGGCGACTGGCGACGGAACGGGACTCGAAATAGGCATCCGACAACGCGGGATCAAGCTTGCAGACCAGTCCTTCAATCCGCACTTGCCGCTCCAGCCCCGGCCAGAAAAACGTCATGGCCGCCCACGGGTTGGCCGCCAGGTTCTGTCCCTTGGCGCTGTCGTAGTTGCCGAAAAACGAAAAGCCCTGGGCGTCGAAGCCCTTGAGCAACAACACCCGACAGTGAGGCCGGCCCTGCTCATCTACCGTTGCCAAAGCCATGGCGTTGGCTTCCACCGGCGGGCTTTCGGTGTCTCGGGCCTGTTGCATCCAGAGCCTGAACAAAGCCATGGGGTCGTCGGGTGCCTGGACTTCATCCAGGCCATCGAGGGTGTACTGACGGCGCATTTTGGCCAGGGAAAGGGGCATGACGGTGATCTCCACGATGGGTTTGGGCCAGTGTGGATTCTGCGGCGATGGTGGGCCTTGATCGTTGTCAATGGTGGTTCTTGTGGTGAGTTGAAGGGCGCTATCGCGAGCAAGCTCGCTCGCGATGAAGGCAACGCGGCCTGACAGATCAACGGCTACTTGAGCCCCAACCGCCGCGCCAGCTTATGCAAGTTACTCGGATCAACCTCCAACAACCGCGCCGCCCCCGCCCAATTCTGCCCGCAACGCTCCAGAGCCGTGAGGATCGCCTGTCGCTGACAAGCATCAACCGCCTCACCCAAGGGCTGGAACGGCGCATCGAGCGTTTCCAGGGGCCTCTCCGGCAACGCCTGGGCCGTGACGGCGCCGGCATTGACATCCAGATCCAGCACCTGCGGCTCCAAGGTCATGATCAGGCTGCGACTGGCGCCCCGGCTCAGTTGCTTCAACGCCGCGCGACTGATCACATGTTCCAGCTCCCGCACGTTGCCCGGCCAGGAGTACGCCAGCAGCGCCTGTTCAGCCGCCGGTGACAGGCGCAAGCCACGCAAGCCCAGGCGCGTGCGGTTCAGTTCGAGAAAGTGCCCGGCCAGCATCAACACATCGTGGCCACGCTCGCGCAGCGGTGGGATCGGCACCGGGTAGACCGAAAGCCGGTGGTACAGGTCGGCGCGAAACAGCCCGTCGCGAATGCTGTCAGGCAGGTGCCGGTTGGTGGCGGCGATGATCCGCACATCGACGTGCAGCGGCTTGTCCGCCCCCAGGCGCTGGATCTCGCCGTTCTGCAAGGTGCGCAGCAGCTTGGCCTGCACACTCAGCGGCAACTCGCCGACTTCGTCGAGAAAAAGAGTGCCGCCATTGGCCGCGTCGAAACGCCCGGCGCGGTCGGTGGTCGCGCCAGAGAACGCGCCTTTGACGTGGCCGAACAATTCGCTTTCGGCCAGGGACTCCGGCAACGCCGCGCAATTGACCTGGACCAATGGTTTGTGGGCGCGCCGGGACAAGCGATGCAGACGCCGGGCGAACAATTCCTTGCCCACGCCGGTTTCGCCCAGCAACAGCACCGGCAGTTCGGAGTCGGCCAGTACATCCAACTCGTTGAGCAACTGTTGCAGCCCCTCGCTACGGCCGAGGATTTCGCCCTCCTCGGCCGGCAGACGCAGGTCCGCCGGGTCGCTGCGCGAGGCCCTAAGGCTGCGGTTTTCCTGCTCGAGCCGAGTGACTCGCACCGCCGCTTCGATCTGCAAGGTGCAGCGCTTGAGTTCCTCTCGGGCGCGGCTGTCGAAGGTACCGGCGTGCAACGCATCCAGGGTGATCGCGCCCCAGAGCCGGCCTTCCACATACAGGCTTACGCCCATGCAGTCGTGCACCGGCAGCGGCTCGCCGACATGGTTGTCGAGCAAGCCGTCATAAGGGTCCGGCAAGCGACTGTCAGGCTCGAACCAGGTGGGTTCGCGCGAGGCCATGATTGCCGCCAGGCGTGGGTGTTGGGCAATCACGAACCGTCGGCCCAGCGCCTCGTGGACCAGGCCCACGGTCGCCACGGGCCTGAGGCTGTCGTCGTCCAGGCGCAACAATCCCACGGCGCCACTGTTGAAGTATTCGCGCAGGGTCTGCACCAGGCGCTGCAATCGCACCGCATTGGGCAGCTCGACGATCAGGTCGGCGGCCAGGCTTTCACGCAGCATGGTAGTGATGACCCTCCAGGGTTCGTTTGACCCTCAACAGTCAGGGTGACAATCACCCTGCCAAAAATTTAATGCTTTATTTTCAATCAGTTGAAACTGGCACGTCGACTGCAAAGTCCGTTCATCCGTCCCTGCCGGGATTCAACCCCAAGGAAACATGATGAGCCTCGATTTGCTGGAACAAAGCCTCGGCCAACTGGCCTGCGATATTCCCGGTGCAACCCGTACCTTCCATCATTACAACCTCGACTTCTGCTGCGGCGGGCAAAAGTCCTTGCGTGAAGCGGCGCTGGGCAAAGGCCTGAACCCGCTGCTGATCGCCGACGCCCTGCGCACCTTGCAAGCCGCTGGGGAGCTGGGCCATGACTGGCGCGACGAACCCCAGGCGACCTTGATTGGCCACATCCTGGAGCGCTACCACGCACGCCATCGCGAACAGCTGCCGGAACTGATCCGCCTGGCCCGGCGCGTCGAGCAGGTCCACGGTGCGCGACCCAGTTGCCCGAACGGCCTGGCCGATCACCTGCAGGACATGTACCAGGAACTCGAAGGCCACATGCTCAAGGAAGAACAGGTGCTGTTCCCGATGCTGCAACAAGGCCTGGGCGAACGGGCCTCGGCGCCGATCCAGGTGCTGCGCTACGAACACGACCAGCACGGTGAAGCCCTGGAAACCATGCTCGCCCTGACCGACCAGATCACCCCGCCCGCCGACGCCTGCAACACCTGGCGCGCCCTGTATCGCGGGTTGGTGGAGTTTCGTGATGACCTGATGCAGCACATCCACCTGGAAAACAATGTGCTGTTCGTCAATGCGATGAAGCCTGCCCGTTAACTCTCACAAACATTGCCCATTACGCCTGTGGGAGCAAAGCTTGCTCCCACAGGCATTCGTTGCTCCCATCCCTGCTCAAAACTGCCAATAGAACATCGCCTTGGCCAACACCACGATCAACACCATGTGCCCCAGGATACTGCGACGCAACCAGCAGGCTCGGTTCGGCGTCAGGCGACCGCGCTTGAGCCAGTACGCCAGCCACAAATAGTGACCGATAATGCTCAGGGCCAGCAGGATCTTCAGGCTCAGCAGCAGGCCGAAGCTGTTGCTCAACGGCTGGCTCAATGCGCCGCGATGCTGCCAGGCCAGGGCCATGCCGGCGCCGTACAGCACCAGCACGACGCCGTGCAGCACGTGCCGCGAGCGCTGGGCGATGGCCTGGTCGGCAGCGTCCTTGACGCCTTGGGCCAACGGCCGACGGGCGCCATGCCAGATGAAGACCTCGAAAAACAGCGTGCCAATGAAGGCGATGGCCGCCAACAGGTGGGTAACCAGCAAGACCCCGTACATTATCGATTCCCTCTGCCCAGTCGGCTCATCCCGGATGCCCATCCACCCGAGCCTTGAGCAGCATCGGCCCATAGCGCCAGGCGTATAGACCGAACGCCAGTGTCCAGCACAGCGCCGCCAGCCACAGCCCGGCCAACGGCAACAGCAGCACCAACAGCACGCGGCTCAGGCACGCCAGGTTCAGCAGGATGAACGCCAGGGTCATGCCCGCCGGCGGCTCGAGGGCGCGCCCGGTATGGCCCAGGCTGACACGGGCAACCATCGCCAGGATCAACCCGGCCATGGCGCCGATGGTCAGGCCATGCACCGCCAGGCTCGGGTTCACTGGCACGCCGAAGTGCCACAGCGCCATGCCCAGGCAAGCCACCGCCAGCCAGGCGTAGGCCAGGTGCAACGACCACAGCAGCGGCACCCGCCACAAATCCCGATCATGCCAACGCACCAGCCGAATCCCGTGGCCCACCGCCAACGCGGCGAACAACAGGCCGACCCAGACGCTGGTCACCAGCGCCGGACCGAAGGCATACAACAACGCCACCAGCGCCGCCCCTGCCAGCAACAGGCGATCGAGCCACGGCCAAGGGGTAACGCCCTCGACCCGACCGAGGCCGCGCTGGGTAAAGAATGGAATCACGCGCCCGCCGATCAACCCCATCATCGCCGCCACCAGCCACAGGCCGGTGAGCACGCTCTGGCGTTGCAAGCCCTCGTCGTGCTGCACCAGGCCGTATACGGATAACGCATCGGCGGCGGCCAACAGCAGCAATACCAGCACAATTGGGTAATTGCGCTTCTGCCGCACACGCCACAACATCACGCCCATCAGCGCGGCGACCGCCAGGGCAAAACCCAGCTCCAGCAGCGTCAGTAACGGCCAGGGCGCATCCACCAACCAGGCCAGCCGCGCGCCCAGCCACAACAACGCCAGCGTTGCCAGGCGCTTGCCGCTGAGGCCGGGGATTCCGGTCCAGGTTTGCACCGCCGTCAGCAGGAACCCGGCAATGATCGCCAGGCCGAAACCGAACAACAGTTCATGCCGATGCCAGGCCAACCAGCCGCCGGCTGGCTGCCAGGTCGACAAGCGCCCGGTGAACGCCAGCAGCCACAGGGGAATGGCCAACAGCGCCAACACGCAGCCCGCCAGGAAGAACGGCCGAAACGCCAGGCGCCACAGCGGCAGAATGGCCATGGCCTTGCGACGGTCAAGCACTTGCATACATCACTCCTTTTGCCTCGCTGAACCGCCAGCGAAGTACGACAAACCAGGGTTCGAATGATCGGCTATCGGCGCTGGCAGGCCTTGTCTCAGATCAAGCCAGCCAGGTGCCTCGACCAGTCACTTGCAAGGGGCTTGCCGAACCGGGTCGAGCCATTCGCTAAATACCCCTCCCCCCCTGCGGGAGCGAGCTTGCTCGCGATGGCGGTGGGCCCGACAACTCAATACTGACTGATCCGACGCCATCGCGAGCAAGCTCGCTCCCACAGGGACTGTAGCCTAACGGGGTACTTATGACCCTTTCGTGGTTGTTTTAACCCGATTGCGCCAGGGTCATTTTTACCCTCACTGACTCTAACGTCCCATGAATCAACGCCGGCAGGCATGGCCCGTCTCTTGCTCAGGCACGGCATCACCTTTCTTGTCGGGGTCATCCATGAAATCCGTCGTTCTGCCGTTTACCTGGTTCGTCTTGCTCTCCTGCGTCGTGGCGCTAGCCAGCGGCTTGTCCCTGAGCCTGGTCTGACCCCGACCACCTCTTTCGCCCTTACAAGGATTCCATGCCATGGTGCTCCACCGCGTCCATCACCAGATTCTGCGCAGCCATCACCTGTTCGAGCCTTTGAACGAAGAAGAGCTCAACGAATTGATGAGCAACAGCCAACTGCTGAACATCGACCGGGGCGATCCGCTGTTCCGCCAGGGAGAGCCGGCGCAGGCGTTTTACTTCGTGATTTCCGGTGCCGTGAAAATCTACCGGCTGACCCCGGATGGCCAGGAAAAGGTCTTCGAGGTGATCGGCGAGCGCCAGACCTTCGCCGAAGCCATGATGCTGATGGACACCCCCAACTACGTCGCGTCCGCTGAAGCCGTCGGCCCGACCCAGGTATACCGGCTGTCCAACGCTACCTACATGCGTCTGCTGCAAAGCAACAGCCGGCTGACCTTCGCCCTGCTCGGCAAGCTCTGTGTACGCCTGCACCAACGGGTCAACGAGATTGAAACCCTGTCACTGAAGAACGCCACTCACCGCGTGGTGCGCTACCTGCTGACGCAACTGGTGCGCCTGCAAACCGTGGACAGCCAGTTCGAATTGCCGATGGCCAAGCAGTTGATCGCCGGGCACTTGTCGATCCAGCCGGAAACCTTCTCGCGGATCATCCGGCGCCTGATCGATGAAAAAATCATCACCCAGGACGGTCGCCAGATCGCCATTCTCGATCGCCTGCGCCTGGAGCAATTCGAATGAGCGCGCAGCCCACTTGCCTGTATTGCCAACAAGCCAACCCGATACACGAGACCGAATGTCGCCAGTGCGGCATGCCCCTGCCAGTCGAGGCCGCAAAGGCCAGCGAGCGTCGGTTGCGACGCTTCACCTGGTTCTGTGTCGGCTTGACGATCTTCTGCTTCGGCATGTTCTTCTGGCTGCCCCGCAGCATCGCCTGAGTCCTCAATCCTGAGTCAATTGCCGGTACAACTGCGGTAAACGCAGCGGCAGTTGCTCGGGCTGGCGAATCAAGGTGTAGCCGTTGGCCCCGAACATGTACGGCAGGTAATCCCCCGCTTCGCGATCGATGGTGATGCAGAACGGCGTCAGCCCTTGGCGCCGGGCTTCCAGCACTGCCTGGCGAGTGT
This sequence comes from Pseudomonas sp. NFACC46-3, assembly GCF_900114515.1. Classification (NCBI taxonomy): domain Bacteria; kingdom Pseudomonadati; phylum Pseudomonadota; class Gammaproteobacteria; order Pseudomonadales; family Pseudomonadaceae; genus Pseudomonas; species Pseudomonas sp. NFACC46-3. Next base: position 135,986 of record NZ_FOTH01000005.1, read on the forward strand.
CTTCCACACCGTAGCGTCCTTCGTAGAGGTCCAGGTCATTGGGCTTGCCGTCACTGAGCAGCAACAACAATTTGCGCCGCCGCTTGCAGCCCGCCAACCGTTGCGTGGCCTGGCGAATCGCCGCGCCCATGCGCGTGTAGTAACCGGGCTTGAGCCCTTGGATCCGCCCCCGGGTGTGGTCGTCATAACGCTGGTCAAAGGCCTTGAGTTCATGCATGCGCACCTGTTGGCGGCGCAAGGAAGAGAACCCGTACAAGGCAAAATCGTCCCCCAGCACCGACAGGGTTTCGCCGAACAGCAACAGGCTGTCGCGAATCACGTCGATCACCCGGTGTTCGTCGTTGAGGTGGGCATCGGTAGACATCGACAGGTCGGCCAACAGCAGGCAGGCCAGGTCGCGACGCGTCTGACGCTGGTCCATGAACAGCCCGCGTTCACTGCACTGCCCGTGCTGGCGTTCGACGTGGAAATCCAGCCAGGCTTGCAGGTCCAGTTCCGAGCCTTGGGTTTGCTGGCGCAACCATTGGCGATCGTTGCGCAAGTGTTCGAACTGGCGACGCAAGCGCTGGGCCGAGCTTCGCAGGCGTGCGGGCAACGGCTGGGGCTGGCAATCGCGAGGGGTAAAGGTTTGCAGGCTGACGAAGTCGTCCTGCAGTCGTTGCTTGCGGTAATCCCATTCCGGCAACAGGATACCGGCGCCCAACGGGAGGTCATCCACATCGGCCGGCGGCAGGTCCAGGTGCAGTTTCAAACCACCGCCCTTGCGTATGCGGGTACGTGACAAGGTCAACTGGTCCAGGTCCTCGGCGACGCGAGCGGCGTCCGGGTCTTCGCTGTCATCCGCCCAGCGATCCAGGTCCACGTGTTCGGTCCAACTGAACAGGTTTTCCAGACGCACGATCAGCAGCCCACCGTCACGGGTGGTGTCGTCGATTCGCTCGGCGCGCTTGCGCCCGCCCTGCTGTTCACCGGGCGGCGTCGCCAGGTATTGCTCGGACTCCTCAAGGTTGGCGGCCTGGGGATTGGCCAGGTGTTGGGGTGGGTAGAGCCACAGCGGCAACGGCCAGGCCGCCCGCTCGCTGCGTGGAAAATGTTCGACACTGCCCGGTTCGCGCAAGGCCTGGCACAACGCCCGTTCCAAGGCGGCTTCGGCCGGGTTGAGCGTGGCCGGATCGGGGCGCAGGGACAGGTGCGCCTCCACCAGTCGCCGGTAGCGAGGGCGCAGCGCCGGGTAGCGCTTCAACACCGCCAGGGTCCAGCGCTGATTGTCCCGTCCCCAGTGCTTCATCGGCCCCGACTGCGCGGCCAGCAACGCGAGCCAGCGATACAGCTCTTCGTTGAGCCCGACATCGGGGAACGTCGCCAGGCTCGCCGGCAGCCGCAGGTTATCGCCATCGCAACAGGCCAGGGGCACTTGCTTGCAGGTGCCGGCAATCTGCTGCAACAGGTTGCGACGCAACAACAGGTCGCGGTCGCTGACCGCTTCCACCCCCAGGTGAGGCGCACCACCAGTGGCGCGAAACAGCACCTGCAACGAGCGTTGCCGGGGCACCAGCTCGACCCGGGCCTCAGGAAAATCAGCACTGGCCCGACGGGTGATGAAACGGTGCCAGACACTGCCGACCCATTCTTCCAACTCCAGGGTGAATGCCATGGTTATTCTCCTCTTAAGCCGAACCCATTGTGGCGAGGGGATTTATCCCCGCTGGGCTGCGAAGCAGCCCCAAAATGTCTGCTACTGCGGTGTATCAGACAGGATGTAGGGGGCCGCTTCGCGCCCCAACGGGGATAAATCCCCTCACCACAAATGAGTCCGGCTCAGTCGCTGTGGTGACTCACGAAGGCACCACCGCCGCTGGTGCCCGCAGGGCCGCACGGCCACGTTGACGGAAGCTGAACAGGTAGCAGAGCAACCCGGCCAGGAACCCGATACCGCTGACCAGTCGTGCCCAGAACAGCGGCTTCAAATGATCCATCGTGGCCATGAACGGCAAGGCACTGCCATCCGCCATCCAGCGTTGCAACCACACCTGGACCACACCGGCAGCGGTGAGGAACAAGGTGATCATCACCATCGACAAGGTCATCAACCAGAAGCCCCAGATCTCCAACCGCTGGGAACGTTCGTCCGCTGCTTCACCCAACCCACGCAAGCGTGGCATGGCGTAGCTAATCAGCGTCATCACGATCATTGCGTAGGCGCCGTAGAAGGCCAGGTGACCGTGGGCCGCAGTCAGTTGTGAACCGTGGGTGTAGTAGTTGACCGGTGCCAGGGTGTGCAGGAAACCCCAGACGCCCGCACCGAAGAACGCGGTGACCGTGGTGCCCTTGGCCCACAACGTGGCGGCGCGGTTCGGGTGTTGCCGACGACGGTTTTTCACCATGCTGAAGGCGAAGACCACCATGGCCAGGAACGGTAGCGGTTCCATCGCCGAGAAGATCGAGCCCACCCACAGCCAGACCTCGGGTGCGCCGATCCAGAAGAAGTGGTGACCGGTGCCGATGATCCCGGTGATCAGTGCCATGGCGATAATCACGTAGAGCCATTTCTCGACCACTTCGCGGTCCACGCCGGTGATCTTGATCAGGACGAAAGCGAGCATCGAACCCATGATCAGTTCCCAGACACCTTCGACCCAAAGATGCACCACCCACCACCAGTAGAACTTGTCGCGAGCGAGGTTTTCCGGGTTGTAAAAGGAGAACAGGAAGAACACCGCCAGGCCGATCAGCCCGGTCATCATCACCATGCTGACCGTGGTCTTGCGACCTTTGAGCAGGGTCATGCCGATGTTGTAGAGGAACCCCAGGCACACCACCACGATGCCCATCTTGGTGATGGTCGGCTGCTCCAGGAACTCGCGCCCCATGGTCGGCAGCAAGTCGTTGCCGGTGAACTTCGCCAGCGTTGCATAAGGCACCGAGAGGTAGCCCAGGATCGTCGCCACGCCAGCGGCGGCGAACACCCAGAACAGCAACAGCGCCAGTTTCGGGCTATGCAGTTCGCGGTCGGCCTCCTCCGGTATCAGGTAATAGGCGGCGCCCATGAAGCCGAACAGCAGCCAGACGATCAGCAGGTTGGTGTGGACCATGCGGGCCACGTTGAAAGGGATCAGCGGGAACAGGAAGTCGCCGACCACGTATTGCAGCCCCATGATCAAACCGAACAACACCTGCCCCAGGAACAGCATCAGGGCAAACACGAAGTAGGGTTTGGCGACGGCCTGCGAGGCGAATTTCAGATGCGGATTAGCCATGCTCATCTCTCAGCCCTCCTTGTTTGGCGGCCAGCCATTGGTATTGATTTTCGAGCTCCATTTGAGGAACTCGGCGATGTCGTCGACCTCCTGCTCGCTCAGGTTGAACTGCGGCATGGCCCGACGCCCCGGAACGTTCAGCGGCTGCATTTTCATCCAGGCCTGCAGGAACGGCTTGAAGGCTTCATCGCCACCGCGACGGTTGACCACGTTGCCCAGCTCCGGCGCAAAGTACGCGCCCTCGCCCAGCAGGGTATGGCAGCCGATGCAGTTATTGCGCTCCCAGACGCCCTTGCCGCGTATCACCGATTCCGTCAATTGCGCCTGGTTGCTGCGTTCTGGAAAGGTCTGTTCCGTGTGGTAGGTCAGGGCCAGGAATATCAGGAAAAAGAAGATGCTTCCCCCGAAATAAATATTCCTGGCCATGCCTTTGGTGAAAGTATCTGACATGGTCACTTCCTCATTGCTTGGCGTGTTCATTCTAGGAAGCGAGGGGTCGGAAACCGCTTGATGGCGATCAAGAATCTCCGATGGTTTTGGTGGGTTGTTCCTGCAGCACCGATCCCGTGGCGAGGGAGCTTGCTCCCGCTGGGTCGCGAAGCGGCCCCAAAACCTGCCGGCACGGTGTGTCAGGTAAAGTGAGGTTGTTAGGAATAGGGCTGCTGCGCAGCCCAGCGGGAGCAAGCTCCCTCGCCACGGGTTATGTGCCTGACAGAAGTGTCGAGGCGATCAGCACCGCCAACAGCACCGCCCAGCTCAATATCAACCCGCGCCACAGGCGCGGTGCATGGCGCAGTTCCATGAAGCCGTCGGCGATCAGCCAGGCCTTGGTCACCGCGACCACCAAGATGGCGATGGACACCAGCCCGGCAGCCGCGATCTGGCCCAGGGCAACGGTACCGGTGCTCAGCACGGCCAGCGTCATCCAGCAAGCAATCAAGACACGGGAAGCCGACATGAGCACCTCCGCTCAATCAAGGATGTAGACCACCGGGAACAACAGCACCCAGACCAGATCGACCATGTGCCAATACAGCACGCCGGATTCCAGCCCACTGTTGCGCTGCGCCCCATAGCGACGGCGCCGGCAGCCCTCGGCCAGCCAGCCAAGGATCACCATGCCCAGCAGCACATGGAGGAAATGAAACCCCGTGAGGATCCAGTACAAAGTGAAGAAGGTGTCGTGCTCCATCCCCAGGCCGTTCACCAACAGATGGGCGTACTCCGTGAGCTTGATCCCCACATAGCCCGAAGCAAGCAGCAACGCCACCCACAGCAACAACGCCCCCCGACGTGGCCGGTCCTGCCTGACCTGCTCCTGGGCCAGGGCGGCGAACAACCCGGCCGTCAGCAGGCTGAGGGTCATCGCCAGGCCCGTGGAGCGGTCCAGCAATTGCCGGCCTTCGCTGAAAGTCTGTGGGTACAACGCCTGGGCGCCGGTGAACGTCAGGATCAACAACGCGAACACCGACAACTCGGCGAGGATGAAAAACCACATCGCCAGGTCCCCGGGCAAACGTCGGGGCACGGCAACGGTTTCAGCCAAAGTGGACATCGACCACATCCATCAACGCTGCAACGGTCTGCGGGTCGTCACTCAATGGCTCGGCCAGGCACGCCAGGCAGGCCTGGCGTGGGTCCATGCCGGAGCCGATCATGCGCGCGGCGAAAATCAGCAGGCGCGTCGAGGCAACTTCCTCCAGGTCATGCTGATCGAGCCGGCGCAGCGCCTGCCCCAATCGCACCACCTGAGCCGCCAGGGCCAGATCGACGCCCGCCTCGCGGGCAACGATACGCTCTTCATCGGCCACCGCCGGATAGCCAAAGCGCATCGCCACGAAACGCTGGCGAGTGCTGGGCTTCATGCCCTTGAGCAGGTTCTGGTAACCGGGGTTGTACGACACCACCAGCATGAAGGACGGCGGCGCCTGCAGCACTTCGCCGGTGCGTTCCAGGTACAGCTGCCGACGATCATCGGCCAGCGGGTGCAACACCACGGCCGTGTCCTGGCGCGCTTCGACCACCTCATCCAGATAACAGATACCGCCCTCGCGCACCGCCCGGGTCAAGGGCCCGTCCTGCCACCAGGTGCCCTGGGCGCCGATCAGATGACGGCCCACCAGGTCGGCCGCGCTCAAGTCATCGTGGCAGGCCACGGTGTACAGCGGCAGTTTCAGGCGGTGGGCCATGTGCTGGACGAAACGGGTCTTGCCGCAGCCGGTCGGGCCTTTGATCAGCACCGGCATGCCGTGATGCCAGGCCTGCTCGAACATCGCCTGCTCGTTGTCCTGGGGTTGATAAAAGGGTTCGTCGGGGTGCTGCAAAGTGTGGATAGCGTTCATGGCAAGACCTGATCAGACAACACGATTGCAGGCCACGCTACGGTGCCCTGCGACAACCTGGCAAGGGCTGCGGCCGGCAAACTTGATCGCCGTCAAGCGGCTAACCACCGGCCTGGGCATAGCCTTGCACCGCACCAAGAACCTGCGCGCCGAACGTCAATTACAGCGCAGCGCGGGTCACGCCTGAGGAGAAATGGAATGCTGATCAGCCACAAAAAATCGTGGGCCCTGCGGGTCACGGCGCTGTGTACAGCGCTGGCCGCCCCCCACGCCTTCGCCGACCAACCCGCCGCGCCGGAGCAACCCCGCGTGGTCAAGACCGAAGGCGCGCCCGACCTGAGCCAGGCCGACTTCGACACGGCCAAGGAAATCTACTTCCAGCGCTGCGCCGGTTGCCACGGTGTGCTTCGCAAAGGCGCCACCGGCAAGCCGCTGACACCCGACATCACCCAATCGCGCGGCCAAGCCTACCTGGAGGCGCTGATCACCTACGGTTCGGCCGCCGGCATGCCGAACTGGGGCACCTCCAATGCCCTGACCAAAGACCAGATCACGGTGATGGCCAAGTTCATCCAGCACACCCCGCCGACGCCACCGGAATGGGGCATGGCGGAAACCCGCAAGACCTGGAAAGTGTTGGTCAAGCCCGAAGACCGGCCGACCAAACAGATCAGTACGCTCAACCTGCAGAACCTGTTCTCGGTGACCCTGCGCGACGACGGCAAGATTGCCCTGATCGACGGCGACAGCAAGAAGATCGTCAAGCTGATCGACACCGGTTATGCGGTGCACATCTCGCGCATCTCGGCGTCGGGTCGCTACCTGTTGGTGATCGGCCGGGATGCCAAGATCGACATGATCGACCTGTGGCCGAAAGAGCCGACCAAGGTCGCGGAAATCAAGGTGGGCATCGAGGCCCGCTCGGTGGAAACTTCCAAGTTCAAGGGCTACGAAGACAAGTACACCATCGCCGGCTCGTACTGGCCGCCGCAGTTCACCATCATGGACGGCGAGACCCTGGAGCCCAAGCAGATCGTCTCGACCCGCGGCATGACCGTCGACACCCAGCAGTACCATCCCGAGCCTCGGGTCGCGGCCATCATCGCCTCCCACGAGTGGCCGGAGTTCATCGTCAACGTCAAGGAAACCGGCAAGGTGATGCTGGTCAATTACCAGGACATCAAGAACCTCACCATCACCAGCATCGACGCCGCACCGTTCCTGCATGACGGCGGTTGGGACAGCAGCCATCGCTACTTCATGACGGCCGCCAACAACTCCAACAAGGTCGCGGTGATCGACTCCAAGGAACGCAAGCTCACCGCCCTGGTGGACGTTGGCAAGACCCCGCACCCGGGCCGCGGCGCCAACTTCAACCACCCCCTCTACGGACCGGTCTGGGCCACCAGCCACTTGGGCGATGCCGGCGTTTCGCTGATCGGCACCGACCCGGTCAATCACCCGCAATACGCCTGGAAACAGGTCGGTTCGCTCCAGGGCCAGGGTGGCGGTTCGCTGTTCATCAAGACTCACCCCGCGTCTCGTCATCTGTATGTCGACACCACCCTCAGCCCCGACGCCAAGCTCAGCCAGTCGGTAGCGGTGTTCAACATCGACAAGCTCGACGCCGGCTACACCGTGCTGCCGATTGCCGAGTACGCCGGTATCAAGAAAGGCGCGCTGCGTGTGGTGCAACCGGAATACAACAAGGCCGGCGACGAGGTCTGGTTCTCGGTCTGGAGTGGTCAGGAAGACGAGTCGGCCCTGGTGGTGATCGACGACAAGACCCTCAAGGTCAAGAACGTGATCAAGGACAAACGCCTGATCACCCCGACGGGGAAATTCAACGTCTACAACACCCAACACGACATCTATTGAGCCCCATCAATAAGAGGAAAAACCATGAAGCCTATTCTGATTGCCCTGGCCTTGACTGCCGCCTACAGCCTGCCGGCATTGGCGCAAGACGGCCCGACGCTGTTCAAGAGCAAGCCCTGCGCGGCCTGCCACTCCATTGACACCAAGGTGGTGGGCCCGGCGCTCAAGGACGTCGCGGCGAAAAACGCCGGCGTCGCCGGAGCACAGGATCTGCTCGCCAAGCACATCAAGGAAGGTACGCAAGGCAACTGGGGACCGATGCCAATGCCGGCCAACCCCGTGACGGAAGAGGAAGCCAAGATCCTGGCGGCGTGGGTCCTGACCCTTAAATAAACCCGGCAGGGAGACCTGTCTGACACAAACCCTGTGGCGAGGGAGCAAGCTCCCTCGCCACAGGACCGCGCACGATTTTGATTCAGGAGGACGTCATGGAACGACACAGTGCTACAACCCTGGCGACTGCCCTGCTCTTGGTTCTTTCGTCCTGCGTGCTGGCCGCTCCCGACAGCCAGCGCCAGGCCCAACTGCAACACCTGCTGGACCAGGATTGTGGCGCCTGCCACGGCCTGTACATGACCGGCGGCCTCGGCCCACCCCTCACCCACGAAGCCCTGGCCGGAAAATCCCGCGACAGCCTCATCGCCACCGTCACCCTCGGACGGCCCGGCAGCGCCATGCCCGGTTGGGCACCGTTGCTTGCACCCGACGACATCCGCTGGCTGGTGGACCGGCTCCTTCAAGGAAAACCCGCCTCATGATCCGTTCTATCCTCTCCTCCTCCGCCATCGCCCTGCTGCTCTGCGGTTGCGCCCAGACACCGCTTCGCGGCACCGGCGATTTGGGCGTGGTGGTGGAGCGCGCCACCGGCAGCCTGCAAATCATTGAAAGCGGCACCCGCACCGCCCTGGGCCGCGTCGGGGGCTTGGGCGACTTGTCCCACGCCTCGGTGGTGTTCTCCCGCGACCAACGCTACGCCTACGTGTTCGGTCGCGATGGAGGTCTGAGCAAAGTCGACCTGCTGAGTGCGCGCATCGAGCGGCGCATCATCCAGGGCGGCAACAGCATCGGCGGTGCAATCAGCCAGGACGGCAGGCTGATCGCCGTCTCCAACTACGAGCCCGGCGGCGTCAAGGTATTCGATGCCCAGACCCTGGAACAGGTCGCCGACATCCCGGCCACGCCATTGCCCGGCGGACAAAAGCGCTCACGGGTGGTCGGCTTGGTGGACGCGCCGGGGCAACGCTTCGTGTTCAGCCTGTTCGACACGGGTGAGATCTGGACCGCCGACTTCAGCCAAGGCCTCACCCCGCGCATCGAACGTTTCACCGCTATCGGCCAGCAACCCTACGATGCCCTGATCACCCCGGACGGGCGTTATTACATGGCCGGGCTGTTCGGTGAAGACGGCATGGCCCAACTCGATCTCTGGCACCCGGAGCTTGGGGTGAAACGGGTACTGGGGCATTACGGTCGCGGCCAGGAGCGGCTCCCGGTGTACAAGATGCCGCATCTGGAAGGCTGGGCCATGGCCGACCAGCAAGCTTTCGTGCCTGCGGTCGGGCATCACCAGGTGTTGGTGATGAACGCCCAGGATTGGCAACAGACCGACGCCATCGCCGTGGCCGGTCAACCAGTGTTCGTCACGGCGCGTCCGGACGGTCGGCAGCTGTGGGTCAACTTCGCCTACCCGGACAACGACCGCGTCCAGGTCATCGACACCCAGACCCACGCCATCGTCGCGGATCTGCGGCCAGGCCCGGCGGTGCTGCACATGGAGTTCACCGCGCGGGGTGACCAGTTGTGGTTGTCTGCCCGGGACGGTGGCGAGGTCCAGGTCTGGAACCCGTATCGGCTCGAGCGTCTGAGCAGCCTGCCGGCCCTCAGCCCCAGCGGCATTTTCTTCAGCAGCCGCGCGCACAAGCCGGGGTACTGACCATGACCTCCAGCTCACTGGCCCGACGCCTGATCGATCAATTCCAGCATGGCCTGCCGTTGTGCGCCGAGCCCTATCGGGCCATGGCCCAGACCTTGGGCTGCAGCGAAGCCCAGGTCATCGACTGCCTGCAACACCTGCAAGTGGCCGGGACCTTGTCGCGGGTCGGCCCGGTGTTCGAACACACCCGGGCCGGGGCCAGCACCCTGGCCGCTCTGGCCGTACCCGAAGAGCGCTTGCACCAGGTGGCGGCACGCATCAGCCAATACCCGGAAGTCAATCACAACTATGCCCGCGAACATCGCTACAACCTCTGGTTCGTGCTGACCGGCCCCAACCGCGCCCACCTGGAAAACATCCTCCAGGAACTGGAGAACGACACCGGTCTCACGCCACTGGACCTGCCCATGCTGACCGCCTATCGCATCGACCTGGGCTTTGCCCTGGAGGCCACCCCATGAAAAACGCCCTGAACGAACAACAGTCACTGGCACTGCGCCGTTTGCTGGAAACCGGCCTGCCCCTGACATCGCGCCCCTTCCAGGCCCTGGCCGAGCAGATCGAGGCCAGCGAGCAACAGGTGCTCGAACAGGTGCAGCACTGGCATGAACAGGGGCTGTTCCGCCGTGTCGGCCTGGTGGTCAACCATCGCGCCTTGGGGTTTGCCGCCAACGCCATGCTAGTGCTGGACGTGCCGGACGCCTTGGTCGATGAAGTCGGGCGTCGCCTCGGGCAAGCGCCCGGCATCAGCCTTTGCTACCAACGCCCCAGGCGCCTGCCCCAGTGGCAGTACAACCTGTTCTGCATGATCCATGGTCGCCAGCGCGACCGTGTCGAGGCCCAGATCCAGGCGCTGCTTGAAGAACATCGGCTGGACGACTTGCCCCACCAGTTGCTGTTCAGCACGCACCTGTTCAAGCAATGCGGCGCACGTTACGCCGCCCCGGTCGGAGCCCATATCGATGGATGACCTGGACCGCCGCCTGATCAATCGCCTGCAACTGGGCCTGCCTTTGGTGCGCCACCCTTGGCAGGCCCTGGCCCAAGAGCTGGACAGCAGCAGTAGCGAATTGCTCGATCGCCTGCATGAGTTGCTCAACGACGGTGTACTCACCCGCTTCGGCCCGATGTTCGATATCGATCGCCTGGGCGGTGCGTTCACCCTGGCGGCGCTGGCGGTGCCCGAGCCGCGTTTCGAGGCCATCGCCGAGCTGCTCGCGGACATGCCCGAGGTCGCCCACAACTACCGCCGCGAGCACACCTGGAACATGTGGTTCGTGCTCGCCTGCCCCAGCGAACAGGCGATCAACGACACCCTGCTGCACATCGAACACCTGACCGGCCTGGTGCCGCTGAACCTGCCCAAAGAGGAGACCTACCATGTCGGCCTGTATTTCCCCGTCTGAGTCTTTGTGGCAAGCGCCGCCACGGCTGGATGAAACACCCTTGGCGCTGCGCCTGGTGGAACTGACCCAGGCCGGCCTGCCCTTGCTCGAAGACCCTTGGGCCTGGCTGGCCGAGCAACTGGAACTGAGCGTGGAATCCACCCTCGACCTGCTCAAGCGCCTGCAGGCCGACGGTGCGATCCGCCGCATTGCCGCCGTGCCCAATCACTATCGCCTGGGCTATCGCCACAACGGCATGACGGTCTGGGACGTGGCCGATGCCGACATCTCGCGTCTCGGCGCCCTGCTGGGGGCGCAGCCCTTCGTCAGCCACTGCTACCGGCGCCCGCGCCAGCCCGGCTGGCGCTACAACCTGTTCGCCATGGTCCATGGCCGCAGCCGCGAAGAAATCGACAGCTACCGCGAACACCTGCGCTACCTGCTGGGGGACGCCTGCGCCGCCGACGACATGCTGGTGAGCAGCCGCATCCTGAAAAAAACCGGCCTGCGCCTGTCACCCGCCTCGCGCTGAACCCGCACGCCGACTGAAGGAGCGCCTTATGTTGAGGATCAGCCATTACCTGCGAGCCCTGGCCGGGCATTGCCCCGCTCCACGCGTCGCGCCACCGGGCAGCAGTCGCCCGCCGGTGGTGATCTGGAACCTGCTCAGGCGCTGCAACCTGACCTGCAAGCACTGTTATGCAACGTCGGCCGATAGCGTGTTTCGCGATGAACTGGACACCCCGGCGGCGCTCCAGGTCATTGACGACCTGCACGAGGCCGGCGTGCGGGTGTTGATCCTCTCCGGCGGCGAGCCGCTGTTGCGCGAGGACCTGTTCCAGCTCAGCACTTATGCCCGCGACAAAGGTTTTTTCCTCGCCTTGTCCACCAACGGCACGCTGATCGACGCTTCCAATATCGAACAGATTGCCGCGGCGAACTTTGATTACGTGGGCATCAGCATCGACGGACTGGAAGCGACCCACGATGAATTCCGTCAGCTCAAGGGCAGTTTCGCCAGCTCCATGGCGGCCATCCGGCTTTGCCGCGAGCAAGGCATCCGGGTCGGGTTGCGCACCACCCTCACCCAGCAAAACCATGCCCAGTTGCCGCGCTTGCTGGATTTGATGAATGAGTACGACGTACAGAAATTCTACCTGTCGCACCTCAACTACAGCGGCCGGGGCAAGCGCAGTCGCAAGCTCGATGCCCAGCAACAGATGAGCCGCGAGGCCATGACCTTGATCTTCGAACGGGCCTGGCGCGACATCGAACAAGGCCGCGACAGTGACTTCGTCAGCGGCAACAACGACGCCGACGCAATCCTGCTGCTGCAATGGGTCGCCCGGCGTCTGCCCCAACACTACGCCGCACTCGAGCAGATGCTGCGAGCCTGGGGCGGCAACGCGTCGGGTAGCGGCATCGCCAACATCGACAATACCGGCGAGGTTCATCCCGACACGTACTGGTGGCAGCACTCGGTGGGCAATGTCCGCCAGACACCATTCAAGACGCTCTGGCTCAATCGCCCCGATGCCCTGCTGCTGAAGCTACGCGAACACCCACGGGCCGTTGGCGGTCGCTGCGGACAATGCCGCTGGCTGGCGATCTGCAACGGCAATACCCGCACCCGGGCCTGGGCCGACGGTGACCTATGGGGCCAAGACCCTGGCTGCCACCTCAGCGACGAAGAAATCGGCTTGCATGCGATCCCCAGCGTTGCGATGCCCTGCGCCTGATCAACCGACGGCGAACCCGATACCGAACCAAGGAAGTCCCATGCCTGCCTCCATCGTTTTGCCCGCTGCCCTGCAATCGTCCTTCAGACCGGGTGAAGTCGCCCTGGTCGGCGCCGGCCCCGGTGACCCGGGCCTGCTGACATTGCGCGCCTGGAGCCTGTTGATGCAGGCCGACGCGGTGGTCTACGACCGCTTGATCAGCTCGCAATTGCTCGGCCTGATCCCCCTGACCTGCGCCCGCCACTACGTCGGCAAGGCCGCCGGTTGCCACAGCCTGCCCCAGCCACAGATCAACGAACTGCTGGCCGACCTGGCCGACCAGGGACAGCGGGTGGTGCGCCTCAAGGGCGGTGATCCGTTCATCTTCGGTCGCGGCGCCGAGGAACTGGAGTATCTGCTGGCCCGCGGTATCGATTGCCAAGTCGTGCCTGGCATCACCGCCGCGGCCGGTTGCAGCACCTATGCCGGCATTCCCCTGACCCATCGCGACCTGGTCAATTCCTGTCGCTTCATCACCGGTCATTTGCAACGCGAAGGTGACTTGAACCTGCCCTGGCAAAGCCTGGCGGATGACAGCCAGACCCTGGTGTTCTACATGGGTCTGTCAAACCTCGGCACCATCGCCGCACAACTGATCGCGGCGGGCCTGGCGGCTGATACGCCGGCGGCCTTGATCAGCAACGGCACACGCCCCGACCAGCAGGTCTTGCGCGGCACCCTCCAGCAATTGCCGGAGATGGCGCTGGCATGCGCCGAAGGCCTGCCGACCTTGACGGTGATCGGCAAGGTGGTCGGTTTGTTTGCCCATCAGGTATTGGAGCATCCGGCCCGCCTGCACCCGGCCCTACCGCTCCAGCCAACTATCGCGAGGGTGGCCTCATGAGGATCGGCTGGCTTGCCCCATTACTGTGGATCGGTGCCGTCCACGGCGCCACGGCGCCTGACCCGGACCTGGCGTTGGCCGAACAGAACTACCAGCAACACTGCCAGCAGTGCCACGGGGTCAATCGCATCGGCGGCGCCGGGCCGGCGCTGTTGCCTCAGAGCCTGAGTCGGATCAAGCCCGACGAAATCCGCCAGGTGATCGAGCATGGACGCCCGGCCAGCCAGATGGCGGCATTCGGCGCGGTGCTGGAGCCCGCGCAGATCGATGGCCTGACCCACTATCTCCAACGTCCACCGGCCGTCGAACCGACCTGGAGCGAGGACGATACTCGCCGCAGCCATCGCCTGCTGGCGGATGTCGCGACCTTGCCCGACAAACCCCAGCACCACGCCGATCCGCTGAACCTGTTCGTGGTGGTGGAAGCTGGCGATCATCACGTCGATATCGTCGACGGGGATCGTTTCGAGGTCCTGGCGCGCTTCGCCTCACATTTCGCGGTGCATGGCGGACCGAAGTTTTCGCCGGACGGACGCTTCGTCTATTTCGCCTCCCGGGACGGCTGGATCAGCCTGTATGACCTGCACAACCTCACGCTCATCGCCGAGGTGCGAGCCGGGCTCAATACCCGCAACCTGGCGGTGAGCAAGGACGGGCGCTGGGTGCTGGTGGGCAACACCCTGCCCGGCAACCTGGTGGTGCTGGATGCCCGCGACCTGTCACTGGTCAAGACCGTTGCAACGGTGGGGCTGGACGGCCAGGCGTCGCGGGTCAGCGCGGTCTATACCGCGCCGCCGCGCAACAGCTTCATCGTCGCCTTGAAAGATGTGAAAGAGGTCTGGGAACTGTCCACCGGCCCGAATCCGGACTTTGTGCCCAGGCGTATCGAAGCCGAGGATTACCTCGATGATTTTTCCTTCTCGCCCGATTACCGGCAATTGCTCGCCACCTCGCGCAAGGCCCAGGGCGGCCAGGTGATCGACCTCGACACGGGGCGGATTGTCACCGATATCGCGCTGCCGGGCATGCCGCACCTGGGCTCGGGGACCTATTGGAAACGCGATGGACACTGGGTGTTCGCCACGCCCAACATCAGCAAGGGGCTGATCTCGGTGATCGACTTCGACACCTGGAAAGTCATCAAGCAGATCCCCACCCTGGGGCCGGGTTTCTTCCTGCGCAGCCATGCCAATTCCCGCTACGCCTGGACCGACGTGTTCTTCGGCCCGGACAACGATGCCATCCACCTGATCGACAAACAGACCCTGGAAATCGCCCACACCCTACGGCCCATGCCCGGCAAAACCGCCGCCCACGTCGAGTTCACTCGCGACGGCCGCTACCTGCTGCTGAGCATTTGGGATACCGATGGCGCGCTGATTGTCTACGACAGCAACACCCTCGAGGAAATCAAGCGCCTGCCCATGAACAAGCCGTCGGGCAAGTACAACGTCGGCAACAAGATCGAGTTCGCCGAGGGGACGTCACACTGAAAAAAGGGGGCTGATGCGCAGCCCCCAGGAGCAAACTTCCCCGCCACAAAAGACTGCGACGGTGTCCAGTTGGAATGCCTATTGTGGCGAGGGGATTTATCCCCGTTGGGCTGCGCAGCAGCCCTCAGACAGGGCAACCCGGTGTATCAGCCTGATCAAATGAGAAGCTTATAGGGGCTGCTGCGCAGCCCAACGGGGATAAATCCCCTCGCCACAGGAGCTTGCTCCCGCTGGGCTGCGCAGCAGCCCCAAAAGCCGACCTGGCACGCCTCAGTTGAAGGGAGTCACCCTTACCAGGTGAGCACCGCCCCCACCGCGAAGGTATCGGTGTCTTCGTTCTGGGCGCTGGTGTCGTGGCCGTTGATTTCGAACTGGTTGTACTCGGCCACGAGCTTGAGGTTGTCGTTGATGTCGTGGAACAGCGCGATGCCATGGGTTTCGTAATCGGCGCCACTGCCCACCACACCGTTGCCGTCGTCATCGGTCTTGCCGTAGGACAACGCCAGGCGGTTCTTGCCCAGCTTGTAGGAGCCCTGCAACAGGTAGCCCTTGCTGTCGACATTGCGCAGGGTGGCTTCACCGGCGTTGTTGGTGAAGAACGGGTTGATGCCCTTGGCCTGGAACCCCGAGCCGGTCAGCGACAACCCGCCCATCTTGGCCTGCACGCCATACCCCAGGCCCTTGGAAGTGACCGATTCGACGGTGGAGTCGGTGTTGTCCGAGGTCTGGTAGCTGCCGTTGAGCCAGCTGTAGATCTTCGCCCCGCCCAGATCGAACTGATAGGTGATCTCGCTCTCGGTGCGCGGGTTTTCCTGATAGGCCTTGCCCGTGGCGCTGTTGTCGTTGGTGTCCACCGGGTCCATGATCCCCACCGCCACGCGCAGGCCCTCCATCACCGGCGTGCGGTAGGTGATCTGCGAGGTCGGGAACGGATACGGGTAACCGCTGCCGATGTTGCCGAACGACACGCCACCGCCGTCCACCAGGCCCAGGGTGTCACTGACCTGGCCGTAACCGGCGAGCAACTCGTCCAGCAGGATGTTGGAGCGGGCAAACAGGCCGAAGTCCTTGCCGATCAGCACCTCACCCCACTCCGGGTTCGCCACGGTGCCGTAGAACTGGCGCACGTCGATGGCGGTGTCGGTGCCATTGGTTTCACTGTCGTTGATGGTCACCCAGAACGAGGCCCTGGCACCGAGCTTGAGGTCATCGACCTGCTTGCCCATGTTGAAGCCCAGGTAGTTGGGCAAGAACCCCATCTTGACCCGCGCCTGCCGACGGTCGTACTGCTCACCCGCGCGGTCGACGTCACTGTTGACGTAAAAGGCGTTGATGTAGCCGTCGGTGGAAAAGGTGGTCTGGTCCTTGTCGTACAGCATGATTTCGGCGTTGGCCCAAGGCATCAGGCCCAGGCTCGAAACACCTACGATGACCGCAGGCAAAAAACGTTGGCGGGTATTTTTATTGTTGTGCATGGCGCGCTCCGCAACAGGGGACGGGATGTCGGAGGCGATTATCGAAAGGCGCCAGGGCGCGTCATACGCTGCCTTGGAGGCAATTGGCGGATGCTTTGGAAGCGCCGGCCCGGCGCGGCAGTTTGGGTGTAAGACTGCCTTGCCGACGGGCGCGGTACTTTCGGTGTGGGCCGCTGGGTGGGCTGGGAGGATCAACTCATTGGTCAGTCATAGCGAGTTGTTTGGTTTGGGGCTGCTGCGCAGCCCAGCGGGAGCAAGCTCCCTCGCCACTGGGGTCGCACCCACACTCAAAATTGAAGTCAAATCCAGCTTTTGTGGCGAGGGAGCTTGCTCCCGCTGGCCTGCGCAGCAGGCCCCCTCGCTGTCTCCTCAGAACCGCGGCTTGACGGTCTTCCACTCCGGCCGGTAACGCTGCATCTGCCGCACATCGTCGCGCTGGCGGATGCCGCAACTGAGGAACTGGTCATGCAGCTTGCCCAGTTGATCCCGATCCAGTTCCAAGCCCAGGCCCGGCGCCCGGGTGATCTTCACGCAGCCGTCGACAATCGGCAGCTTGCCACCCTTGATCACTTCTTCATCCGGTTCCTGCCACGGGTAATGGGTGTCGCAGGCGTAGTCCAGGTTCGGCACCGCTGCCGCCACGTGGGCCATGGCCATGAGGCTGATGCCCAGGTGCGAGTTGGAATGCATCGACACGCCCAGGCCGAAGGTGCTGCACATTTTCGCCAGGGCCTGGGTGTCGCGCAGGCCGCCCCAGTAATGGTGGTCGGCCAACACGATCTGCACGCTGTCCAGCGCCACGCTACGGCGGAACTCATCGAAATCGGTGACCACCATGTTGGTCGCCAGGGGCAGCCCCGTGCGCTTGTGCAGCTCGGCCATCCCCTCCAGCCCCGGTGTCGGGTCTTCGTAGTACTGCAGGTCATCCCCCAGCAGCTCGGCCATGCGAATCGAGGTTTCCAGGGACCAGTTACCGTTGGGATCGATGCGCAACGGATAGCCGGGAAATGCCCGTTTCAGCGCCTTGATGCAGGCGACTTCATGCTCCGGATCGAGAGCGCCGGCCTTGAGCTTGATGCTCTTGAAACCATAGTCCTGGATCATCCGCCGGGCCTGGGCAACGATCTGTTGTTCGTTGAGCGCCTCGCCCCAACTGTCGGGCGGGTACGGCGAATCGATGTGCTCGGCGTACTTGAAAAACAGATAGGCGCTGAACGGAATCTCGTCGCGGATCGCGCCGCCCAGCAGGTCCACCAACGGCACGTCCAGGTAATGGGCCTGCAAATCCAGGCAAGCCACTTCGAACGCCGAATAGGCATTGCTCACCGCCTTGCTCGCGTGGGAACCCGGCGCCAGTTCGGCACCGGCAACGCTGGCCGGTTTGTGCGCGGCGACGGTCGCCTGGACGATAGACCGCAACTGGTTGAGGTTGAACGGATCCAGGCCGATCAACTGGCTCTGCAACTGCTGCTGGATCGCCAAGGCCGGCGCATCGCCGTAGCTCTCCCCCAGACCGATGTAACCGTTGTCGCTTTCGATCTCGATGATCGAGCGCAACGCGAACGGCTCATGGATGCCGCTGGCGTTGAGCAAAGGTGGATCGCGAAAAGCGATGGGTGTGACGGTGACGCGTTTGATCTTCATACAGCGGCTCCCGATGGGCCAGGTTTCAAAGCTTGAGAGGTTTGCGACTGATCGACTTCGACAACGGCTTCGGGCCGGCCGGACAGTGAGTTCGGGGTATCGCGCTTCGGTGCGGTGCGAGCGAAAAAGATCACCACGGCGGCGACAAGCGAAGTGGCGGCCAACCCATACAGGCCCCCCTCGATGGAGCCAGTGGTCTGCTCCAGGAAACCGAAGGCCGTCGGCGCCACAAAACCGCCGAGGTTACCGATGGAGTTGATCAAGGCGATCACCGCCGCCGCGATGCGTGCATCCAGGTAGCCTTGGGGAATCGGCCAGAACAACGCCGACGCCGCCTTGAAACCGATCGCCGCAAAACAGATCGCCACGAAGGCAAAGATCGGCCCTCCCGTGGTGGACATGAACATGCCAAACGCAGCGACCACCAGCGTCACCGCGACCCAGGCCTGCTGGAATTTCCATTTGCCGGCCAGGGCGGCAAAGCCGTACATCGCGATGATGGAAATGATCCACGGAATGGAGTTGAGCAAGCCGACCTGGAAGTCTCCCAGGTTGCCCATTTTCTTGATCATGCTCGGTAGCCAGAACGTGGCACCGTAGATGGTCAGGGCGATGGAAAAGTAGATGAAACAGAACAGCGCGATCTGCCGGTCAGCCAACAATTTGAACATCGACGGCTTGATCACCTGGGCCGCCTCCCGGGCCCGTTGCTCTTCGGCGATAGCGGCGATCAATACGGTTTTCTCTTCACTGCTCAGCCATTTCGCCTGGCTCGGATGCGATTGCAGCCAGAACCAGACAAACCCGCACAGCACGATGGAGGCGAAACCTTCGATCAGGAACATCCATTGCCAACCATGCAGCCCCATCCCGCTGATGTGCAGCAAGGCGCCGGACACCGGGCCGGAAATCACCGAGGCGATGGCCGACCCACTCAGGAAGATCGCCATCGCCTTGCCGCGCTCGTTGGCAGGTAGCCATTGGGTGAAGTAGTAGATGATGCCGGGAAAGAACCCCGCCTCCGCCGCGCCGAGGATGAAGCGCAGCACATAGAAACTGGTTTCGCCGCGCACAAAAGCCATGGCCATGGCCGCCGCGCCCCAGGTGAACATGATGCGCGTCAGCCAGGCCCGCGCGCCGTAGCGTTGCAACAGCATGTTGGACGGCACTTCAAACAGGGCGTAGCCGACGAAGAACAACCCGGCGCCAAGCCCATAGGCGGCAGCGCCGATGCCCAGGTCGGTTTCCAGGTGACTGCGCACGAAACCGATGTTGACCCGGTCGATGTAGTTGACGATGAACATCACCACCACCAACGGCAATACATGACGTTTGACCTTGGCCGCCGCGAGCGCCAGGGTGCTGTCATGGGTGGAGTCCGTTACGTTATTCAAGGGGTGCCTCCCGATCATTGTTTTTGTGGGGAACGGGCCGATGATGGACGCGGGGGATTGTTCCCGTCTAATCTAACTTGGCACTTGATTGATACCTGGATTGAATCAATGTTTGAACTGGCCCAGTTGCGCTGCTTCACCACCGTGGCGACCGAACTCAACTTTCGTCGTGCCGCCGAACGCCTGAACATGACCCAGCCTCCGCTGAGCCGGCAGATCCAATTGCTGGAGCACCACTTGGGCGTCGAACTGTTCACCCGCAGCACCCGCAGCGTGGTGCTCACTGCCGCCGGCCGGGCGTTTTTCATCGAAGCGCAGAACCTGCTGGAACAGGCCCAACAAGCCGCCATCGCCGCCCGGCGCTTTGCCCAGGGTGACATCGGTTCGGTGACCATCAGCTTCGTCGGCAGCGCGGTGTACGAGTTTCTGCCCAAGGTGATTGCCGAGGCCCGGCTGAAACAGCCCCAGGTCAAAATCGTCCTGGCGGAGATGAACACCTACCAGCAGCATGAAGCCCTGCGCGCTCGGCGCATCGACCTGGGCATCGTCCGCTCGCCACTGCTGGAGACCGGCTACGCCACCGAATGCCTGGTGCGCGAACCCTTCGTACTGGCGGTGCCTGCCGGACATCCGCTGGCCAGCGCCGAGACCGTAAGCGTCCAGGATCTGGACGCCCAACCGTTCCTCATGTACTCCCACGCCGCCTACCCGCCCTTCAATGAACTGCTCACCGGCATGCTGCGCTCGGCCCGGGTCGCGCCGCAATTCGTGCAATGGCTGGGGTCGTCGCTGACGATCCTGGCACTGGTCAATGCCGGCATGGGCCTGGCGCTGGTGCCGCGTTGCGCCAGCAGCGTGGTGTTCAAGCAGGTGGTGTTTCGCGAGATCGACCTGGGCGAAGGGGTTCAAAGCGAGTTGCACCTGGTATGGCGCCAGGACAACGACAACCCGGCGTTCACCATGTTGCTGGAAGGGATTCGGGGAGCGGTTCGCGAGGGCCTGTGAATACACCACCACAGCTAAAAGCCCCCCCCTGTGGCGAGGGAGCTTGCTCCCGCTGGGCTGCGAAGCAGCCCCAAAAAAGACAACGCAATAAACCTGACACACCTCGGTGCCGATTCGTGGGGCTGCTGCGCAACCCAGCGGGAGCAAGCTCCCTCGCCACATTGTTGGCCATCCCCCCCGATGTTCTTTTGACCAGACCTGGCTGATTTCACAAATGGCCTAGCTGTCTGACTATTCCCGTTGCCTTCGACAAGTTGTACGATGACCGATGAGCGCAAGCGCTCGTATGTTCCGGATACCTACAACAACAAGGAAATCTCCATGAAAAAAGCGACATTGATCGTCAGCTTCTTGTGCCTGTTCAGCGGCTACGCAGCGGCAGCCCCTTCTTCGGCCGAGCAGGAAGTGGCCGAGGCCGTCGACCACCTGACCCAAGCCATGCTGCACAAAGACATCCCACAACTCCAGGCACTGGCCGCCGAGAACCTGACCTACGGGCACTCCAGCGGCAATATCCAGGACAAGAAAGCCTTCATCGCCGACATCGAAACGGGCAAGAGCGCGTTCAAGACCCTGGAAATGCAGAACCAGAAAATCACCTTGTCCGGTGACGTAGCGCTGGTGCGCAACCACTTCTCGGCCCAGGCGCTCAAGGGCACCGAAGTGGTTCCGACGGAAATCGAGAACTTCCAGATCTGGCAGAAGCAGAAGAATGGCAAGTGGCTGCTGATTGGCCGTCAGGCGTTTCGGTTCTGATCGCGATCTGACGGTTGGAATCTCTGTGGCGAGTGAGATCGAGTGAGCACTTCGCGCTCAAGCGGGAGCAAGCTCCCTCGCCACAGGGATGCTTTTTCAGCCCTGGCACCTTGTGTCAGGCCAAGGCCCATTGCTGCCGGTGCTGCAGCAGGAAATCCACGAAGGCGCGCACCCGTTGCGGCACGTACCGGCCATGGGGATACAGCAGTGTGAAAGGTCGTGACCGTCCCCCGAAAGGCTGCAACACCTCCACCAGCCGGCCATCCGCGAGTTCCTGTTCGACGATGAATCGATAGGTCTGGAACAACCCGGCGCCATGCTTGGCCAGCGTCACGCCGCCAAGCACATCGTCCGAACAACAATATCCCCCTTCGCCGAACACCTCCTTTTCTTTGCCCTCGACATTGAACAACCAGGAAATCCGTCGTCCGCTGCTGGGCAATTCGAACTGGATGCACTCGTGATCGTCCAGGTCTTCAAGGGTCTGCGGCGTGCCGGCCTTGCGCAGGTAGTCCGGTGAGGCGACCACCGCCAGATTCGCGTCTTCCAACAACCTGGCGATCATGGAGGAGTCCGGCTGGGCCCGCACCCGGATGGCGAGGTCATAACCTTCGGCAACGAAATCGATGTTTCGATTGCTCAGGTGCAGGTCCACAGTCACTTGCGGGTACAGCGCTCGAAAGGCCGGCAGCAACGGCAGGATGCGGTGATGGCCGTAGGTAGTGGGCAGGCTGATGCGCAGTTGCCCGGACGGCACCGATTGCGCACCCATCATTTCCTGTTGCGCCTCGACCAGTTGCGTCAACGCCTGCCGACATTGCTCGAAATAGGTCTTGCCGGCTTCGGTCAGGCGGATGCTGCGGGTGGTGCGCACGAAAAGCCTTGAACCCAGGCGCTCTTCCAGGCGAAAGATCGAGCGGCTCACTGCCGCCGGGGTAACCCCTGCCAACTGCGCCGCCGCCGTGAAGCTGCCCGCCTCCGCCGCCAGGCAGAACAGTTCTATGCTGCCCAACTGCAGGTCTTCGAAATGACGCTTCATGATTCATTACACCGCGTATCAACTGAAGTTTCCAAAGGCCTGTTTATCAGTCTGCGGCGTATAAATACAGTGGCCTTCCACCGCGCAGGGTTGTCCTGCGCTCATTTCCATCAGTTGGAGTGCAACATGCCTTTCGTCAATGTGCGAATTACCCGAGACGGCGTCACCCGTGAACAGAAAGCCCAGGTGATTTCCGAAATCACCGAAACCCTCCAGCGCGTACTGGGCAAGGACCCGCATTTGACCCACATCGTGATCGAGGAAGTCGACACGGATAACTGGGGATACGCGGGCATGACCACGACGGAGTATCGAAGTCTTCCCAAGGAATAACGCCCTGCCCCTCCCGAGCCCGGTCCAACTGACCGGGCTTTTTTCTGCCTGCGACAATCCTGTGAGCGTTACCGGCGAACCTGGGTTTGCAATCAGCCGGGAACATTGTGTGTGGCCCCGACCATTGATTACATAACGTATCAACTCAAGTACCAGAAGCCTTATTTATCAAACCCTGGCGCATCAATACCCTGGACTCAACCACCGCCAACACAGGCGCACCGGTTCAACTCAATGTGATCAGGAGTCAATCATGAGCCTCAAACAAACCGTCATCATCACCGGCGCTTCCAGCGGGATCGGCCTGGGTTTGGTCAAAGCGTTCCTGGGTCGGGGCTATAACGTGGTGGGCAATGCCCGCTCCCCGTCCGGCCTGGAGGCTGCCGCCGCCGACCTCGGCCACCCGGCCGGCTTCATCGGCGTGGCCGGCGACATCGCTGACCCGGCCACCTCAACCGCCCTCATCACCCAAGCCGTCGCGGCGTTTGGCGCCGTTGACGGGCTGGTGAACAACGCCGGCTTCTTCCTGCCAAAACCCTTCGTCGAATACAGCCCCCAGGATTTGGACGCGCTACTGGACACTAACCTCAAGGGTCTGGTCTACGCCAGCCAGGCCGCTGCCGCGCACATGATCGGGCGCCAACAAGGCTTTATCATCAACATTTCAGCCGCCGTGGCCCTGCAACCGAACATCCAGGTGCCGGCAGCACTGCCGGTGTTGATCAAGGGCGGCGTCAACCAGATGACCCGCGCCCTGGCCCTGGAGCTGTCGCCCCACAACATCAAAGTCAACGCGGTCGCCCCCGGCATCATCGACACGCCCATGCACGACCCGGCGCACCGCGCATTCCTCGACAACCTGGCCCCGGCCGGTCGGGTGGGCACCATCGAGGAAATTGCCGAGGCCGTGTTGTACCTGGCGGGCGCTGATTTCACGACTGGCGCGATACTGCCGGTGGACGGCGGGATGAGCACAGGCAAGTGGTAAAGAGGCAAGTGGTAAAAGAAAAACCCCGAAGGCAGAACCTTCGGGGTTTTCATGATGCATCGAATTCAGAGCGTGTAGGAGATGCCGGCCTGCACGGTTCGCGGTGCACCCGGGTAGGCATAGACGCCCCCGAATGCACCCTCTTCGTAGTCGGCGTCAAACAGGTTCTTCAGGTCCAGGTTGAGGCGGATCCGCTCGTTGACCTTGTAGTAACCGAGCAGGTCCACGACGGTGTAGCTGTCCATGGAAAACGGGTTGACGCCCATCTTCCCGGCCCGCTCATCGACGTACCTGGCCCCCAGTCCCAAGCCCAGCCCCTTAAGGCCTCCGTCCTGGAACTCATAGACGTTCAACAGGCTGAAGCTGTTCCTTGGTACGTTGAGCAGTCGGCTACCCTTCTCGAAGGTGTTGTCCTTGACCACTTCGGCGTCCACATAAGCGTAGCCGCCGATCACGCGCCATTCCGGCGTCAGGTTTCCCGCCACGTTCAGGTCAAAACCACGACTCCGTACTTCACCGGCGGCCACATTAAGTGTCGAGTCCTGTGGATCTGAGGTGAGCACATTGCGTTTTTCGATTTGGTACACCGCGGCATCTACGCTTACCTGACGATCCAGCGCTTCCCACTTGA
Organism: Pseudomonas sp. NFACC46-3; assembly: GCF_900114515.1. NCBI lineage: Bacteria > Pseudomonadati > Pseudomonadota > Gammaproteobacteria > Pseudomonadales > Pseudomonadaceae > Pseudomonas > Pseudomonas sp. NFACC46-3. The sequence continues at coordinate 160,161 of NZ_FOTH01000005.1, forward strand.
TGCCCATTTCATAAGATTTGCCCTCTTCAGGCTTGAATCCACCACCCTGCGCATTGCGTCCGGTGTTGGGTTTGAAAGAACGAGCCGTATTCGCGTAGACAGCCACCGTGTCGGTCAAGTCGTAGATCACTCCCAGACGCGGAGTGACGGCGTTATGGCTGGCATCCCAGTCACCATTGGCGGTAGCAAAATTCTCGTACTTATGCTCGAACCGCTCGAAACGCGCCCCAGCCAACAACTTCAAGCGCTCAGTCAGCGCCACCTGATCCTGGACAAACACGCCAAACGTCTTGAGGTTTTCCTGGTCATCGGTGGGCTTGCGCGTCAATGCCGGGCGTGGCTGGCCATACACCGGGTCGAAGATATCGATCGGGTAAGCCCCGACGACGCCGGAGGAACGCTGGATGATGGACTGGTAGTCGTAGTCTTCATACTCGATACCCGTCAGCAACGTGTGCTCGAACCCGCCAGTGGAAAAATGCCCGGTGAGGTTGAGTTGGGTGTCGCGGTCGGTCCACTCCAGCTTGCGGTAGTTGAAGTTGCGACCCAGGGTGCGCCCATCGGCGGCGATGCCGTTGCCTTCGATGGCATTGCCCTGCAAGGTGCCGTCGAGCCATTGGGTACCGCCGGCCAGGGTCCAGTCGTCGTTGAGCATGTGCTCGAAACGCACCTGCAGCATGTTGTTGTCGTTATGCAGCTTGCCGACGTCTTTTTCACTGAAGAACGTATCCCGCGACGCGGTGCCGCGCTGGCCGGCGTAATGAGTCAAGCCACGGTCCAGCGGCGCATTGTTGCGCATGAAGTCGCCTTCGAAGGTCAGGCGTGTGGTGTCGTTGACCTGCCAGGTCACCACGGGTGCAACGCCGTAACGCTCGGTCTCGACGTGGTCGCGGAACGTGTCGCCGCCCTCGCCGATCACGTTCAGGCGATAAGCCAGGCGCCCTTCTTCATCCAACGGACCGGACGCGTCCAGCGTACCGCGACGCATCCCCTGGTCGCTGACCTGGCTACCCAGGGTCACCGTGCGCTCGGCCAACGGCTGCTTGGACACCACGTTGAAGGTACCGCCGGGATCGCCCCGGCCATAGAGCATGGTGGCCGGGCCGCGCAAGACCTCCAGCCGCTCGATGGTGTTGGCGTCAGGCATGTTCGGGTAGCCACGGTTGATCGGGAAACCGTTGCGGTAGAACTCTCCGGTAGTGAAACCGCGTACGGTGAAAGTAGTCAGGCCCTGGCCGCCGAAGTTGTTACCCCGGCCGACCCCTCCAGCGTAATCGAGGGCGTCCTGCAGACGCGTGGCGCCAAGGTCTTCGACGACGTCGCGAGACACCACGGAAATGGATTGCGGGGTTTCATGGATCGCCGTGTCGGTACGGGTGGCACTGGCCGAACGGGTGGCGTGATAGCCCTTCACCGGTCCCTGTGCTGATTCATAGTCGGCGCTACCGACGATATCCGTGGCTTGCAACTCAAGGGAAGCCGGCTTGGCAGGGACTGGCTGTTCAGCCCAAGTGGAAACGGAGTAAGCCTGGAGCACACACAGTGAAACGAGTATCCGACGCATCGATGCACAATCCTAATGGAAAAAAGCCTCCACATCGGGAGGCTGACAAGAATGTGTCGCGAAAGATACAGCAACTCATTTCTGTTTGATATCTATTCCCATTAACGCCGATATTTTTTGTGACCGGTCAGTCCGTCATCGCGAGCAAGCTTTGCTCCACAGGGGATTGCTCGCGATGACGCAGAACAATCTCCCAAACCCTACTGAGCCACCGCAGTCGACTCCTGCTCCACCCGCTGGAAGAACACCTGCGCCCGATGATCCTGGGTATAGGCCACATTCAACCGCAACCAATCGCACGCCTCGCCCTGGGGCAGGAACGTCGAGCCTTGGGACAGTTGGATTTGCAGCTCCCGGGCGATCTGCTGCACCCGTTGTGCCGCCAGGTACCGAGGCCTGGCCCAGACGAACATCCCCCCCAGCGGCTCGGCAAACACCTCCCAGTGGGCTGGGTCCAGTTGGCGCAGCGTACTTGCCATCTGCTTGTTCAGGCGCTGGCGCAAGCGCTGGATCAACTTGCGATAAGCACCGTTGGCCAGCAACGTCGCCACCACGTTTTCTGCCAGCAGCGAACAACCGATGCCGGTAATCATCTTGACTTCGGCCAGGCGCTGGATGATCTCGGGATGGGCGACCACGTAACCGATGCGCAGCGAACTGGACAGCGTCTTGGAAAAACTCGCCAGGTAGATCACCCGGTCCAGGGCATCCAGGGAGGCCAGGCGTGAGGTCGGACCATTCTGGAAATCGGCGTAGATGTCGTCCTCGATGAGGCGAAAGTCATGGGCCGTTGCCAGTTGCAGCAGACGATAAGCCACGCTTGGCGCCAGGCTGGTGCCAGTGGGGTTCTGGTACATGCTGTTGATGAAGAAATACGAGGGCTTATGCTCGCCGAGAAGCTGTTCCAGGCGGACGATGTCCGGGCCTTGGGCGGTTCTCGGCACCGCCACGGTCTTGACCCCATTCAGTTTCAGCAGATTGAACAGGTTGTAGTAGCCAGGACTTTCCACCAGCACCAGGTCACCGGGCTTGAGCAGGGTTCGCACCAGCAGGTCGAGGCCCTGGCTGGCACCTTGGGTGGTAATGATTTGCGTCGGGTCGACATGAATATCGATCAGGCCCAGGCGCTTTTGAAGGTGCAGGCGCAGATGAGGCGAGCCCAGCGGGGTGCTGTAGTTGAACAACGCATGGTTGTCGCTGCGCACCACTTGGCGGATCGCCTGGCCCAGGTCGGTGTCGTCGCGCCAGGCATCGGGCAGCCAGCCACACCCCAGCTTGAGCTGCGTCGACTCATTGTCGAACAACCGCCACCGCGCGTTATCCGTTTCCGGCTCCGGCTCCACGGGCCGGACCAACTGCTGCGCGACAAAAAAACCCGCGCCATGTCGAGACTCCAGTACCCCGCTGGCAACGAGTTGGTCATAGGCCTTGATCACGCTCGACAGGCTCAAGCTGTTTTCCCGGGCCAGTTGACGAATGGACGGCATGCGCGCACCGGGGCGGATGCCATGGGCGTTGATCCAGCCCATGAGGTGCGTCACGAGCTGCCGGATCACAGGCTCGGCAACGTTGCGATCAATCTTCAGGTCCACGGCTGGCACTCTTGGCTAAGTGTTCTCGAATTTCGAGCGAACAGTTAAGCACAAATGGCCTGGGTCTGTTCCTTGTTTGCGCTGTGCCCGGCAGTGATAGTCCCCGAGACTTCATGCACACCTCTAAGGAACACCCTTGAACCCATCGCATCGACATTCCTGGGGACTGGCTTTCGGCCTTTGCCTGATCACCCTTGCGGTCAACCTGCAGGCGCCGCTGTACACCACCTACGCGCAGTTGTCCGGCTACGGGGCCGGAGCCACGGCGGTGGCGTTTTCCGGTTATGTGCTGGGCGTACTGCCGGTCCTGCTGGCGTTCGGCGGGCTGGCCGACCGGGTGGGACGCAAGCCGTTGATCCTGGTCGCCCTCGGGCTGTCGATGCTGGCGACGCTGGTGACACTGCTCTGGCCGAGCCTGGAAGCCCTGGGCGTGGCGCGCCTGATGATGGGGGTCGGCACAGGGCTGGCCTCGGCCACATCAACCGCCTATATGGCCGAGCTCATGGCAACCCGCGATCCCCGCTCGCCGGCCAACCGGGTCACCGCCAGCACCTCCCTGGGCTTTGGCCTGGGCGCGGCGTTGACCAGTCTGTTCCTGTTCGTCCATCACAGCGCCACGCCCGGCAGCTTCTGGTTGCAGTTGATGCTGGCTGCAATGGCGATCGTCGTGGTCTGGCGCTTACCGGACCCGGCGCAGAAAATCAAAGATGCACCGTTGCTGCGCCTGCCGTTGTTTCCCGCCGGCAGCCTGCCCTACAGTTTTTCCATGCTGTTGGCCTGGGCGACCTCGGGCCTGGTCATCGCCATATTGCCATCGGTGCTGGCGACCCACGACTTGCAGCGTTGGTCGGGCCTGTCGACCTTTACGGTGATCAGTTGCGGCTTGCTCTTCCAGCCCTGGGTTCGACGCATGCAGCCGGCCAGGGCCACGGGCTTGGGCCTGTTGATCCTGCCTGCGAGCTACGCGTTGCTGGCCTGGGGCGCGAGCGCCGGCTCCCTGCTCGCCGTGTTGCTGGGAGCGCTGGGCGCCAGCAGCGCTTGCTACGGTTTCCTGTACTTGGGTGGGTTGTCGGCCGTCACGGCCATGGCTGGCGCGGAAAAGGCCCGGGTCAGTGCCGGGTTTTTCCTGTTCGCCTATGTCGGGTTCAGCATCCCGGTGGTGGTGACCGGGTTGCTGGCCGATCATTTCGGCGCGGACGTGGCGTTGATCGTGTTCGGCCTGGCGTTATTGGCTGGGGTGTCTGTTACCGGATGGCGCATCGTCCGGACCGAGGCTTATGTGAGCCACCTGTCCCACGGCTGAAACAACCAACCTGTGGCGAGGGAGCTTGCTCCCGCTGGGTTGCGCAGCGACCCCAACATTCTGCGATTGCTGCGCAATCGAGCGGGAGCAAGCTCCCTCGCCACCGAGGCTGACTGAAGGATTGGGGAAGCCTTGGACAGCTCGACACCGCGCTCGGCAAAGTCGTATACCATATCCCCACCTAAGCCGAACGACCCGCCGCCGTGACTTTATCCAAGTTCAACCTGCCTGATCTGGGCAACACCCCTTCCACCTCGGAAATCATCACCCGCCATCTGCGCGATGCCATCGTGGCCGGGCACTTTGCCGAGGACGAGCCTATTCGCCAGGATGACATCGCCCGGCAGTTCAACGTCAGCAAGATCCCCGTGCGCGAAGCCCTCAAGCGCCTGGAGGCCGAGGGCCTGGTGATGTTCCAGCGCAATCGCGGGGCGATGGTGACGCGCATTTCCGAGGCAGAGCTGGCGCAAATGTTCGAAGTGCGGATGCTGCTGGAAGACAAAGTACTGCGCCTGGCGATTCCCAACATGACCGAAGCCACCTTCGCCCGCGCCGAAAGCATCTGCCGGGAGTTCATCGGTGAAGACGACGTAGGGCGTTGGGCGGAACTGAACTGGCAGCTGCATGCCTGCCTCTACGAACCGGCGCAGCGGCCGTTCATGGTGAGTCTGATCCGCTCGGTCCACGACAAGCTGGAGCGTTATTTGCGCATGCAGATGAGCCTTTCGGCCGGCAAGGAGCGCGCCGATCACGAGCACCGGGAAATCATCAAGGCCTGCCGCGCCGGTGACGTCGAGCGAGCCGTGATGCTGCTGGACGAACACATCGCCGGGGTCTGCGAGACCTTGTTCAAGTTCCTGCCTTCCAGCCATTGATGGGCCGGCACTGTGCCGATTTCGTCATCGGCGACAGGTAAAACCATCAAGCCGTCGCCCCCTGGCGCGGGCCACGCTTGCCGTCACTCATCTGAACGGACGTGGCCCTCCCATGAAACGCATCACCGTGATCGACTCCCATACCGGCGGCGAACCGACCCGACTGGTCACTGGCGGTTTTCCTGACCTGGGCCAGGGCAGCATGGCCGAGCGCAAGCAACGCCTGGCCACGGAACACGACGCCTGGCGCACCGCCTGCGTGCTGGAACCGCGGGGCAGCGATGTGCTGGTGGGGGCGCTGCTCTGCGAGCCGGTGGACCCGAGCGCCTGTGCCGGCGTGATCTTTTTCAACAACAGCGGCTACCTGGGCATGTGCGGCCACGGCACCATCGGCCTGGTGGCGTCACTGGCCCACCTGGGCAGGATCGGCCCCGGCGTGCACAGCATCGAAACCCCGGTGGGCACGGTACAGGCAACCTTGCACGAAGACCGCTCGGTCAGCGTACGCAACGTGCCGGCCTACCGTTACCGCAAGGCCCTGGCCCTGGAGGTGCCCGGCATCGGCCAGGTGGTGGGCGACGTGGCCTGGGGCGGCAATTGGTTTTTCCTGATCGCCGAACATGGCCAACGCGTGGCCGGCGATAACCTCGACGCGTTGACCGCCTACACCTACGCCGTACAGCAAACCTTGGAGCAGCAGGGTTTTCGCGGCGAGGACGGCGGCTTGATCGACCACATCGAACTGTTTGCCGACGACCCGCATGCCGACAGCCGCAACTTCGTACTCTGCCCGGGCAAGGCCTATGACCGCTCCCCTTGCGGTACCGGCACCAGCGCCAAACTGGCGTGCCTGGCGGCCGATGGAAAACTGCAACCCGGCCAGATCTGGCGCCAGGCCAGTGTCATTGGCAGCGAGTTCGAGGGCTCCTACGAGCGCTCGGGCGAGCGCATCGTGCCGACCATTCGCGGTCGCGCCTACATCAGCGCCGAAACCACACTGATCATCGAAGCCGATGACCCGTTCGCCTGGGGCATTCGTCCGTGAGCGAAGGCCATGTCGCCGACGTGATCATCATCGGCGCGGGCATCATCGGTGCGGCCTGTGCCCAGGCATTGGCCCGACGCAACGTCAACGTGTTGGTGCTGGACGCCGGTTGGCACGGCGCCACGGCGGCCGGCATGGGGCACCTGCTGGTGCTCGATGACAACCCGGCGGAGCTGGCCCTCAGTCAATATTCCCTGCAACGCTGGCGCGAGCTGGCCCCAGCCCTGCCCGACGGCTGCGCCTGGCGCAACAACGGCACCTTGTGGCTGGCGGCCAATGCCGAAGAAATGGCGGTGGCCCATAGCAAATACCTGAACCTGCTGGCCCATGACGAAGCCTGTGAGCTGATCGGCCACGCCGCGCTGCATCAGCGTGAACCCGAGCTGCGCCCGGGGCTGGAAGGTGGGTTGCTGATCAAGGGTGACGGCATCCTCTACGCCCCGGCGGCCGCGCGCTGGATGCTGGACGCGCCCACCATTCGCCAGCAACGGGCGCAGGTCAGCGAAGTTGACGGTCATCGCGTGCGCCTTGATGACGGTCGCTGGTTGAGCGCCGAAGCGGTGGTCCTCGCCAATGGCATCCAGGCCACTGAATTGTGCCCGGAGTTGCCGATCGTGCCGAAGAAGGGCCACCTGCTGATTACCGACCGCTACCCCGCTACCGTCACCCACACCCTGGTGGAGCTGGGCTACGTCACCAGCGCCCATAATGCCAGCGGACCGTCAGTGGCGTGCAATATACAGCCGCGCCCGACCGGGCAATTGTTCATCGGCGCCTCGCGGCAGTTCGGCACGCTTGACCCCCGGGTGGAAGGCTGGATGCTGGCGAAGATGCTCAAGCGCGCCGTCGAATACCTGCCAGGATTGGCGCATTTGAACGGCATCAGGGCCTGGACCGGTTTTCGCGCAGCGAGCCCCGACGGCTTACCCCTGGTGGGCCAACATCCACAGCGCCAGGGACTTTGGCTGGCGGTGGGTCACGAAGGCCTGGGGGTCACCACGGCACCGGCGACGGCTGACCTGCTGGTCGCCCAACTGTTCAACGAAACCTCGCCGCTGGCGCCTCAAGCTTACCTGCCGCAGCGTTTCCTTGGAGAGCCGGCCCATGCCTGAAGCCCGACACAAGTCCTTGTGGCGAGGGAGCTTGCTCCCGCTGGATTGCGCAGCAGTCCCCTGGATTGGCCTGACACACCGAGTTGTCAGATCGTTGTCGGGGCCGCTGCGCGCCCCAGCGGGAGCAAGCTCCCTCGCCACGGGATGGGCGTTTGGCGCTGATATCCCTTTACCCCTGGAGGATTGCTCCTATGCCTGATCTATTCCTCGACGGCCAGCCCTTGTCAGTGGCCAACGGCACCAGCGTCGCGGCGGCATTGGCGTTGGGCGCGGATGGTTGCAGTCGCACCTCGGTCAGCGGCCAGCGCCGTGCGCCCTTGTGCGGCATGGGTATCTGCCAGGAGTGCCGGGTGCTGATCGACGGTCGTCGACGCCTGGCCTGCCAGACCTTGTGCCTCGACGGCATGCAGGTCCAGACCCGACCATGAACGAAACCACCGACCTGCTGATCATCGGCGCCGGCCCCGCCGGCATGGCCGCTGCCCTCGCCGCAGCCAGCAGCGGCGCGCGCATCGTGCTGCTCGACGACAACCCGCTGCCCGGTGGGCAGATCTGGCGCGACGGCCCCCAGGCCAACCTGCCCAGCGCCGCCCGACGCCTGCGCGAGCAACTGCAAACCTGCGCCAACGTACGTTGCCATGCCGGCACCCGTGTGATCGCCTGCGCGGCGGATAAAACCTTGCTGGTGGAAGATGCCGAGCGCGGCTGGCAGATCAGCTACGAGCGCTTGATTCTCTGCACCGGTGCCCGCGAACGACTGCTCCCGTTTCCCGGCTGGACACTCCCCGGCGTGACCGGTGCTGGCGGCTTGCAGGCGCTGATCAAGGGTGGCTTGCCGGTGCGCGGCGAACGGCTGGTCATCGCCGGCAGCGGCCCCTTGCTGCTGGCCAGCGCCGCCACGGCAAAGCATCAAGGTGCACAGGTGCTGCGCATCGCCGAGCAGGCCCGTCGCGGCGCCGTCGCCGGTTTCGCCGCACAACTGCCGCGCTGGCCGGGGAAGTTTTTCCAATCGTTCAGTCTGTTCGACCGGCACTACCGCACCGACACCCACGTGGTGGAAGCGCTCGGTCGGGAACGGCTGGAGGGCGTGCGCCTGCATCAGCAAGGCAAGACGATTGAATTGGCCTGCGACCGGCTCGCCTGTGGTTTCGGGCTCATTCCCAATACCCAATTAGGCCAGGCCCTGGGTTGCGCGGTTGAAGACCAGGCGCTGGCGGTTGACGCCTGGCAAGCGACCACTCGCCATGAACATTATGCGGCAGGCGAATGCACCGGTTTCGGCGGCAGCGAACTGGCGCTGGTGGAAGGCGCCATCGCCGGCCATGCCGCCGTCGGCAATAGCGCGGCGGCCCAGCAACTGTGGCCGCGCCGCGCACGTTGGCAGGGTTTCGCCGGGGCATTGAACCAGGCCTTCGTCCTCGATCCACGGTTCAAGACCTTGGCCCGCAGCGACACCCTGGTCTGCCGCTGCGAAGACGTACCGTACGGCGAACTGGTCGGCCACGAAAACTGGCGCGAAGCAAAACTGGCAAGCCGCTGCGGCATGGGCGCCTGCCAGGGCCGAGTGTGCGGCGCCGCCCTGGAACACCTGTTCGGCTGGACACCGCCCGCCCCCCGCCCGCCCTTCAGCCCGGCGCGAATCGAAACCTTGCTGGCCCTGGAAGAAACCCCACCCACCTGACTGATCTGCACTCACCCCAATCCCCTGTGGGAGCGAGCCTGCTCGCGATAGCGGCGTGACAGACGGCGCATTTTCGATTGACACTCCGACATCGCTCCCACAAAAAAGACAACGCCGGCCATGTACCCCTCGCTCACCCCCTTCGCCCCCTGCGACCTCGACACCCTGCTGCGCAGCCTGCAGCCCATCTCCGCGCTGCTGGACACCCTCGCTGACGTGGTGTTTTTCATCAAGGACAAGCAGGCCCGCTACGCCTTCGTCAACCAGACCCTGGCCCGCCGCTGCGGTTTCAAACACAGCGGCGACCTGCTCGGCCTCACCGCCGAACAGGTGTTCCCCGAGCGCTTCGGCCCGCTGTACACCGAACAGGACCGCCGGGTGCTGGCCAGCGGGCGGGAGCTGGCCGACCAACTCGAACTGCATTTGTATTACGGCAACCAACCCGTATGGTGCCTGACCCACAAGCTCGCCCTGCACGATCCAAACGGCCAGATCGTCGGCCTGGCCGGTATTTCCCGCGACCTGCAACTGCCGCAATCGGGCCATCCGGCGTTCCACAAACTGGCGGCGGTGGACGCCCATATCAAGCAGCACTTCGCCCGCCCCATCAGCCTTGCCGAGCTGACCGCCATTGCAGAATTGTCGGTTGCGCAATTGGAGCGGCACTGCAAGCGCATCTTCCAACTCACGCCGCGACAGATGATTCACAAGGCACGGCTGGAAGAAGCCTCGCGGCTGTTACTCGACAAAAACCTGCCGATCACCGAGATCGCCCTGCGCTGCGGTTACACCGACCACAGCGCCTTCAGCCGCCAGTTCCGGGCCCTGACCAGCCTGTCCCCCAGCCAATATCGCGAGAATCAGCGCTGACCCTTGTTCCCTCATGGGGCATCGAGCCCCGTGGGTGCTCCCATCTGTAACACCCTGGCGCCAGCACCACCCTTGCCCTACTCGTTACCGCCCGGCATGAAAGCCTCTAGACCAGCCCTCCGGTGGCATTACTGCGGCTCTACCAGAAACAGGCACGCTGATTGCTTATCTAATATCGTATACGAAATCCTCAATACGATATCTCACCGCATTTATTCGACAGCGAGGCATTTATGAAAAACCCTGCATTGGCCGTAGCCCTCAGCGTTGTCCTCACCCCGCTTTTCATCGCCCCCGCCCACGCCGACAAGCTCGACGACATCGTCGGCTCCGGCAAGCTGCGTTGCGCCGTGACCCTGGACTTCCCCCCGATGGGCTTTCGCGACGAAAGCAATAAACCGGCGGGATTCGACGTGGACTATTGCAACGATCTGGCGAAGGTCCTCGGTGTAGATGCCGAAGTGGTGGAAACCCCATTCTCCGACCGAATCCCCGCGCTGCTGTCCGGTCGCGCCGATGTCATCGTCGCCTCCACATCCGACACCTTGGAGCGAGCCAAGACCGTGGGCCTGACCGTGCCCTATTTCGCCTTCCAGATGGTCGTGCTGACCCGCGACAACACCGGCATCAACAGCTACGCCGACCTCAAGGGCAAAGCCCTGGGCAATACCAGCAGCACCTACGAAGCCATCGCCTTGGAGAAGGACCAGAAGAGTTGGGGCAGCGGCAGCTTCCGCGCCTACCAGTCGCAGAACGACACCTTGCTGGCCGTCGCCCAGGGGCACATCGATGCCACCGTGGTAACCAACACCGTGGCCGCCGCGACCATCAAGTCGGGCAAGTACAAGGGCCTGAAGATCGCCGGTGACGCGCCCTACGTCATCGACTACGTTTCCCTCGGTGCCAAGCGCAGCGAATACGGCCTGCTCAACTACCTCAACCTGTTCGTCAACCAGCAGGTGCGCACGGGTCGCTACAAGGAACTGTTCGTCAAATGGGTGGGCAGCGACATCCCGCCGGCCAACCTGACCGTTCCCCAGGTCTATTACTGAGGATCGGCGCATGCCAAGCACGCCTGTCCGTGTGAAAGGCCGCAGCCTGGTGGAGGGTGCCGCCCAGGGCGCCCTGCTGTTCGCCGAGGTGGGGCTGAGTTTCTGGGGCGGGGTCGATCCAGCCAGCGGCGAAGTCATCGACCGCCACCATCCCTTGAGTGGTCAGCGCCTGGCGGGGCGCGTGCTGGCGATCCCCAGCGGACGCGGCTCCTGCACCGGCAGCAGCGTCTTGATGGAACTGATCAGCAACGGCCACGCGCCCGCGGCCCTGGTGCTCGCCGAAGCCGATGAAATCCTGACCCTGGGCGTGCTGGTGGCGCAGGTGATTTTCCAACGCTCGCTGCCGGTGCTGTGCGTGGGGCATGAGGCCTTCAATGGGCTGCGCGGCCAGGGTTTCGTGCGCCTGGAAGGCGACGTCCTGACACTGTCTGGCCGGCCCCCAAACGACGGTTGGCAAGGTTCCGACGCAGCGCCGCAGCCGTCCACTTTCTCAACCCTGGAGCTGAACGTACAGGACCGGGCATTGCTCGACGGCACCCACGGCAAGGCTGCCCAAGTGGCGATGCAGATCGTGCTGCGCATGGCCGAGATCCAGGGCGCCACGCAACTGCTGGACGTGACCCAGGCCCACATCGACGGCTGCATCTACACAGGTCCAGCCAGCCTGCGCTTTGCCGAGCAACTGGTGCAGTGGGGGGCAAAGGTTCGCGTCCCCACCACGCTCAACTCCATCTCCGTGGACCAGCGGCGCTGGCGGGAACTGGGTGTCGATCCGGCCTTGGGCGAGCCGGCCAGTGCCTTGGGCGATGCCTACATGGCGATGGGTGCGCAACTGAGTTTCACCTGCGCCCCCTACCTGCTGGACACCGCGCCAAAGGCCGGCGAACAAATCGTCTGGGCTGAATCCAACGCCGTGGTCTACGCCAACAGCGTGCTGGGCGCGCGTACGCAGAAGTACCCGGACTTCCTCGATATCTGCATTGCCCTGTGCGGGCGAGCGCCGTTGACCGGCTGCCATCTCGACGACCCGCGCAAGGCCCGGCTGATCGTCGACGTGCCGGCGCTGGGTCACGTCGATGACAGTTTCTATCCGCTGCTGGGCTATCACATCGGCGGCCTGGCGGGCCGGCGCATTCCGTTGATACGTGGCCTGGAACACGCCGCGCCCACCCTGGACGACCTCAAGGCCTTTGGCGCCGCGTTCGCCACCACCAGCGCCGCGCCGTTGTTCCACATCGCCGGGGTGACGCCCGAAGCCCTTGATCCGGCCGATGTCCTGGAGCGCGACGTCACCTTGGCGCAGGAAAGCGTCGATGCCGCAGGCCTGCTTGCCAGTTGGCGTGAGCTCAACAGCGCCCGGGACAACTGGGTGGACGTGGTGTCCCTGGGCAATCCGCATTTCTCCCTCAGTGAATTCGCCACCCTCGCGACCTTGTGCGCGGGCCGGGTCAAGCATCCGTATGTGGTGCTGGCGATCACCTGCGGTCGGACGGTGTTGGAACAGGCGCGCAGAGCCGGGTATCTGGCCGCCATCGAGACCTTCGGTGCAGTGCTGGTGACCGACACCTGCTGGTGCATGTTGGGCGAACCGGTGATCCCGCCCCACGCCACCACCCTGATGACCAATTCCGGCAAATACGCCCACTACGCACCCGGCCTGGTCGGTCGCGGCGTGCACTTTGCCGCCCTTGCCGAATGCGTCGAGGCCGCGTGTACCGCCGCAACCGCCGGCCAGCCGCCGACGTGGCTGCAACCCACCCGCACCGGGAGCCAGCCCCATGTTTGACTACAGCTTCCAATGGCGCCCGGCCTTGCGCGCCCTGCCCGACATGCTCGCCGGGGCCTGGGTGACGTTCGAGACCGCTGCGCTGTCGATGATTTTCGGCGTACTGATCGCCCTGGTGCTGACGGTAATGCGCCAGGCCCCGAATCGCTTGCTGCGGGGCGTGGGCAATGGCTGGGTGTCCATCGCCCGCAACACGCCCTCGCTGTTCCAGATCTACATCCTCTACTTCGGCCTCGGCTCCCTCGGGCTGCACGTCAGTTCCTGGCTGGCCTTGCTGGCCGGGATCACCTTCAACAACGCCGGCTACCTGGCGGAAAACTTTCGCGGCGGTCTCAAGGCCGTGCCCGGTACGCAAATGCGCGCCGCCCGCTCCTTGGGGATGAGCGCCTTCCAGGCGTACCGGATGATCATCGTCCCGCAACTGTTGCGCATCGTGTTCTACCCGTTGACCAACCAGATGGTCTGGGCGGTGTTGATGACGTCCCTGGGCGTGGTCGTCGGCCTGAACAACGACCTCACCGGTGTCACCCAGGAATACAACGTCAAGACCTTCCGCACCTTCGAATACTTCGCCCTCGCGGCGGTGCTGTATTACCTGATCGCCAAGCTGATCGTCGGGTTGGCCCGGCTGTTGTCCTGGCGGCTGTTTCGGTATTGAGGAGCGTGGGTCATGTTCTCTACAAGCCTCAGCGTTAACGACCTGCTGTATTTGCTCGAAGGGGCCTGGGTCACGCTGCAACTGACCGTCTGGTCGATCCTTTTGGGCACCCTGGCCGGGTTGCTGTTCGGTCTGTTGCGGGCGTTGTTGCCACGGGCCAGCCTGCCGTTGGCCTGGTTGCTGGACGTGTTCCGCAGCGTGCCGCTGCTGATCCAGTTCGTGCTGTTCAACTCGCTCAAGAGCATTGCCGGCCTGAACCTCAGCGCCTTCGCCGTCGGTTGCATCGTCCTCGGCGTCTATGCCGCGGCTTACTTCACCGAGATCGTCCGCGGTGGCGTGCTGGCGGTGCCGTTGAGCACCCGTCGAGCCAGTCGGTCACTGGGCCTGAGCTATGTGCAGGACCTGCGGTTCATCGTCCTGCCGATTGCCACGCGGGTGGCGTTTCCCGGCTGGCTGAACCTGGTGCTGGGCGTGATGAAAGACACCGCGCTGGTGATGTGGATCGGCATCGTCGAATTGCTGCGGGCATCGCAAACCATCGTCACGCGCATTCAGGAACCCCTGCTGGTGCTGTGCATCGCGGGCCTCATTTACTACGTCATGAGCCTGGTGGTCGCCCGCTTTGGCGCACGCCTGGAAAGAAGGTGGCAGGAAAATGATTGAGATCGAAAACGTGCACAAATCCTTCGGTGACCTGGAAGTGGTCAAGGGTGTGAGCCTGACGGTGGACAAGGGCGAAGTGGTGTCGATCATCGGCGGTTCCGGCTCCGGTAAGTCGACCCTGCTGATGTGCATCAACGGCCTGGAACCGATCCAGAAAGGCAACATTCGCGTGGACGGCATCGAGGTCCATGACCGCGCCACCGACCTCAATCGCCTGCGGCAGAAGATCGGCATCGTCTTCCAGCAATGGAACGCCTTCCCTCACCTGACCGTGCTGGAGAACGTGATGCTGGCGCCGCGCAAGGTGTTGGGCAAAAGCAAGCAGGACGCCGAAGCACTGGCGGTGCAACAGCTTGAGCATGTGGGCCTGGGGGACAAGCTCAAGGCCTTCCCAGGCAAGCTTTCCGGCGGCCAGCAGCAACGCATGGCCATCGCCCGGGCGCTGGCGATGTCACCGGACTACATGCTCTTCGACGAAGCCACCTCGGCCCTGGACCCGCAACTGGTGGGTGAAGTGCTGGACACCATGCGCATGCTCGCCGAAGACGGCATGACCATGGTGCTGGTGACCCACGAGATCCGCTTCGCCCGGGACGTGTCCGACCGCGTGGCGTTCTTTTGCAATGGCCGGGTCCATGAAATCGGGCCGCCGGACCAGGTGATTGGCAACCCGATGCAGCCGGAGACGGCGGCGTTTCTCAAGTCGGTGAAATAACGGATGGCCCTATCGCGAACAAGCTCGCTCCCACAGGGGACCGCATTTCAATGTGGGGGCGAGCTGGCCCGCGATGAGGCCCGGCCAGACAACACAAGGATTTGATCCATGCGCTCATCAAAAATCATCCATGTAGTCAGTTGCCACGCCGAAGGCGAAGTCGGCGATGTGATCGTCGGCGGCGTCGCCCCACCACCCGGTGCCACCGTGTGGGAACAGTCACGCTGGATCGCCCAGGACCAGACCCTGCGCAACTTTGTCCTCAACGAGCCCCGTGGCGGCGTGTTCCGCCACGTCAACCTGCTGGTGCCGGCCAAGGACCCGCGGGCGCAGATGGCGTGGATCATCATGGAGCCGGCCGATACCCCGCCGATGTCCGGCTCCAACTCGCTGTGCGTCGCCACCGTGTTGCTGGACAGCGGCATCCTGCCAATGACCGAACCCCAGACCCGACTGGTGCTGGAAGCACCCGGCGGCCTGATCGAAGCGGTGGCCGACTGCCGCGACGGCAAGGTGCAACGGGTCGAGATCAAGAACGTGCCCTCCTTCGCCGACCGCCTCGATGCCTGGATCGAAGTCGAGGGGTTGGGCTCGTTGCAGGTGGACACCGCCTACGGCGGCGACAGCTTCGTCATCGTCGACGCCCAGCGCCTGGGCTTTGCCATTCGCCCCTTTGAGGCCGCCGAGCTGGTGGCCGTGGGCTTGAAGATCACCCGCGCCGCCAACGAACAATTGGGCTTCGTGCATCCGCTGAACCCCGACTGGTCGCACATCTCGTTCTGCCAGATCGCCGCGCCCATCGTCCAGGAAAACGGCATCGCCACCGGCGCCAATGCCGTGGTGATCCAGCCCGGCAAGATCGACCGTTCTCCCACCGGCACCGGTTGCTCGGCACGTATGGCGGTGCTGCACGCCAAGGGCTTGATGCAGGTCGGCGAGCGTTTTATCGGCCGCTCGATCATCGGCTCCGAATTCCACTGCCGCATCGACTCTTTGACCGACGTGGCCGGACGCCCGGCGATCTACCCGTGCATCGCCGGGCGGGCGTGGATCACCGGGACCCATCAGCTGTTGCTCGACCCGGCCGATCCGTGGCCCCAGGGCTATCGGCTTTCGGACACCTGGCCTGGCGCATGATCTTTCAACTTGCACACACCCCTGTGGCGAGGGGATTTATCCCCGTTGGGCTGCGAAGCAGCCCCCTGGTTCCTACTGATACACCGAGTCGCCAGATTTCAGGACCGCTTCGCGGCCCAACGGGGATAAATCCCCTCGCCACATACCGTTAACCACCGGAGACAACCATGAGCAAACGCATCAACTGGAGCGGCGTCTTCCCTGCCGTCACCACCCAATTCAACGATGACTTTTCCATCAATCTGGAAAAAACCCACCAAGTGATTTCCAACGTCATCCGTGATGGCGTTTCCGGCCTGGTGGTCTGCGGTTCGGTGGGGGAAAACACCTCCTTAAGCGCCGAGGAAAAAATCGCCGTGACCGAAGTCGCGGTAGATGCCTCTCGCGGCCGCGTGCCGGTGATCTGCGGCGTGGCCGAGTTCACCAGCGTGCAAGCCGCCAAGGTTGCCAACGCAGTGCGCAAGGTCGGCGTCGATGGGGTAATGCTGATGCCGGCGCTGGTCTATGGCTCCAAGCCCTTCGAGACCGCCGAGCATTTCCGCTACGTAGCCCGGCATGCCGATGTGCCGCTGATGGTCTACAACAACCCGCCGATCTACAAGAATGACGTGACACCGGACATCCTGATTTCCCTGGCCGATTGCGACAACGTGGTGTGTTTCAAGGACTCCTCCGGCGACACCCGGCGCTTCATCGACGTGCGCAATGAAGTCGGCGACCGCTTCGTGCTGTTCGCCGGCCTCGATGACGTAGTGCTGGAAAGCCTCGCCGTGGGAGCCGAAGGTTGGGTCTCGGGCATGTCCAACGTGTTCCCGCAGGAAGGCGAGACCATTTTCCGCCTGGCCCGCGCCGGACGGTTCGCCGAAGCGATGCCGATCTACGAATGGTTGATGCCGATCCTGCACCTGGACGCTCGCGCCGATCTGGTGCAATGCATCAAGCTGTGCGAAGCCATCGCCGGCCGCGGCAGCGCCCTCACCCGCCCACCGCGCCTGGCCTTGCCAGAGGAAGACCGGCTGTACGTGGAACAGATCATGGCCAAGGCCATGGCCAATCGGCCGGTGTTGCCGGATGTGGGGCTTTAAGGTCCGGCCTAACCCGCAAGCCCACCCTGTGGGAGAGGGCTTGCTCGCGGTAGCGGTCTGCCAGAGCCGGCTATGCTGGATGTGCCGTCCCTCTTCGCGAGCAAGCTCATTCCCACAACGTTTCGATGAGGCTTTCCATGAATTACTTCCTGGCCCAGGCCCTGAACAACCGATGGGCCAACCACAGACTGCTCGGCGCCTGCGCGCATCTGAGCGAGGCAGACTACACGGCGCCGCGCACGGGGTTCTTCCCGTCCATCCAAGCCACGCTGTGCCACATCCTGGAAGTGGACCGTTATTACCTCACCGCTCTGGAAGGCGACCGGGACGGCCAGATAAAGGACTTTTCTGAAACCCTGGCCTTTGCCCAACTGAAGCAAAGCCAAACCCAAACCGACCAGCGGCTGGTGGCGTTCTGCGAAGCCCTGCGGGAAACAGACCTCGCCCGCTGCGTCGACCTGGTGCGGGCCGACGGTGTCGTGCGCGAACGAATCGACCGGCTGCTGTTGCACCTGTTCGAACATCAGATCCATCATCGTGGGCAGGTCCACACCATGCTCAGCGCCACCCACGTCGAGCCGCCACAACTCGATGAGTTCTTTCTCGACTGCGACCGACCGTTGCGCAAGGACGAGGAACAGCGGCTTCAACTCGATGAACGGCGGGTCTGGCGCAATTACGTGTCTGGTTGAACCGCCCCCAAAAGGAAACCTTGCCATGAACGTTATCCTTCGTTGCATCGGTTTGGCGTCAATGCTGATGGCCACGGCAGCACTCGCTCACCACGGCTGGAGTGAATACGACGCCAGCACCCCCTTGGAACTCGACGGCACCATCAAGGAAGCCGGTTACTCCCATCCCCATGGCTACGTGCGCCTGCAGACCACCGACAAAACCTGGACCGTCGTGCTGGCCCCGCCGTCACGCATGGAGAATCGGGGCCTGACCAAAGACATGCTCAAAGCGGGTAACCGGGCCACCGTGGTCGGCTATACAAACCGCAACAAACCCGACGAATTGCGCGCCGAACGCATCACCATCGACGACAAGACCACCGAGTTGCGCTGATGCAGGCCTCCCAGGCTGGCGCGACCCAAGGCTGGATGGACCAACTGGGGGATTCATCCCTGGCGCTGGCCATGCGCAGCGAGCTGTGGCTCTACCCGCTGGTGGAAGTCGTGCACATCATCGGCTTTTCGGTGCTGGTGGGCGCGGTGGTGATGTTCGACCTGCGTATCCTGGGGCTATCCAAGGGCATCGCCGTGACTGCCCTGGCCCGTCATCTGCTGACCTGGGCCATTGCGGCCCTGCTGCTGATCGTGCCTGCCGGGCTGATGATGTTCAGCGCGCACCCCCATGATTTTGCCGGCAACGACGTCTTCGTCCTCAAGCTCTGCCTGATCGCGACGGCGGGCCTCAACGCCCTGGTGTTCCACGTTGGAACCTACCGCGGCGTCCAGCAATGGAATATCGGCCACAAGGCACCCGGCCTGGCCAAAATCCAGGCGCTGGTGTCGATGGCGCTATGGATCGCGGTGATCTGCTGCGGCCGCCTGCTGGCTTATACCTGAAAAAATGCGATGGCCGCTGCCGGCCATCGCCAAATCGCCCACCCGGGCGCTCTCAGATCCGTGCAGGAGACACGATGATCTTCACGTTGTGTTCCTTGTTGTTCACCAGTTCCTCGAAGCCCTGCCCGACGATCTCCTCCAACTGGATGCGCCCGGTCACCAGCGGCGAGATGTCCAGGCGTCCGTCGGCGATGAAGGCAATCACATCGGCGAACTCACCGTTGTAAGCCAGCGCGCCAAGCACTTGCTTCTCGGTGGAGACCAGTTCAAAGAAGTTGAACTCGCTCGGTTCCTCGAAAATGCCCACCAACACACATTTGCCGGCCTTGCGGATCAGGTCGATGGCCAGTTTGGCGGTGTGCTTGTTGCCGATGCACTCGAAACTGACATCGGCCCCCAGGCCACCGGTCAGGCGGCGGACTTCGGCCAGGGCGTCGCATTCGTTCGGATCGATCACATGACTGGCCCCGACTTCCAGGGCCTTGGCCTTGCGGGCACCGGACATTTCCAGGGCGATCACCTGGGCCGCCCCGGCGGCCTTGGCGCACATGATGGTGCACAGGCCGATGGTCCCGGCGCCGACCACCACGACGTTCTGGCCCAGCAGGCTCCCGGCTTTTTTCACCGCATGCATGCCCACCGCCAACGGCTCGATCAGCGCGCCGGCCTCGGCCGGGAAATCGGCGGGCAGTTTGTAAAGCAGGTTGGCTGGCACGTTGACCAGTTCCGCGAACGCACCGTTGTTCATCAGCCCGGTGAAGGCCAGGTTCTCGCAAATGTTGTAGAGGCCGTGGGTGCAGTAATAGCAGGTGCCGCAGTGCTGGCAGGCGTCCGCCGCCACCGGTTCACCGACACTGAAGCCTTCGACACCGGCGCCCAGTTCGACGATCTCGCCGCAGAACTCATGACCGAGGATGCACTGGCCCTTGATCCCGGTCAGCGGGTGTGGCGCGTCCACCGGGATGAACACCGGCCCGGCCACGTATTCATGCAGGTCGGAGCCGCAGATGCCGCACCATTGCACGCGGATCTGCACCCAACCGGCGGGCGGCGAAACCGGCAGTGGCACGTCTTCGACGCGGATGTCGTTGCGGCCATGCCAGACAGCGGCGCGCATGCTGCGGGTCGGCTTGATTGAAACGTTCATGACGTTGCCTCCAGAAGTTTTGTTGGGGCGACGAATCACCTCGCCGCCCGCTTGATCAGTGCTGCTCAATGAATGCCAGGATCAACGAGTTGACCTGTTCGGCCGCTTCCATCTGCACCATGTGACCCTGACCGGGCAGCACCTCGACCTGTGCGCTCAATCCTTCGCTGTGGGTCACTGGAATGATCGCGTCGTCGCTGCCCCAGACCACCAGGGTCGGCACCTGGCCGGCCTGTACCACTTCGCGCAGGTCGGTTTGCTGGCGGCCATCGGCGAATAACCTCGAGGACAGCTGTTGCAACGCGGCGTCCACACCCTCCAGGCGCTTGTACTTGAGCATGTCGTCAAGCATTTGCCGGTTGACCAGTTCGGCATTGGAAAACAGTTGCACCAGTTGCGGCTTGAGGGCGTTGCGGTTGGCCGCTTCGACAAAACCTTGCAGGTAGCTGCCGTTGATCTCCGAACCCAGCCCGGCGCTGCCGATCAAGGTCAGGGAACGCACCCGCCGGGGCGCCAGCCGTGCCGTGTTCAGCGACACGGCGCCGCCCATGGAATGCCCGACGAGGTGCACAGCGTTGATGTCCAGGTGATCGAGCAAGGCCAGCACCACGCCGCTCAACTCATCCAGATCGCCCCGTTGCAAGACCTTGCCGGACTCACCATGGCCCGGCAGGTCCAGCGCAATGACCCGGCGCCCGGCCGCCAACGCCTCATGGTTGAACAACCAGTTGTTCAAGTCGCCGCCGAAACCATGCACCAGCAACAACGGCGTACCGCCCTCGCCGCGCTCGAAATAGCGGATCAAGCGGCCATCCAATTCGACTTTCTGCGGTTTCGGCCCACTGTCTTCGTCGGCCGCATCGCCGGGCACAAAGGTCGATTGGAACTGTTCGATGACCGCGTCGATCTCGGCATCGCTGGCTTCGCCGTCGACCACGATGCCGAGCAAGGCGCCGACCGCCAGGGTTTCGTCCTGCCGGGCGATCTGGCGGCGCAGGACTCCGGAAAACGGCGCTTCGACACTGCTGGAGATCTTGTCGGTCTCGACGTCCATCACTTCATCGCCCTTGGTGATGGCCTGGCCCTCCTCCTTGAGCCAGGCATCGACCCGGCCCTCGGTCATCGACAGGCCCCACTTGGGCATGGTCAAGGTATGAATCTGGCTCATCAGCGCTTGCTCCACTCGATCACGTTGAGCACGGCTTGTTCGATCTTCGCCGCGTCAGGGATGTACAGGTCTTCCAGCGAATCGGAGAACGGCACCGGGGTGTGCGGCGCGGTGACCATTTCAATCGGCGCCTTGAGCGCGCCAAAGGCTTTCTGCGCCACCAGCGCCGAAATATCGGTGGCCATGGAACAGCGTGGGTTGGCCTCATCGATCACCACCAGGCGCCCGGTCTTCTCGACACTTTCGAGGATGCTGTCCTCGTCCAGCGGGCTGGTGGTGCGCAGGTCGATGACTTCGCAGTCGATGCCACGCCCGGCCAGGCTCCGCGCGGCGTCCATGGCGGTGTTGACGGTGCGCCCGTAGGACACGAGGGTCACGTCCTTGCCGTCGCGCAGGAAATTGGCCTCGCCAAAGGGGATGGTGTAGAGCTCTTCCGGCACCTCGCCCTGCATGCTGTAGAGCAATTTGTGCTCGCAGAAGATCACCGGGTCGTTGTCGCGGATCGCCTGGATCAGCAGGCCCTTGGCGTCGTAAGGCGACGATGGGCACACTACTTTCAGTCCCGGAATGTGCGTCCACAAGGACGTGAGCATCTGCGAATGCTGGGCGGCGGCGCGCAGGCCGGCGCCAACCATGGTGCGGATCACCAGGGGCGTGGAGGCCTTGCCGCCGAACATGTAGCGAAACTTCGCCGCCTGGTTGAGGATCTGGTCCAGGCAGCACCCGGCAAAGTCGACGAACATCAGTTCGCACACCGGGCGCACGCCGCAGGTGGCGGCCCCGACCGCCGCGCCGACGTAACCGATTTCCGACAGCGGCGTGTCCAGCACGCGTCCGGGGAACTGGTCGTAAAGCCCCTTGGTAACGCCGAGCACGCCGCCCCAGGCGTCGTTTTCACCGGGTGCGCCGGCGCCACCGGCCACGTCCTCACCCATGATGAAGACGCTGGAGTCGCGGCGCATTTCCTGGGCCAAGGCCTCGTTGATTGCCTGCTGATAGCTGATTTTTCTCGCCATGATGGGATTCTCTATTGTTGTTATTCAGGGGGGCGTTCAGGGATAGCTGACGTAGACGTCGGTCAGCAGGTCCGCCGCGGAGGGCTTGGGATCGGACTTGGCCTTGTACACGGCGTTTTCAATCAGCATGTCCACCTCCTTGTCGATCTGGTCCAACTGCTCGACGGTGAGCAAGCCGGCCCGAGTGGTGCGCTCGCGGAACTGCATCAGGCAGTCCTGGTTCTCGCGAAAATGCTTGACCTCGTCGGGCGCCCGATAGGTTTGAGCGTCGCCCTCGAAGTGGCCGTAGTAGCGGGTCAGCTTGACCTCGATCAGCGACGGCCCTTCCCCGGCACGGGCGCGTTCGACGGCGGCCCCGGCGGCTTCATGCACGGCAAAGAAGTCAAAGCCATCCACCGTCACTCCGGGCATGCCGAACCCGGCGGCGCGGTCGGCGATGTGATCGCAGGCCACTGACCAATTGGAGGCGGTGGCTTCGGCGTAGCCATTGTTTTCGGCGATGAACAGGCACGGCAGGTTCCACACCGAGGCCATGTTCATGGCTTCGAACACCGCGCCCTCGTTGGAGCCACCGTCGCCGAAAAACACCACGGCGACGCTGTCGGTGCCCTTGAGCCGGGCCGCCAAAGCCGCGCCGACCACCAGGGGCGCGCCGGCTCCGACAATGCCATTGGCGCCGAGCATGCCTTTCTCGAAATCGGCGATGTGCATCGAGCCGCCCTTGCCTTGGCAGACGCCGGTTTTCTTGCCGTAGATCTCGGCCATCATCCCGTAGACGTCCACGCCCTTGGCGATGCAATGGCCGTGACCACGGTGGTTGGACGCGATGCAATCGTCATCACCCAGGTGGGCCATGACGCCGGCGGCCGAGGCTTCTTCGCCGGCATAGAGGTGGACGAAACCGGGAATTTCGCCGGTAGCGAACTCCACGTGCAGGCGCTCTTCGAAGGCGCGGATGGTGCGCATCACCTGGTAGGCGTGCAGCAGTTGATCGTGGGTGAGCGGTGTCGACATTTTTATTCTCCTGGGGTGTCTTCTTGAAGATTCAGAGGGTGTTGCGGGTGTTCGCGGCCGATGGCCAGCAAACGGTGTTGCGCGGCGTAGGCCAGCGCCGCATTGACGTCGATGCTCAGCGGCCCGCCGGCATCGAGGGTGACCGTGGGCCGGTCCTGCGCGTTGAATTCGATTTCCCGCTCGCCGTCCAGGGCCAGAGTGCCGCTGGAGAGCGACAGGCCATGGGCGACACCGGGTTCCAGGGGGCCGGCGGCGAGCACGCCACAGCCCTGCAACAGCCCCGGCGCGAGCGGCACCAGCAGCGCTTCGGGGGATTGCGGGTCCAGGCGCATCCAGGCGCCACCCGGGGCCTGGCGTGAAACCGGAAACCACAAGCCGCACAGCGCCGACAGGCCAATGGATTGCGGTTCGGCGAAGGTCACGAAGACTTCGGCCAGGTCCTGTGCCCGACTGATGGCCCGGGCGCCGACAAACCGCAGCGACGACACGGCGACGTCCACCAGGGCGACTTCGCGCAGGCCACGTCCGGCATCACAGACCAACAAGCGCTTGTTGCGGCGCAAGCCGATCGAGTCCGGGATTCGGCCACTGGCGTACAACCCTCCGGCCAGGCCGGCACTGGTGGCCTCGCGCAGTTCGGGAAAGGCGTTGTTAGTGCCGGTGGACAGGGTCAGCAATGGGATGTCCCCCACTTCGGCGGCCACCGCCTTGTGGGTGCCGTCGCCGCCAAGTACGGCGATCAACGCCACCTCGCGCTCGGCCATCAGGCGTGCGGCCCGACGGGTGTCTTCGACGGTCTGGCGCAAGGTCAGGTCGAGGAACTCCAGGGCCGGCCAGTGGCTGCTGCGAGCCTGGCGGCTGTGGCTGTTCTTCAGCACGGCGGCGGCCATGCCAATCATGTCGGTGGGCATCAACACCTGTTCGACGCCAGTGGCGCCGAAAGCGGCCAGCAAGCGCTGGATCACCGAGACCTTGTCAGTGCTGGAAAACAGCCCGGCATTGGCGGTCAGGCGCCGCACGTCACGGCCCGATGCGGGATTGGCGATGATGCCCACGGTCAATGGCCGGCGACTCATGACGCCACCGTGGAGAGAGCAGGCACACGGCCTGGGCAGGAAACCATAGACACCTCGTTGTTATTATTGGATGACCCGTCGAGCGGGCTCCAGGGGTAGAGCAAGGGTGGTGCCAGTTGTGAAAAAAACCGGCTCAAAGCCCGGGCCAGAGCGGCCCTTCATGGGATTTTCGATGACGCGAACCAAGCCCCGGTGAGACGCTCCATGTCAGGCTGCACGAGGTTGCGGCGAGACCCTGAGACGTGGCGTCTCACACCACCCGAAGAACCCGTCGAGCTTGTCTGCACCCGGCGAACGGCGCTTAATGTGCGCACAACGATAAGAAGCTGAATCGGAGGCCCCTATGCTTTCCGCTCATTCCCGGGCGCACGTGGATTGCGTCAGCCGCGTGGTGAAAAACGCGAACCAATTGCCACAACTGCCGGTCCCGGACCTGATCCTCGACTCCTGGCGTCGCTCCCTGGAGCAACATCACCTGGACCCCGGTTCGCTGCAGGGTCCGCGCATCCTCTCCCAGGACGTGCTCAAGCAATGCCGCGAGCGCTCCGAGCTGTTCCTCAATATCGCCAGCGAAGAAGTGGCCCGCCTCCATGGCCGGGTCCGCGATGCCGACTACTGCGTGCTGTTGACCGATGCCCAGGGCCAGACCATCGACTATCGGGTGGAAACCACGATTCGCAATGACTGCCGCAAGGCCGGGCTGTACCTGGGCACCTGTTGGTCGGAGGGCGAGGAAGGCACCTGCGGCGTGGCGGCAGTGCTCACGGCCAAGGCCCCGGTGACGGTGCACAAGCGCGACCATTTCCGGGCGGCGTTCATTGGCCTGACCTGCTCCGCCGCACCGGTCTTCGACCCCCAGGGAGAATTGCTCGGGGTGCTGGACGTCTCGGCGGTGCGCTCGCCGGATGATCGGCGCTCGCAGCACCTGATCCGGCAAATGGTGGTGCAGAGCGCCCGGGAGATCGAACAGGCGTTTTTCATGAGCAGCGCCCAGGGTTACTGGGTGCTGCGGGCCCATCGCAACGCCGGCTACGTCGACAGCCAGCCGGACTTCCTGTTCGCCTGGGACGACGACGGTTGCCTGCAAGCCCTGAACCCGGCCGCCCGCCAATACCTGCTGCAGCATTACGGGCAGTTGCCGCAACACATCGGCCAGGTGTTCGACCAGCAGTTGCTGCACCGTGCCCGGGACGAAAGCCTCTGCTCGCTCGATCACACCATGCACGGGCGCTTGAGCGCGCCACGCCAGCGGGCCAGTTCACGTTCGCGGGTGGCGATGACCCCGTTGGAAATCGATCCACGCCTGGCCGACAGCCTGCGCCTGGCGGTGCGGGTCAAGGATCGCAACCTGCCGGTGCTGATCCAGGGCGAAACCGGTTCCGGCAAGGAAGTATTCGCCCGGCAGTTGCACCAGGCCAGCCAGCGCCGTGATCGCCCTTTCGTGGCGTTGAATTGCGCCGCTATTCCCGAAAGCCTGATCGAAAGCGAATTGTTCGGCTACGTCGCCGGCGCCTTCACCGGCGCCTCGGCCAAAGGCATGCAGGGCCTGCTGCAACAGGCCGATGGCGGCACCTTGTTCCTCGATGAGATCGGTGACATGCCCCTGGCCTTGCAGACCCGCCTGCTACGCGTATTGGCCGAGGGTGAAGTGGCGCCACTGGGCGCCTCCCGCCGCAAGGCCGTGGACATCCAGGTGATCTGCGCCACTCACCGCGACCTGGAGACCCTGGTGGCCGCTGGCGAATTTCGTGAGGATTTGTATTTCCGCCTCGGTGGTGCGCGTTTCCAGCTACCACCGTTGCGCGAACGCAGCGATCGGCTGGCGTTGATCAATCGAATTCTCGCCGAGGAGTCGGCGCTCTGCGGGGCAACAGTGCAACTGAGCGGCGCGGCGCTGGAATGCCTGCTCGGTTATCACTGGCCGGGCAATGTGCGCCAGTTGCGCCATGTGCTGCGCTATGCGTGCGCGGTGTGCGAAGCCAGCGTGGTCCAACTCAGCCACCTGCCCGAGTCAATGCACCACACGGACGCCGCCGATCACGGGCCGGAGCCGAGCGCCAGCCCGGAACGCCAGGCACTGCTCGATGCCTTGGTGCGCCACCGCTGGAAACCCACCGCTGCTGCCCGGGCCCTGGGCATTTCCCGGGCGACCCTGTATCGACGGGTAAACCTGCATGGCATCGAAATGCCGGGCCGCAGCCCGGCCTGAGGGCCTATCGTCGCGCCAGTTCATGACGGACACATTGTTCGTAGTAGGTCTGCTTGACTGCGGCCGGCTTGAGACGCGAGGCGCTGTTGTAGGTCTGCTCGGTAATGCCCAGGGCGGTCATGCGCATCCAGGGCCGGGGAAACTTGCGCACTTGCAGCTTCTTGCGCGCGCCGTACAGGCTGACGCCGGAAAGCTTCGACGCCTGCGCCCCTGCCGCGATGTCCGAACCCCAGCGGCACACCGACTGCTGGTTTTGCGTCAGCGCCCTGGCCTGGACCTCAAGCGAAACGGCGGCCAAGAGAAACGTCGCCACGACCCACATAGAAATACGCATAGGTTTGTCGCCCAACTTTCTGAAAGAAAAGAAGTTTGATCCTATGCAAATGAGCAAGGGGCCAGCACCGCTGCACCGACATGTGCCTATGTGAGCTTTTGTGGCGAGGGCGCTTGCTCCCGCTGGGCTGCGCAGCAGCCCCCCCCGAAATCGACCTGACAACTGGGTGCGTCAGGAAAATAAAGGGGCCGCTTCGCGCCCCAGCGGGAGCAAGCTCCCTCGCCACAGGTATCACTGGCCTGCCTTGGCCTCCTGCAACAACTGCTGGATCACCTGCTCCTGCTCGCCGTAGCGCCCTTCGCCAAAATGGCTGTAGCGCACCTGCCCCTTGGCATCGATGAAGTAATGGGCCGGCCAATACTGATTGTTGAAGGCGCGCCAGATCGCATACTGATTGTCGATCGCCACCGGGTAGTGGATGTCCAGTTTGCGTACCTGCTCACGGACGTTGTCGATGATCTTCTCGTAGCCGTATTCCGGGGTGTGGACACCGATCACCACCAGCCCGTCCTTTTCATACTTCTTCGCCCAACCGTTCACATAGGGCAAGGTGTGCTGGCAGTTGATGCAGTCGTAGGTCCAGAAGTCCACCAGCACCACCTTGCCCTTGAGTGATTCGCTGCTCAGCGGGGGTGAGTTCAGCCATTGCACCGCGCCGTCCAGCGCAGGCATGGTGCCCTGGGATTCGAGGGCCGGCATGGAACTTGCGCCAGCCTTGCTCACCACATAGTCGATGGCCTTGGGCACGTTTTCCAGCAGGCTTTTTTCCAAGGTGACCGATTGTTGGGAGGAAGTCGCCGCCAACAAGCGGTCATCCGCCCCGGTGCCAATCGCCACGGCCGCCAGCAACACCACCGCTCCCGTTCCCCGGCGCAGCCAGGTGGTGATCGGCAGCGAGAGTTTCAGGCGTCCGACCAGCCCGCGCCCGGCCAGGATCAGCGTCCCCAGGGACAAGGCACTGCCCAGGCCGTAGGCGAGCAGCAGCAGACTGGTTTGTGCGCTGGCGCCGTGCAGCATGGCCCCGGTCAGGATCACCCCGAGGATCGGTCCGGCGCACGGTGCCCAGAGCAACCCGGTGGCGACCCCGATCAGCACTGAAGCCACAGGCCCGGCCATCCGCCCGGCGCCGGCGTCCAGGCGATTGCCCAGGCTGACCAGCGGTCGCGCCAGCCAGGTGCCGACCCGACTGAAGATCAGCGACAAGGCAAACACCACCATCACCACCAAGGCGACTTGCCGGCCAACGCTGCTGGCACGCAGCACCCACTCGCTGCTGACCACCGCCAGGCTGGAGACCAAGGCAAACGTCAGCACCATGCCGCCAAGGGTCAGCAGCACCGAGCCACGGGAGCGATCGGCCCGGGCAAACAGAAACGGCACCACCGGAAGAATGCAGGGGCTGAGGATCGTCAGGATCCCGCCGAGAAAAGCGATCAGAAGCATGGCAACACCTCAAAATAATAAGCTGACATAGACCCTGTGGCGAGGGAGCTTGCTCCCGCTGGGCTGCGCAGCAGCCCCCGAAATCGACCTGACAACTGGGTACGTCAGGAAAATAAAGGGACCGCTTCGCGCCCCAGCGGGAGCAAGCTCCCTCGCCACAAAAGCAGGTCAGTTCTGGTTGCTGCAGTTGTCGGAAAACTTGCGGTAGTCCAACACCTGCTTGTGGCCTGCCGAATCCAGGTAGGTCATGTGGGCGTTGACCACGCCGCAGGTCGGCTCGGTGTCTTCGCTGAGGGACAGCACTTTCTGGATGTCCAGGTGGGTGCCGTAGGCGTAGGTTTGCGCCTGCACGTTGCTTTCGGCCCGGGCCGACAGTGTGCAAATGTTCAGTGCAGCGAATAGGCAGGCGGCGTAGATGGCTTTGCTGTTCATGGCGATTCCTCGATTCAATGGGTTTACCTGCCGAGGCCTGTTGTGTTGCCTCGATGGACGCCATTGAATGCCGCGCAGGTATCGCGCCTGTATCGAGCCAGGTGGCTTTTTGCATCGCTGTGTATCCGTCGCGCGCCAGATACACTGCAATACAAACCGCCGCGAGCCAGGCCAGCCGGTGCCTGTAGACTGCTCACAACGAAACGCCGAGGAGCTGGACACCATGGATCATGTCGATCACGTGTTGATAGTGGATGACGATCGCGAGATCAGAGAGCTGGTTGGCAACTACCTGAAAAAGAACGGTCTGCGCACCACTGTCGTTGCCGATGGCCGGCAAATGCGCGCCTTCCTGGAAACGACCCCGGTGGACCTGATCGTGCTGGACATCATGATGCCCGGTGACGACGGCCTCGTGCTGTGCCGGGAGCTGCGTGCCGGCAAGCACAAGGCCACGCCGGTACTGATGCTCACCGCGCGCAACGACGAAACCGACCGCATCATCGGCCTGGAAATGGGCGCCGACGATTACTTGGTCAAGCCCTTCGCCGCCCGTGAGCTGCTGGCCCGCATCAATGCCGTGCTGCGCCGCACCCGCATGCTGCCGCCCAACCTGGTGGTCACCGAAAGCGGTCGCCTGCTGGCGTTCGGGCGCTGGCGCCTGGACACCACCGCCCGCCACCTGCTGGACACCGACGGCACCATGGTTGCCTTGAGCGGCGCCGAATATCGTTTGTTGCGAGTCTTCCTCGATCATCCGCAACGGGTGCTCAACCGCGACCAGTTGCTTAACCTCACCCAGGGCCGGGACGCCGACCTGTTCGATCGCTCCATCGATTTGCTGGTGAGTCGCCTGCGCCAGCGCCTGCTGGACGACGCGCGAGAGCCGGCCTACATCAAGACCGTGCGCAGCGAAGGCTACGTGTTCTCGCTGCCGGTGGAGATCCTCGAGGCCTCGGTATGAACCTGTCGTTGCGCTGGCCGCGTACGCTGGCCTCGAGGCTGTCGCTGATCTTCCTGGTCGGCCTGATCCTGGCCCAGGGGCTGTCCTTCGGCGTCCAGTATTACGAGCGCTACCAGAGCGCCAAGTCGACCATGCTCGGCAACCTGGAAACCGACGTCTCGACCTCCGTCGCCATTCTTGACCGTCTGCCTGCCGCCGAACGCCCGGCCTGGCTGCCGAAACTCGCCCGGCGCAACTATGGCTACCTGCTCGACGAAGGCCAGCCCGGACAACCGATGGACCTTGCCGACGCGCCGATCTCGGTCAGTTCGATCCAGGAAGCCATCGGCCAGGCCTACGGCCTGACCTTCAAACAGATTCCCGGACCGAAAATGCACTATCAGGCGCACCTGCGCCTGGGGGACGGAAATCCGCTGACCATCGACGTACGCCCGGCAATGACGCCCCTCTCCCCCTGGCTGCCGATGGTGTTGCTGGGGCAGTTGGCGCTTTTGATCGGCTGCACCTGGCTGGCCGTGCGCCTCGCCGTCGGCCCATTGACCCGACTGGCCGAGGCGGTGGAAACCCTCGATCCTAACGCCCACAGCGTGCGCCTGGACGAGAAAGGCCCGACCGAAGTGGTGCATGCCGCCAAAGCGTTCAACGCCATGCAGGACCGCATCGCTGCCTACCTCAAGGAGCGCATGCAGTTGCTGGCGGCGATTTCCCACGACTTGCAGACCCCCATCACGCGTATGAAGCTGCGCGCTGAATTCATGGACGAGGGGATCGAGAAAGACAAGCTGTGGAGCGACTTGAACGAAATGGAGCACCTGGTGCGTGAAGGTGTGGCCTATGCCCGCAGCATCCACGGCGCCACCGAAGCCAGTTGCCGGATCAGCCTGGATGCGTTCCTCGACAGCCTGGCGTTCGACTACCAGGACACGGGCAAGGACGTGCAATTGACCGGGAAAAACGCCGCCGTCATCGACACCCGTCCCCATGCCCTGCGGCGGGTGCTGGTCAATCTGGTGGACAACGCCCTGAAGTTCGGTGGCTCGGCGCAGATCCATGTGCAGCTCGCCGACAACGGGCAATTGGCGATTCAGGTACTGGACCGCGGCCCCGGGATCAACGAGCAGGAACTGGCCGAAGTGCTCAAGCCGTTCTATCGGGTGGAAAGTTCACGCAACCGGGAAACCGGCGGCACCGGCCTGGGCTTGGCCATCGCCCAGCAATTGGCGATCGCCATGGGCGGCTCACTGACCCTGAGCAACCGCGACGGCGGCGGCTTGTGCGCCGAGTTGCGCCTGGCATTCGCAAGCTGACACAGCCCCTGCGGGAGCCGCCCCCGACCACAGGTCCGCGCCCTTGAAAAAATCGAAACCTTGGACGGCATACGCCGGTCAAGTCCTGTATGAACGTCAACCGCTGTACGTCGCGCCAAGCGACCGCAGCCTGAAACGAGGGACAGGCATGAGCATGACCGTCGGTGATTTTCTGGTGGAACGTCTTTACGAATGGGGGGTTCGCCGTATCTATGGCTATCCGGGCGATGGCATCAACGGCGTCTTTGGCGCCTTGAACCGCGCCCAGGGAAAAATCCGCTTCATCCAGGCCCGCCACGAGGAAATGGCCGCCTTCATGGCCTGCGCCCACGCCAAGTTCACCGGTGAGCTGGGCGTCTGCATCGCCACCTCCGGGCCCGGCGCATCCCACTTGGTGACCGGCCTCTACGACGCCCGGATGGACCACATGCCAGTGCTCGCCATCAGCGGCCAGCAGGCGCGCGCCGCGCTAGGCGGGCATTACCAGCAGGAACTGGACCTGGTCAGCCTGTTCAAGGACGTGGCCGGAGCATTCGTGCAGCAAGCCAGTGTGCCCGCCCAGGTGCGCCACCTGTTGGACCGCGCCGTACGTACGGCAGTGGGCGAGCGCCGGGTCACGGCATTGATCCTGCCAAACGATCTCCAGGACATGGAATACACCGCGCCACGCCACAAGCACGGTACGGTTCACTCCGGCGTCGGTTACCGCAAGCCCAGCGTCGTCCCCTACGAAGAGGACCTGCGCAAGGCCGCCGAGGTCCTCAATGCCGGCAAGAAAGTCGCCATCCTGGTCGGTGCCGGAGCGCTGCACGCCACCGACGAAGTGATCGCCATTGCCGAGAAACTCGGCGCCGGCGTGGCCAAGGCGCTGTTGGGCAAGGCCGCCGTACCGGATGATCTGCCCTGGGTCACGGGCACCATCGGCCTGCTCGGCACTGAGCCCAGCGACAACCTGATGGCCGGCTGCGACACCCTGCTGATGATCGGTTCCGGCTTCCCCTACGCCGAGTTCCTGCCCCCTGAAGGCCAGGCCCGGGGCGTACAGATCGACATTCAGGCGGACATGCTAAGCCTGCGCTATCCCATGGAGATCAGCCTGCACGGCGACAGCGTCGACACCCTGCGCGCCCTGCTGCCGCTGATCGAAGAAAAACCCGACCGCGCCTGGCGCA
This sequence comes from Pseudomonas sp. NFACC46-3, assembly GCF_900114515.1. NCBI lineage: Bacteria > Pseudomonadati > Pseudomonadota > Gammaproteobacteria > Pseudomonadales > Pseudomonadaceae > Pseudomonas > Pseudomonas sp. NFACC46-3. Next base: position 192,152 of record NZ_FOTH01000005.1, read on the forward strand.
AGAAGATCGAGCATTGGCGCGAACGCTGGGAGCGGACCCTGGAAAAACGCGCCCTGGTCCCTGCCAAGCCGATCAATCCGCAGCGCGTCACCTTCGAACTGTCGCCCCGGCTGCCGGAGCGCGCCATCATCACCTGCGATTCCGGCTCCTGCGCCAACTGGTACGCCCGGGACCTCAAGATCCGGCGCGGCATGATGTGTTCGCTGTCCGGTGGCCTGGCGTCAATGGGCGCGGCCGTGCCCTACGCCATCGCGGCGAAGTTCTGTCATCCGGAGCGGCCGGTGATCGCCCTGGTGGGCGATGGCGCCATGCAGATGAACAACATGGCCGAGCTGATCACCGTCGCCAAATACTGGCGTACCTGGGCCAATGGCACCTGGATCTGCGCGGTGTTCAATAATCGGGATTTGAACCAGGTCACCTGGGAACAACGGGTCATGGAGGGCGATCCGAAATTCGCCGCCTCCCAGGACATCCCCGACGTGCCCTATCACCTGTTTGCCGAATCCATTGGCTTGAAGGGCATCCTGGTGCTGCACGAGGACGACGTGGCCACGGCCTGGGAAACCGCGCTGGCGGCGGGTCGTCCGGTGCTGATCGAGTTTCGCACCGACCCCGATGTGCCACCGCTGCCGCCGCACATCAAGCTGGAACAGGCGAAAAAGTTTGCCTCGACCCTGCTCCAGGGCGACCCGAACGAGCGAGGCATCGTGGTGGAGACCGCCAAGCAGGTCTTGGGCGCCCTGCTGCCGGGCCAGCGCACGGATAAAGAGTGAGGCACGACGCGATGCCAACCGTTGAGCTGCATCGTCGCTATGAACGGTCCCTGCTCCTGGCGTTCTGCGTGGTGTGGGGGTGGCTGGCCATTGCGCCGATAAAACGCAGCGACTGGCTGGCGGAGAACCTGCTGGTCATAGCCTTATTGGTGGTCCTGGTGACCGTTCATCGGCGATTCAGCTTTTCCCGACTGTCCGCCACGCTGTTGTTCGTCTTCCTTTGCATCCATGAAATCGGCGCCCATTACACCTATGCCAAGGTGCCTTACAACCAGTGGTGGCAGACCCTGACGGGAGGCCAGTCGCTTGATCAATTCATGGGGTTCCAGCGCAACCAGTTCGACCGGCTGGTGCATTTCAGCTACGGCCTGCTGCTGGCCTATCCGCTGCGCGAGGCCTTGCTACGGGTTACGCCAGCAACGGGGTTCAGGGGGTACTTCCTGGCCTGGAGCCTGATTCTTGCGTCGTCGGCGATTTACGAAATCATCGAATGGCTGGGCGGCGCCTACATCGGGGGCGATACCGCCAAGGCCTTTGTCGGCGCCCAACAGGACCCATGGGACTCACAAAAAGACATGGCCCTGGCGGCGCTGGCCGCATTCATGACCCTGCTGGCCGCCGCCGGGGTCAGTTACCTCCGCCAGCGGGACTTCGCCCTCGAATGGACGCTGCGCTTCAAGGCTCGCACCTGACGCAAGCCCCCATATCCGCCGGTTCCTGTGTGATCACGACTAAGTAAATCAGCTCACCAGCCGATATAAGACAGGTGCGGGTGAAATCGCTTTTTGGCTGATGACTTATTTTTATGATTGAAATTGCTGGCAATGACTCAACTGTCCTTTCCCCGGGTTCGCCAACCCGAAGTTTCACCCGTCGCACTTTTCCGGCCATCATGCTCCTGCTGTTTGTCATGTCCGCACTGGCGATCGCCGTGCTGCTCAACATCACCGGCGTCCAGGACCGCCGCGCCCGTGAACAGAGCCTGTTTTTCGCCCAGCAGGCCGTCGAGGGGATCCGCAAAGGTATCGGACGCGACCTGAGCGATTATTCCAAGTGGAGCGATGCCTACCGGCACCTGCATGTCAGCGTCGACAAGGAATGGGCCTACGACCAGGAAAACGTCGGCAGCAGCGTGTATTCGCTCTATGGCTACCAGGCCGTGTTTGTCATTTCGCCGACCGGCCAGACCGTCTATTCGGTGATCGACGGCCAGATGAGTGAGGTCAATGCCGACACCTGGCTGACCGGCGACTTGCGAGCGCTGTTGAAAAAAGCCGCCGCTGCGCAAAATCACGACGAAGTGGTCGTCGAGATGCTCCATCACGAGGACGCCCCTGCGTTTGTCGCCGCGTCCGCCATCACCATCGGCACGGACAGCAGCGTGCCCGAAATCCCCGGCCCGCCCAGCCTGATGCTTTTCGTCAAGGTCCTTGATCCCGGCGCCCTGGAAAACCTGGCGCGGGACTTCGCCCTGCCCGATGCCCATATCGCCAGGACACCGGGCCCCGCCGATACCGCCCAGCTGCTGCTCGACAACCTGACCCTGGAAGCCTTGGCCTGGCGGCCGCAGACCCCGGGCCAGGATCTGCGCAAAATCCTCCTGCCGTTGCTGGCCGTGGCGTTATTCGTGCTGGGGATTCTGGCCCTGGCCGTTCTGCGCCATGCCTTGGCCATGCTCCGCGCCCAGGAACGCCAGTACGCCAGCCTGCTGGCCCATCGCAAGGCGCTGGAACGCAGTGAAGAACGTTTCCGCGACATTGCCGAAGTTTCATCCGATTGGTTGTGGGAGGTCGATTCGACCGGGACCCTGACCTATCTGTCGGAACGCTTCGAACAAGTGACCGGCTTCAGTCCCACGCAGTGGCTGGGCAAACCCCTGCACCGTCTGCTTCACCCCCATGGCGGCTCGATCTCGATTGCCCAATGGCTGCTCGGCGGTGCCAACAGCGACTCCTCGGCGCCGCTGCTGTGCGAGTACACCGCGCGCAACCAGCGCATCCGTACCTGCAAACTCTCGGTGCGGGCCATCGAAGCGGGCACCCTGGGTTTTCGCGGCACCGCCACCGATATCACCGACGAATTGCGGGCACTGGCCCAGATCAAGCACCTGTCCCTGCATGATCCACTGACCGGGCTGGCCAACCGCAACCGCTTGTTCGATTGCCTGCGCGAGCACCTGGACCGAGCCGATCGTCCGCCCCTGGTGCTGCTGAACCTGGACATGGACCGATTCAAGCCGGTCAACGACTCCCTGGGGCATGCCGTGGGCGATAAAGTGCTCAAGGAGGTGGCGCATATCCTCCAGCAAAACGTGCGCGGAACTGATCTGGTGGCACGTCTGGGCGGTGACGAGTTTGTCATTGTCATGCCCGACCCGGGCGATGCCGACGATCTCGATCAACTCTGTGAACGGCTGATCGATTGCATGCAACGGCCCATGCACCTGGACGGCAATACCCTGTACCTGGGGGTCAGCATCGGCGTTGCCTGGTCGCAACCCGGAGACGAACGTGCCGATGAACTGTTGCGCCACGCCGACATCGCCTTGTATGCGGCCAAGGCCGCCGGCCGCAACACCTGGCGCGTGTATGTGGAAGCCATGGGCAACCTGGCCCGCGACCGGCGGCAATACGAACAGCAACTGCGCGACGCCATGCAACGGGATCAACTGGAACTGCGCTACTTGCCTCGCTTCGACGTGAGCGCCGAGCAATTGCACGGTTTCGAAGCCCAGACCTTCTGGCACCACCCCGAGAAAGGTGAACTGGGTGGGGCCGACTTCATACCGGTGGCCGAAACCTCGGGCCAACTGGAAGAGCTGGGTACCTGGATGCTGATCAACGTCTGTGAAGAGGCCGCCACCTGGCCGAGCGCCGTCAACGTCTCCATCGCGGTTTCCCCCCGGTGGTTCAACAGCAGCTTCCTGCTCGACCAGGTACAAGAGGCCCTCCAAGCAAGCGGCCTGGCGCCTCACCGGCTGACCCTGGAAGTGGCCGAAGGGGTTCTGCTGGCCGACCACAAGACCGTCGCCAGCACCCTCCATGCGCTCAAGGACCTCGGCGTGCGGATCAACATCGACAAATTCGGCACCAGCATCGCCTCCCTGCGCGAGGTACTGGACCAGCCGTTCGATGGCATCCGCTTCGATCGCAACATCCTGACGCAGCTGGGCCTGGAGGATGACAAGGAGGGCGTCCTGGCGATGATCCGATTGAGCCGCAGCGTAGGGCTCATGGTCACCGCCGAAGGCATCGAAAACGCCCGGCAATTCAGCCAACTGCGCAACGTGGCCTGCGACCATGTCCAAGGCCCCTACTTCGGCGCCGCCCTGGCCCGCTCGGAAATGGCCTCGTTCTTCACCACCCCGCGGTGGCTGTAACCCACTTCCTACCGCTATCGCGAGCAAGCCCACTCCCACAATAGTGGGCCCGTGGTGAACACAAGACTCATGAACACCCAAGATCACCTGTGGGAGCGAGCTTGCTCGCGATGACGCCGGCACAGCCAACCTCCCTGCAACCCACCCCCTTACAAACTCAACCGCCCCCGCTCTTCCTCAGTCAGCCGCTGGCGGTTCTGTTCGTCCAAAGGCCCCGCACCCAGGACCTGCACCGGGCTGGCCGGGTCGTAGGCCCGAGGCGCTTCGCGGCTGGCGCCGTCGCGGGACGGGGCCAGTTGCTCGGAGCCAAAACTCACCACCTGGACGGTAAACACCGACGCCTGGTTCTGCCGCGCCGCATTCTGCTGCTGACGGGCCACGTCTTCAGCCGCCTGCGTCGCCGAAGACGCCGCCGAACTGGCCGAGGTGATGGCCCCGGTGTTCACCGAGGCCGCCAGCGGCACGCCGGTGGATTTGCCCTGGGTCTGGATGTTGGCCGCGTTCACCACGGTCAACGCCGCGATGTTGACGTTACCCGACACCCGGATTCCCGCCTCGCCCGCATCGATGGTGCCCAGCGGCGCAATCAGGTCGATATCCCCCGGCGCCACTTCGGCAATCGGGTTGAGCGTGGCAATACCAGCACCGGTACTCGGCACCGCCGGCGACAGCGTCACGTTACCCCAGGTGTCGTACAGGCGCTTGGGCGGCGTATACACCACGGTGGTCTTCGAACCGCGACCGGCGTTGATATCGCCCTTGGCCGACCAGCCAAGGATCGAGCCGCCAAAGGTGGTCATGATCCGGCTCTGCCCCAGCAGAATGCTGTTCTGCGCATACAACTGGATATCGCCCTCACCCTGGGTGATGACGCCTGCGGTGGACGGCGGCGCGTTGCCCTCGATGCCGAAAGTCTGGCCGCCGCCCGGGGTCAGCATCTGGATACTGCCGCCGAAATCGGTGTGCACCCCCGCCCCGCCGAACATCGTGATGTCGCCCTTGTAGGTGATCGGATTGCCCGCCACGTCCTTGGTCGGGAACAACAAGTCGATAGCCTCACGGCCCCGCAGATAGCTGCCCTGGCGCACGCCACCGACTTCGTTGTACTCACGCCCGCCGGCCTTGAGCTCGGCGAAGTACACGTCGCGGGCAAACACCCGCTGCTGCTCGGCCGGCAGTGCCGCGAAGTAGCTGCGGGCCTGCTCGGTGTCGCCGCTGAAGCCGAAGCGTTTCTCCAGCCAATCCACCAGTTCCGCCTCGTAGGTCTTGGCGACCTTGCCGTCCTGGTTCGCCAGCGGCACACCGGCCAGGGCCTGGTTCGCCGGGTCCAGGTAGGCCTTGACGAAGCGCTCGTAATCCGCGCCGTTGAGGCCCACGCCAGCTTGCAGCACCAGGCTCGCGCCAGGGCGCGAATCTCCCGGCACCACGGCGCCGAGGCTGGTGATGCTGACCTTGTCGTCCATCAGGATATTGCGCCCGGCGGTGATTTCCAGCAGGCCGGGACCGGCGACGTTGAAGTTGCTGTAGAGGATGTCGCGCCCGGCCGAGACAATGGAGATGTCGGTGGGGTTGTTGTGGATGAAGAGGTTGCCGGCGCTGGTGTACTGCCCCGTGACAAACTCACCACCCTGGCCGCCACTCAGCGGTGTTCCGCTGCTGACAATGTCCCGCCCGGCCATCATCCACACCGACCCGGTTCCTTCGTAATAAGTCTGGCCGAATCGGCTGTCATTCGGGGTGGTGAACGTCATCGTCCGCCCGCTATTGACGGCCAGCAAGTCGCCCTTGAGCGCATAGAAACGGGCAGGATCGGTGTTGCTCGCCCATTCGTCGGACGCGCTGCTGCTGTCAAAAGCAAACAACGGCAATGTATTTGCGCCTATAGAGACACGATTGGCATCGGCGGAGAGATTACTGACCACCACAGTGTTACCGACAAGCCCCATGAAGGCCGGCCGAAATGGTGTGGCCATGGCCGTGGACGAGGCACCAGAGCGACTGACCGTCAGGTCACCGCCATAGATGGAGTCACCAGCGAGGAACTGCAACTCGCTGTTGATGCCGGGGGCAAGCAGCAAGGCTGAGCGATAGCCGTTACTGGAGTTACCGGAGCCTGCGACCTTGGCCTGGCCGTAGTAAAGACTGCCACTGGCCGCAACGGCCCGCAGAATCGATGGGTAGACTACCGCCAAGTCCGTCTCGCTCCCAGAAATCAGCGGCGTCAGATTGCCCCCCGATGACCAGAGATCAATCGCAGTATTAGCCGTCCACAACGAAAACCAGCTCACGCCCGAGCCGTTAGTCGCACCATTTTTGAAGGGCGACACGCTCATCATCGGCGCCCGGCCTGGGTCGGCAACGTCCATCACGACCAAGTCGCCCAACGTACGCAGATCGAAGGTAGCATCACCAGGCATGAGGGTCAGTCCACCGGTTGCAGCTCCTCGTGTGGACTTGAAGGAGTCGTAGGCCCGTGTTTCTCCAGGGGATTGCACTGGGGCACTGTTGCCGTAGAGCAGGTCGATACGACCAATGGCACCACCATCGATTTGGGCGTGTCCTCGCAAATTGATGACCGCGCCGTTGAGATGCCCCATGGTGAACGAGCTCTCGGGATTCAAAACACCACCCACACGCAGGTTGAGATCGCCACCGCCGGTCAATTGCAGGCTGCCATCAGAGCCCACACGTCCGGTGCTGCCCACCGCCAACAGCAGCCCCTGGCTACGAGGGTTGATGTTTGAGTTGAAGTCGTTACCGGCGAGCCGGTTCAACACCCCCGCGTCACCCTTCACCTGTACATCCAGATCACCGCCACCCAAAGTCCCGAACCCGGTGAAAGCGGCCATTTGATCAGCGCCACCCGACACCGTCGACGCGGTATGACTACCAAAGTTGATCCACCAGGCGGTCGGCTGGCTGCTCGCTGAATCACCATTGCCCTGGCGCCAGAGCCAATTGCCTACATTGGCCGAATCCTGGCCCATGTCGGTAGGGTTCGGTCGCCCGTTAGAGTTGACAGGCGCCGTCAGGTTGCCACTGAGGTCACCGCCGACCTTAAGCAACAGGTTACCGCCCGCGTCCGGATACCAGGCGCGATAGAGACTTTCAGCGCCGCCATCGACCAGCTTTTCGTTACTGCCATCCTCGTCGGTGAGCACCTTGCCATTGGCGCCCAGGGCCTTGGGCTGGTTGTAGGGATCGCCTGGGAACGTCGGTGCCGACGAGGTGCCGGCGGTGTAGATGCCGAACAACGAATCCATGCGCAGGCTGCCACCGCTGAGCAGTTCCAGGTCGCCGGTGCCGGTGCGGATGACGCTCGGACGGACACTGCCGGCAACCGCTTCATACTCCACGTCTGCGGGGGCACAGACACTCGGCGCCGCGTCGCAGAGTGACTGGACCGAATCAAACTGGAAAAACTGCGCAGCGGCCTGGCTGATCAGCTCGCCGGCCTTGACCTCAAAGCCGGAACCTGCCAATTCCTCCTCCGCTGCCTTGGTCCATCTGTAAGAAGCTTGAAGCGCGCAAATACCAGCGAAATCCGCACAGAACGCGTCAACCGAGTCGTAGCCAAAATTGCTCACGATTGTCAGGTCGACGGTTTGTCCGAGCGCTACCGTGAACCCCGCGCCCGCCAGCTCATCGACCCCTAGTTGAGTCCACTGATAGGTGCCCTTGGCCGGCACGGATTTGCCAAACATGCCGTAGTGGCTATCGGCAAGACGCAAGTCGCCTTGTACCGGATCGGGCTGGACGATCCTGCTGTCCGCCGCCGTCGTATCGGCCCCGGCCACCAGCCGCAGCGACCAGGATTGCGAACCCTCGGCGAGCATCGGGGCGATAGCCCATATGCGGCCATTGCTGCCGGCGATTTCCGGACGTAGCTGGATCGACTCGACGCCATCCGGCAACTTCACATCGGTGCCCGAGGGGATCAGCGAACCACGGTTCAGCGCCAGGCTGCCGTCCAGCTTGAGAATATTGCTCTGGACATTGCCCGCGTCGGCCACGTTGGGCAGCGCCACGCCCTTGGGCCAGGTGAAACCGAGCAAAGCGGTGGCGCCGCTCAACACGCTGCCAGCGCCCAACTGCGAGCCGGCTTCGAGGGTCTGGGCCCGGCTCAGCAAAGTGCCGGCGGCAAACAGCAGGTTGCCGGAGGCGTCGTGCACCGCAGCCGCCAATACCGTGCCGGCCGGCAGTTCCAAGGGTTGTTCCAGGATCGCCGCCACTGGCAACCGGGTGCCGGCCGCCAGGGTCACGTTTTTGATGGGTAAGTCGTAGTTGAGCGTGGTTCCCGCAGGGAACGCCGTACCGTCGGCCAGGGTCACGCCGGCACCGGGGACGACGATGTCGCCACCGGTGAAATCGATGCCGGGCAGCAACACCCAGCCTTTGTCATCCTGAGTGGCGGGCGGCGGAGCGAATCCGTCGTTGATGCTGCCGTAGATGCTCAGGTCGCCCCCGGCGCGCAGGGTCAGCGCGCCGGCCTCACCGGAGCCGTACACGGCGGTTTGCCGAGTGTGCGGGTTGACACTGGCGTAGCGATAACCGGACAGGTCCAGGTCGCCCTGCACCACCAGGTCACCGTCGGCCGTCGCACTGACGATCTCGACGCCGGGCCGCAGGTGGAACGCATCGGCGTAACGGGCGTTGTTCAGGCCGGCGAGTCTACGTTGCATCAAATCGCTGTTGGCCAGCGCCGCGTTGATGAAGGCGAGGCTGTCCTGATGCTTGCCATCCAGGTAGGCCTGGTCGATGACCTGATAAGGACGGCCACTGGCCGCCGGATCGCTGCCAAAAGCTGCGTCGTTGTATTGCCACATACCATTGACGGCGATGGACCGCGCGCCCTGGATATCCAGGTTGCCGCTGGCGTCGATGGCGATGTCACCGTGGGTGGCATCCGGGCCGGCGCGCCGGGCATTGAGTTCCAGGGTGCCGCGAGCGCGGCCATCATGCTGCCCCGCAGGCGCCGCGGTGCCATGGCGCAAATCGATGCGCGCGCCGTCGGCCAATGTCAGCACGCCGCCCCGGGAGGTGAGGTCGACCATGGCGCGGTTCGGTGAGTCGATGATCTTGCCGTAGCTGTCTACACGCAGGCGATTGCCGTGGGCATCGAGCACCGCGCTGCTGCCCAGGGTCAGGGACCGCCCGGCGGCGAGCCGGATGCTGCCGACCCGTTCGCCGCTGGCGTCTACCTTGCCATTGACCAACAGGTTTCCATTGTCGACCGATACGCTGATGGTCGAGGCCTTGAGTTCGTTGCCGATCACCAGGTCGCCCTGCTTGAGCTGGAAGCCACGGGAGCCGTAGACCTGCCCATCGTTCAAGCGTTGGTTCAACGCCGCGAACTGCTCGCTGAGATCGCCGCTGCCGCCCAGGCGCTGGGCCTGGATTTCCACGCCGCCGGCCAGGTACGGCATGGCGGTGCCGCCGGCGTCATATTCGCCCGTGCTGCTGCCGAGAATCCGACCCTGCAAATCAACGATCCCGGCGGCCTCGTCCAGGGCCACGGCACTGAGCCGGCCAGCCTGGTTGTTACGGGCCGAGAGGTCGATGCTTGAACCATCCGCCTGGCGGATGTTGCCGTTGCGGCTTTGCAGGATCACCTCACCACCGGCGCTGTAACGCGTCACATCGTTGAAGGTGACTGCGCGCCCAGCCAGGTCGATCTGCGCCGCATCCGTCAGGGTCAGGTCATCCGTCGCGCTGAGGGTGAGCTTGCCGCTGGGCAGCACCACTGCGCTGGCGAGGTTGAGGCTCGCGCCCTTGAGGGACAGCTCGCCCCCTAGCCCGGAGACAGCGCCAGGCTTAGCGGTTGTGCCCGTTACATTGACCACGCCGCCTGCAGTAATGCGGTTGACCGATCCGGCTTCACCCGTGAGCAACGGCGTGAGGATATTCAGGTTGCCGCCGCTGTAGACGTAGCCTGTTTTTGCGTCATAGGCGCCCTGGCTTTGATACACCGCCAGGCTGCCCTTGTGATTGGCGGTCAGGCGTTCGCTGGCGCTGAGGTTGACGTTGGCGAATCCCAGGGCCAGGCGGTCCAGGGTGCTGACCGAGCTGGGCTGGGCGAAGTCACCGTAGCCGAATTCGATGCGCTGGGCCTGGATGTCCAGGCGACCGGCACCGGTACCGGCCCCACCGGCAATCACCGAACCCGGCGCGCCGACATCGCCGTTCCAGATCAGGTTGGTGGTGCGAATGGTCGCCACATCATTGGCGCTACCGGCACCATAGATGGCAGGGGTGCTGAGCATCAGATTATTCAGGCGCGACTTGCCTGTTGTCGGGTCATAGGTGTCGAGACTGACGGTACCGTAAAAATTCAGCGCCTGACTGGCCGACAGTTCGAGGGTTTCCAGGGCCGGAGCACCGTACTCGGTGTCCCCGCGCAACAGGCGATCGAGCACGGTCTGGCTCAGGGTCAGCCCCGCCGGCAAGACCTGGTGCGTTGCCGCAGCGCTCAGGGCCTGGGCGGTGCCAACGTTGATGTTGCTCAGGGCCAGCGTCAGGTGACGGGTGCCATAGCGCACTTGGTCGTCCAGTTCCAGGCTGCTGCCCGAGGCGGCGACGATACTGCCTTCAGAGTGAATCTTCGTCACGCCTGTGCACGGTGTCAGGCTGCAACCGCCGATACTGACCGAACCCATGGAGCCCGATTGCGGAGCCAGCACGTTGAGCAAGCCGTTGGAAGCCGCCAGCAAATTGTAATTCTGGTTCCTCACATTGAGGTTATAGATAAAGCCATCACGGGCATCGTACGCCGCCTTGCCTTGCCCGAGGGTGTTGATGGCGGCGCCTTGTTCCACCAACAGCTCGCCCCCGTCGGTCAGCAGAAAAACCTCCGGTGCCGCCAGAGTCGCGCCTTCACGCAAAGTCACACTGCGGGAGACCCTTTGTGGCGTGACGTAGTTACCCCCTTGGCCATAAAGAATTGAAAACTGGCCGCCGATCACTTGGCGCGAGGCGTTCAATGCATTGAGGCTTGCGGCATTGAGGGTCACACCTTCGAAACCGGCCGTGGCCCCGCGCCCGTCGGCAACGACCTCCAGTGCGCTACCGGTGCCACCCACCACTGCAACGGTACCGCCGTATCCACCCGTCTGAGGCGCGAACTTGCCAATACCCTTGAAGGAGAACGCCTGATCCCCAGCGCCCCTGGCCAGGTTCAGCTTCAAAGTCTTGGCATCCACTGGCAATAAAGCCCTGGGGACACCCAGGCGTCCGGCGTCGGCCACGGCAAACTGGGCGTAGCTGGTTTCGTTGTATTGCGAGTAGCGGCGAAGCACATTTCCCGACGTCAGAATGACCTGACTGGACAAACTGTTGCGCTGCCCGGTATTAGCCACCGACAGTACCCCAGCGGTGGTCCAGGAGCCGTTGCGCATCTGTTGCGCAGCCGTTGTCACCCCCTGCCCCGCCAGGCCATTGACTTCGACCCGGAACGCTCCCGGCAACAAGGCGTAGGTGGAGGGCATCAAGGTATAGGTACCCGCGGCCAATCCCGGAACGCCAGCACCAATGGTAATTTGCTGGCCTACCCTGGGGTCCACTGCGCCACCTTCGGGGGCGACTGGTGCATATTGGCTCTGGTTGCCCGGCACGATGGCATAGACCGGGTTGCTGGATAGGCCCGGCAAGGTAAAACCGCCGTTCGCGCCGATTTGTACCAGCGGATTGAAACGCGCGTCGGTGGAACCCCCTCGGCCGGAGATAAACCCGGCGCCGAGCAAGTCACCACCCCCCGAGAGGTCGAGTACCGAGCCTTCCTGAGCAACCACCGACTGCCCCCCCAGAATCACGCCGACATTGAGGTCACCATTGTCGGAGGGCACTGCGCCTTGCCCCAGCAGAACGACTTTTTTGCCTGCGTACTGGTAACTCTGCCCATCGACAGTACCGCCATAAGGCAGGATCAGCCCTAGGCCGCTGACGGAGGTCAAACTGTCCGGCAACAAGTCCAGCCGGGCAGATATGCCCGCCGAGCTATCATTTGTACCGACTTCAAGCAGCCCAAGCGGAGCCCGTACGACACCCCCTTGTTCGATCTTCGCACTGCCCAATTGCAAGCGACCGAACACCGAATAAGGCACCTGGGGGACGACCTGGGTGGTACGGCCGATAACCAGACTGCGCGTCGGATCGTAGAGAGGGATGTTGTTAACGGGATCGCGCCCCCAGCCATACCCTGCCAAAACACGAGCGCCTACGCCGGTCGCTGGGTACAGTTGGGCGGCCTGCAGGATCATGTCCGCAGGCGTCACCAGTTGAGTTGTGAAACCTAAAGGCAACCCTTCGTTCGAGAACCCGGCCAGGAATCGCACATCTCCCCGACTGCTTAACTGAACCCGGTCAAAACCTGTGCGCTCCAACTCGACGGTGCTGCCGTCGGCCTGCCGCACGGTGCCCTTGCTACTGAACGTCACGTTACCCTGCACATCCAACAGGTCTGCGTTGACAGAAAACACGGCCTTGTTCGTCTGCAATGATACGCCGCCGTCGACCACCGGTCGGACGTAGTTATCCTTGTTTGGAAGGTTGGCCGCGGGGCCCGACAGCAGTACATGGGAAGCATTGAGTTGAGCCCGGGTATTTGGCGCGGCTGCACTCGTGACAAAGTTGCGGGCATACAGGCTCAGGCTTTGGCCAAGGGACAGCGACACGTCACCATCGATACTCAACAGTCCATTGCTCAACAGCGCCAGGCTGTCGAAACCTCCCGACTGGACCTGATCAACACCCAAGCGCCCGTGGCCGTAAACCAACGAGTCCGCCGCTGTCTCGGCATTACCCTCCAGCAAGCTCGCAGGCGCGGTCTGTCCCAACACCAACTCACGCACCTTCATCGCTCGGTCGCTGGCGGCGTTCTTCACGTAGTAAGGCGTTTCCAATGCCACCGACAACTTGCCGCCCGCCGCCCCTGTCCCGCCCGAATGGGCGCTGAATGCGCCATCCAGGTACAAACCATTGGCCGACGCCAGGGAAATGCTGCCGCCATTGCTCGCCACCGAGGTGCGCCCCTGTCCGGGAATATCCAGCACGGCCTGGCTGCCATCCGCTTGCAGACGCGCGCCCTCGCGCACCACCACAAACAGTTCGGATGCGGAAGCCGAACCTTTCTCGGCGTCGATCTGGCCGCCGATGACAATCTGCCCGCCATCACGTACCAGGCCATAGGTCTGACCGCGCATATCCTGGGCGGTCACGGCCCGACTGGAGACATCGATCAGAGCCTGCTCGCCCAGCCAGATGGAGCGACCGTGGCCCTGAGCGTTGACGGCTTCACCCTCCGCACCGATGACACTCAACCCGGTGAGGCTGACCCGCCCACCCCACGCATTGAGGGTACCGTTGGCGGTGAGTTGACCGATGCTGCACACATCGATGCCCTGGCCCGGATCGACGCTGACCACGCTGCCCTTGCCCAGGTTCAACACCGTGCTGGCCATGTCGGCGGCGCTGGAGTTCGCGGTACCGGCAGTGAGACTCAGGCTCGCGCCGCGACGCTGGGTCATGACACCTTTGATCGCATCTTCCTGGTACAGCTCCGGCGTCCAGCGCTGCAACGCATCGGCCGGCTCCGCGCCGCTGCCGGTGTTCAACGCCTGCTCGCCAAAGCGGTACACCGGCATCGTCACATCGACCTGGGCCCCGTCGGCCACGGTCAGACCTTCGTTACCGGTGATGTCATAGGCCGAGAAGCCTTTGTCAAAAAAGTCTCCGCCCAGTTGCAGGGTGCCCGGTTCAAGCGGCGAGCCGCTGTCGCCGATCAGCACTTTATGGGCCGCCAGCGTCAAGGTCCCGCCGCCATTCACGCCGGTGCCGCGCAGTTCACCGTCAAGGTTCAAGGCGCCGTTATCGGACGATGCGCCGGTACTGGCGGTCAGGGTCAGGTCACCGCCCTTGCCGCCGCGGGTCTTGCCATCGGCCATGACCGCAGCACCGGAACTGACGTCAATCCGACTGCCCTGACGAACGTCAATGTCGCCACTGCTGCGCACGGACACCGTGCCGCCGTTGAGGAACGGCAGGCCTTGGCGGTCGTTGCCGTCAAGCAGCAAATTGCTCCACCGCCCAGCGGTGTTCAGCATCACGCCCTCGCCCAACGTGACCCCGGCACGCTGACCGGTGGCGGGCGAAAGCACGACGTCTCCCATCTGGAAGTTATCGGTTCTGACCTGCTTAAGAACGTTACCCAAGGCAATGCGACCGCTGCGAGCCGTCAGGTTGGCGTTGACTTCCACCTGTGGTGCATAAAGCGTGATGTCGCCGCCATCGGCCACTTTAAGCGTGCCATCGACTTTGATACCTTCTGCCGCCGCCACCTTGACCGCGCCGAGCTGAAAGCCATTGAGCAGTTCGTTATCCAGCACCAGCTTGCCTTGCCGATCGGTGTCGACCACCGAGGTCAGGTCCTGGCCCGCGGCAATCTTGTCGGTCACCTTGCCGACGGTGACCTGATCGAAGGTGGGGTTCAAACCGCTGTTGATCACGCGTGCAGTCTTGTCATAGATCGGCGTGTAGCTGCCCACCCACAACTGCGCCCGTCGGGCCACGGCATTTTGCGATTGCTGGTAACCGTCGAGGTTGAGATTCGGCGCCTGAGTCTGGCGTTCACCCTGGTAGACCTCACCAACGATTTGGCCTTCCAGCACCGCGTTGCGGGTCGACACCACCAGCTTGCCGGCATCGCGGCCGACGGTGTAGCCGGCTTCGAAACGCTCGCGTGGGGCAATCAGCGGGTTGTAGTAGTAATCGGTCTGGCCCCAACGCTGGCTGTGGTCTTCGTAGCCCTTGTAGATACCGGTGTAGAGAATGTCCCCCGGCGCCTTGGACAATTCATGCAAACGCCCATCAGCGCCCTTGAGCCAGGACTGCCGCAAGTAGCCGCTCTGCACATCCAGGGTACCGCCAGACAGGTTCAGTTGCGCTGCCTGCTGGGTCACCACGTCGTTGCCAGTGAACGTCAGGGTGCCGCCTTGAGCAGCCCATTCACCGGCGCTGTGGCCTCGGGTCCCCAAGTAACCGCCGACTTCCAACAGCCCACCCGCCGTGTACCAACGGTCGGTGGCGTAGCCATTGGTGCCTGCCGGCACGTAGATCAAGTCACGCACATCCACCCAGACATCGTTGTTGGTCAGCTTGCCGCCGTCGCGGTTGACCGGCGCATCGCGCTGTTCATTGCCCTGCACGTTGACCTTGATGGAGTTGGACTCCATCGCCACCTTGACGCCAATGGCGCCGGATACGTCGATCACCGCGCCATCGCGCACCAGGCTGCGCCCGGCGGCGCTGACCGCGACCTGGCCGCCGGTGGCCAGGGTGATGGAGCCGTTCTGGAAGTCGACGCTGCCGCCACTGACGATCTCGACCCGCGACTGATCGGTGCGGTCGACCACGCTGCTGAGGTTGTTGAACTGGCCGGTGATCAGGTTGTTCGGCGTGCCATCCAGGCCGGCCGGTCCGGCATTGCGCTGACTGTCCAGGGCACTGCCGCCGGCGGCGTCGAGCAACACCGCCGTGGCGCTGCCCAGCCCCAGGGTCACGCTGCCAGTGCTGTCGCTGAAGGCGTTGAGCAGGTGCACGGTGCCGCGGGTGTCCACCGAACTGCTGGCCACGGCCACGCCGTTCTGCTGCACATTGTGTCCGGTGAGGGTGATGTCGCCGGTGCTGGCCTGGATCAGGCCGCTGTTGATCACCGTGCCGGCGCTGCTGCCCGGCTTGAGGGACGTCGCCACCTCGTTGCCACGGGTGGTGGAACGCAGGTTACCGCTGGTGCCCTGGCCCCGGCGGATGTAGAAGCTGTCGCCCGCCGCCAGGGAGGTCTGGCCCTTGGCGGTGATGATAGAGCCGGCGTTCTCCACTTCGCTACCCAGCAACAAGGCATAACCACCACCGGTCGTAGAGGTAGAGGCGCGGTGGGTTTCGATCAGTGCGCCCTGCTGCACTTCGACCTTGCCCGCCGCGTCGGTGAAGGTCGGCTGGGTGCCAGTGGCATCGACGTACAAGCCGCGCTTGCTGAATTGCTCATCGCTGATGTTGGCCGCCACCGCCGCCAGGTTGCGCACGTTGACCTGGCTGCTGCCGCTGAAAATGATGCCATTGCGGTTCACCAGCATCACCGTGCCGTTGCCCTTGATCTGGCCCTGGATCTGGCTCGGTCGCGCCTGCGGATCGTTGACCCGGTTGAGCACGGCCCAGTCCGACTGCTGCTGGAAATCCACGGTGGTGTTGCGCCCGACGTTGAAGGTTTCCCAGTTGAGAATCGCCTTGTCGGCGGTCTGCTCGATCTTCACCGTGGTCTTGCCGCCGGCCTGGGTCTGCTGCGGTCCCTTGGCGTTGAGCCAGCCCTGGGCCAGGCTGTTATCGACCTTGAGCCCGCCCTCGCCCAAGCCGTCGGGCACGGTCTGGATTTGCCCGAACGCGGCCTGCCTTCCTGCCGCTTGCGCCGCCTGCTGGGCCGCGATGGCGGCCACGGTGTTGTTGAGGTTGGTCAGCGAACGCTGCAGCTGCGCATTGGCCCGTTGCTGTTGGGCCAAGGGCGGCGGCATGCCTGGCAACGCCGTCGTGGGCCGTGCCGCGCCACCGGCAGGGGACGCGCCCTTGGCGGCAAACCAGGCCGAACTGAACGCGGTCGCCGCCTGGGCATTGCCAGCCACCATCAGCAGGGCAATGGCCTGGGCCAGCGGCTTGAGCCGCAACATCGACAACTCGCCATCGCGACGTGGAGCATTCAGGTTCGTCTGGGGTTTGCAGCGCAGCATCCTACTCATCCTTTCGGGTTCGCTCTAAGGGGGCGCAACGCAGTGCTATCAAGCTGCCAGCGTTGGTTATAGGGGATAGGCGGTTACAGCCGCTCGGGACCGAACGGATGTCATGAAAATTTCATGTGGCTGTGTTGGCGCGGGTATGACGCAAAAAGTCAGCAACGGCTTTCACCGTTGCTGACCGGCTGTTGCAGGTCGTTCAAGCCTGGGCTTACAACGGACGACCGATGGCGTTGCAGACACTGGTGTTGCCGATGCTCAGACCGCTGGAAGCCGTGACGAAGGAATCACGAATGGCAGTTTTCCAAGCCGAAGGCAGTGGCACGAAACGGTTGGCGGTGATGGCCGAGTCGTTGTTGGTCAACGAACCGTAGTGACGGCTGAAGAAGTTGCGAACCTGAGTGGTCTGGGTCGCATCGGCGTAGCACTGGCTGAAGATCACGTTGGTGAAACCCAGGATTGGGTAGCCGGTGGTTGGGTAGAGGCGCAAGCTAGGATCAGCCGGAATGGTTTCATCGATCACTTTTTGGGAAGTGAAAATAGGCACCCAGGCGTTTGGTTTTGACCGGTCGGCAACAGCAGGAACCGTAACGGCATTGATAGCTGCCGACACGTTGGCTGGTGCAGGGGAAAGACCGCCAACACGAGCGACCTTGGTGGCGTCGTCCAGACCGGCCAGGGTAGTAGCGGCGTAATCCGGGCTCATATAGGTGATACGACCCTGCGCAGCGTTCAGTGCAGTCATCACGTTAGCACTGCCGGAGGCGGAAACGGCACCAGCTGGCAGGCCACCGCTGTAGCTGGAGGCGAAGGTGGTGGTGACACTGAAGGTGCCGGTTTCAGCGCACTTGGCATTCAGGAAGCGGGTGAACAGCTCGGTGGTGCCGCTGCTTTCTGAACGGTAAACCACGGTGATTGCGCCAGTACGGCCCGAACCAGTGATCTGGCTCCAGTCGGTCAGACGGCCGGAGAACACGCCGCACAGTTGGTTGACGCTCAGGTCGACGTTGGCGGTGCCAGTCTTGTTGAACGGAATGGCAACCGAAGTGGCGACCGAAGGCACTTGGATCAATGGACCCCAGGCGGCACCGTGGGCACTGACGTAGGTGCTCAGTTCAGTGGCGCTGAGCTTGGAGTCGCTACCAGCCCAGTGCACTTTCTTGCCGCTGGTGTCGCCAGGCACGAACTTGGTGTAGTCGTTGGTCAGGAAAGCAGCCTTGCCAGCACCGCTGCCCACGCCGATGTAGGGGGCAAAACCGGCAGGCAGTACGCCGGAAGTCTGATAGAGCGGCTGAGGCAAGGTAGCACCACCGCCGTTGACATCAGCCATGGCAGCCTGAGCGGCGCAGAGGCCGGCGAGGGTCAGGGATACCGCGAGAACGTTGCGCTTAAACATGAAGAATCTCCTTTCATCGTGTTCGTACGAAGGTTGGGTGACGCGTGCTTGCCGTCATGGCGCTCGGTCCTGTGCCGATGGCGATGGGGTGAGGCCATGGGTTAGAAATTCGCAGTTTCCGGTGACAGATAAAGGAAAAAACCTCGGGAGCCGAGGGCTGTTTTTCGGGTTTTTTCCTCGGGTGTTCGAGGGCTCTGCGCCGTGGGTTCAGGCGGATTTTCCAGGGGGATGGCGAGGGTTGGCCGTGGAGGGGGCGGTGGACGGTTGCCGGGCGACGGAAGATGACAGAACGAGGAACCCGAGTTTGGCGAGGGTGAGGCTCGGGAGGTGTCGCGTCACTGCCAAACAACGGGCTGCTTTTGTGGCGAGGGAGCTTGCTCCCGCTGGGTTGCGAAGCGACCCCAAACCGGCTGACTGCGATCTGTCTGTTGTACTGGAAAGTCAGGTTTTGGGTCTGCTGCGCAGCCCAGCGGGAGCAAGCTCCCTCGCCACGGTTTTGTGCGCGGTGGGCTATTGAACCAACTGATTGATCTCGATAATCGGCAGCAACACCGCCATGACGATCACCAGCACCACCCCGCCCATGACCACGATCATCAGCGGCTCCAGCAGCGCGGTCATGCCCATGGCCCGGCGTTCGATGTCGCGGGACAGGGTTTGTGCGGCGCGTTCGAGCATCGGCGGCAGGCAGCCGGTTTTCTCGCCGCTGGCGATCAGGTGGATCAGCACCGGCGGGAAGACTTTTTCCACCCGCAGCGCCGCCGCCAGGTTGACGCCTTCGCGGACCTTGGCCGTGGCCTCGCTGACGCTCAGGCTCAGACGGTCGTTGGACAGCGTCTGGCGCGCCGCCTCCAGGGCTCGCAGCAACGGCACCCCTGCTCCGCCGAGAATTGCCAGGGTCGAGGCAAACCGCGCGGTGTTGAGGCCCAGTACAAAACGCCCGATCAGCGGCAGGCGCAACACCCGCGCGTGCCAACTCAGCCGCGCCGCCGGTTTGCGCAAGTACATACGCCAACTCCAGAAGCCACCGGCCAGCACGCCAAAACACAACCAGCCCCAGGCACGAATGAAATCACTGGCAGTGAGCATCGCCACGGTCAGCGCGGGCAGGTCTTGCCGGGCCTGGGAGAACGCGCTGACCACCTGGGGCACCACGTAGCTGAGGAGGAAAATCACGATGGCGATCGACACCAGCCCCACCACCCCAGGGTAGATGAACGCCGTGAGGATCTTGCCCCGCAAGTTGTTACGCTCTTCGATGTAGTCCGCCAATCGCTCCATCACCTGGGCCAGGTCGCCGGACTCTTCACCGGCGGCAATCAACGCCCGATAGATTTCCGGAAAATCCCGGGGGCGTGCCGCCAGGGCTTCGGCCAGGCGCATGCCGCTGCGCACATCGGCGCGCACCGCGCTTAAGGTCTGGGCGATGTGCTTGCGCTCGGCCTGCTCCACCGTAGCGCTCAATGCGGCCTCCAACGGCAGGCTGGCGCCCAGCAGGCTCGCCAGTTGGCGGGTGGCCCAGGCCAGGTCGTTGTCCGAGAGCTTGGCGCTGAACAAGCCTCCGCCGTTGGCCGGTGGCGTGTTGCGCTCGACCTGCACCTGCAATGCCGTCAGCCCACGGCTGCGCAACAGGTTGAAGGCTGCCCCCTGGCTGTCGGCTTCCAAATGTCCGGATTCGATCTTGCCCTGGGCGTCGGCGGCCTCGAAACGGTAGCGATTCATCAGGCGTCCCGTGTCACGCGCAGGATTTCTTCAGGGGCCGTGGTGCCACTGCGCACCCAGCGCTCGCCATCCTCGCGCATGCTGAACATCCCGGCTCGACGGGCAGCGGCGCGCAGTGCCTGCTCCCCTGCCCCCTGGTGGATCAGCGTGCGGATGTCATCGTCAATGCAGAACAGTTCATGGATCCCGGTGCGCCCGCTGTAGCCGGTCTGGTTGCAGCTCGGGCAACCCACCGGGCGCCAGGTGCCGGGCGTGGCCGGATCCGGTTGCTTGCACTGCGGGCAGAGCCTGCGCACCAGTCGCTGGGCCAGCACGCCGAGCATCGACGAGGCCAGCAGGAACGGCTCGACGCCCATGTCGATCAAGCGGTTGATGGCCGACACCGCGTCGTTGGTGTGCAGCGTCGCCAACACCAGGTGACCGGTGAGGGAGGCCTGCACGGCGATTTGCGCGGTTTCCAGGTCGCGGATTTCGCCGATCATGATGATGTCCGGGTCCTGGCGCAGGATCGCCCGCAACGCCAGGGCGAAGGTCATGTCGATCTTGGCGTTGACCTGGATCTGGCTGATGCCCGGCAGATCGTATTCCACCGGGTCTTCCACCGTGAGGATGTTGTGGACGCTGGCGTCCAGCCGGGCCAGGGCGGCATAGAGGCTGGTGGTCTTGCCGCTACCGGTGGGACCGGTGACCAGGACGATGCCGTGGGGCTGACGGATCAGGTGATCGAGCTTGCCCAGCACGTCCGGGTCCATGCCTAACGTTTCCAGTTGCAGGCGTCCGGCCTGCTTGTCCAACAGCCGCATCACCACCCGTTCGCCGTGGCCGGTGGGCACCGTCGAGACGCGGATATCGATCGGGCGCCCGGCGACGCGCAGGGCGATGCGTCCGTCCTGGGGCAGGCGTTTTTCGGCGATGTCGAGCTGGGCCATGATCTTGATCCGCGACACCAACGCGCCGTGCAGGGCCTTGCGCGGCGAAACCACATCGCGCAGGGTGCCGTCGACGCGGTAGCGCACCACCGAATGGCTCTCGTAGGGTTCGATGTGGATGTCGCTGGCCTCGTCTCGTGCGGCCTGGGTCAGCAAGGCGTTGATCATGCGGATCACCGGCGCGCCGTCCTGGGTGTCCAGCAGGTCGGTGATCTCGGGGATGTCCTGCATCAACCGGTCGAGGTCCACTTCGTTTTCCGCCGCGCCCACGACGGCGGCAGCACTGCCCGTGTCGGCATAAGCACTGTTGAGCAGCCCATCGAGCTCCTCGTCGCGCACCCGCTCCAGCCGCACGTCGCCGAACTGACGACGCACCTCGCTGATGGACCAACCCGGCGTGGACGGGCACACCATCAGCACCGCCCCCTCTGCGGACTGACGCAGTACCAGGCGCTGGGCCTTGGCCCAGGCGTATGGGAGGGTGTTCATGGGCACACTTCCTCTACGACTGACCCACCCACCACTGTGGCGAGGGAGCTTGCTCCCGCTGGGCTGCGCAGCAGCCCCAAAACCAGGCACCTCGGTGTGCCAGGCAGATGGCATGCAATCTTTTTGGGGTCGCTTCGCAACCCAGCGGGAGCAAGCTCCCTCGCCACGAAATTCAGCAGGTCGGTGAGACGACGCACCTCGCTGATGGACCAGCCCGGCGTGGAC
>NZ_FOTH01000011.1:0-67984 GCF_900114515.1 Pseudomonas sp. NFACC46-3
ATGGTAGTGTGGGGTTTCCCCATGTGAGAGTAGGTCATCGTCAAGATTAAATTCCGAAACCCCTATCTGCTGATGCAGGTAGGGGTTTTGTTTTTGCCTGAAACAAAAAGCTTTAGCCAAAAAAAGGATGACCTGTAGAGTTCATCCTTTTTTGCATCCGGCCCTTAAGCCCCGGGTACTGGGCAGCTCAGATCCCCTTCCTTGCACTTGAGATAGGTCTTGAATGCCTCGATCCGGGCTTTAGTCTGGGCGGTGATGCAGTTGCTGTAGATCAGCGGGTAGACGCTACCGCCCTCGACTCCGGAGGCGGAGAAATTGCATTCGGCATCACGGAAGCCTATCCAGGCACGCTGCGCCTTGACCAGCATCTGTTTGGCCTGCGGGTTGTCCTTCAAGCGTGCTGTGATCAGCTTGTACAAGCTGTTCAGCTCGTTGTCGGCGGCCTTGTTTTCTTTGGCTGCGCATTGGTTCATTTCGCCTTGAGTGGTGGCGTCGGCGCAGTTGTCAGCCTGGGCAACAGTGACGAAAAGCAGCGGCATCAGGGCCAGAAGCAAGCGCAGGGACATGTTTGGTCTCTCCTTGAGGGGATTGAAAACGCCGGGTGAGTTTACATCGCTCCCTGCGGTTTTAAAGAAGGCGATACTGATACAACTTTCTGGTTGGCGTTGTGGTCTTACAAGCCTACTGTTGAAACACAGGAGGTGACCCATGCATTCATCCGACCGCATTGAAAGAAAGATCCTGCTCAAGGCCCCGCGCTCCCAGGTATGGCGTGCCCTGGCCAATGCCGAAGCTTTCGGCCAATGGTTCGGTGTTGCCCTTGAGGGGAAACGGTTTGTGGCAGGGGAGCGTACCCAGGGGCAAATCACTTATCCAGGTTACGAGCATCTCATCTGGGACGTGGCGGTGGAACGGGTGGAGCCCGAGCGGGTGTTCTCGTTTCGCTGGCATCCTTACGCTGTCGAGCCGCAGGTGGATTACTCTCAAGAGTCCGAAACCCGGGTGCAATTCGAACTTGAAGACATGGATGGCGGCACCCTGCTCAAAGTCGTGGAGTCGGGTTTCAACAACATTCCCGAGGCTCGCCGGCTCAAGGCTTTTCGCATGGACAGCCGTGGTTGGGACGAGCAGATGGCCAATATTGAAGCCTTCCTGGGCAAGTCTTGATAGGAGGGACTGCTGAGGGGCTAAGGGTTTTCGAAGGGGGCGGTGTAGCGAATGTCTTACACGAGATGGTAGCTATGTCGTCTATTTCGTTTTGGATCCGAGGCGTAATCTGGACTCATCCACTGAAGCACAGGAAGTGCTCAGGATCAGGGACGATCGACCTTGCAAGGAAAGCTATCGACAGGGAGTCGTAATGGTCTTGGAAAAACCCGCTTCGGCGGGTTTTTTTTCGCCCGCAAAAATCTGAGAAGGCCCTATAGCGAAACGCTTACACATCGTTGCTGCTTTCTCGTCTTTTTCCAAGATACCGAGGGGCCTAATCTATGTTCATCCACTGGGTACAGGGAGTGCTCGGGGTCATGGATGATTGGACCAGGCATGGAATGCCGGACAGGGAGTCAAATTGGTCCTCAAAAAACCCGCCTAGGCGGGTTTTTTTTCGTCTGCGAAAAAGTGGTCTGATCATGCCAGGCGCCGGGTCATGGTGCGGTCGGAACCATCGGCAGCCACGATCTGGCCTCCCGGCGTCCGGTCCGCGCCATCGGCAGCCAGGGTCTGGCCCCCAGGCGTCCGGTCTGCACCATCGGCAGCCAAGGTCTGGCCCCCAGGCGTCCGGTCCGCACCATCGGCAGCCAGGGTCTGGCCCCCAGGCGTCCGGTCTGCGCCATCGGCAGCCAGGGTCTGACCCCCAGGTGTCCGATCCGCGCCATCGGCAGCGAGAGTCTGCCCTCCAGGCGTCCGATCCGCGCCATCAGCGGCCACAGGCTGCTGGTAATCGCTAGCCTGGGTAAAGAAGCGGTCTTGCTGCTGGCTCGGCAGGGCAAACGCACTGACGCTCAGGGCGAAGGTGGTAACGGCGATCAAGGTGTTGAACGTTTTCATGGTAAAGACTCCGGTCATATCAAGGGTTGAGTGCCGGGTCGTTCAGATGTCGTGATCTGCTGAACCCGTTGCAGCGGCGACGGTTGTCTTGCTGCATGGGTTCAGATTAGGGGCGAGGCGGCGGTGGGCGTTAGATGGATACTGTCCTGGTTTTGCCTGATCCTGTTTGTGTGCAGGATCAGGCGCTACTGGCTTGCAGCGCCTGGGCACGCAAACGAGCGATGTCCTTGCTCGGGGAGGCGCCAAATAGACGGCTGTATTCACGGCTGAACTGCGAGGGGCTTTCATACCCCATCTTGTAGCCGATTGACGAAACGTCGCTGTTCTCCGCCAACAGTAACCGTCGGGCTTCCTGCAAGCGCAGTTGTTTCTGGTATTGCAGTGGACTCATGGCGGTCACGGCTTTGAAGCGGTGGTGCAGCGCCGAAGGGCTGAGATTGATCATTTGTGCCAGGCTGTCGATGCTCAACGGCTCGGCGTAATGGGTATTGAGCCATTCGATGGCACGGCTGATGCGATGGGTCTGGGTGTCGGGAATGGCGATTTCGTGCAAGCGCTGGCCTTGGGCGCCACGCAGCAGCCGGTAGAAAATCTCCTGTTGGGCCAACGGCGCGAGGGTGGCGATATCGTCCGGGCTGTCCAACAGCCGCAGCAAGCGCAACACTGCGTCGAGCAATGGCGCATCAATGCGATCCAGGAACAGCCCGCGCCCGGTTCTTTCGGCCGGCACGCCGATAGGGCTGGCGTCGGCAATCAAACGGCAGATCTGTGCCGGGTCGATGTCGAGGCGGATGCACAGGTAGGGGCGCTCGGGGCTGGCTTCAATCACCTGGCCGGCCAGTGGCAGGGTCACCGAGACGACCAGATAGTTGAGCGGGTCATACACGTAGCATTCGTCCGCCAGGCGCACTTCCTTGCGCCCCTCGATAATCACGCATAAACCAGGCTTGTGCACGGTGTGCAGGGCTTCGGTCGGCTGGTCGCTACGGATCAGGTGCAAGGCCTCGATGGCCGTAGGGTGAACGCCGAACTCCGGGGCGAAGCGCTTCATCAGGCTCGCCAGTTCGGCGCGGCGCTGGCTGACGCCGTCGTCTGGCGCAATGTGGATGGACGTGGATACCGACATGCCGATCAATCTCCCTGGCCAAAATGAATAGACCGCGCTAGTAAAGCCGATTGCGCGGCTGTCGACCAGAGTCGGATCTATCGCTACAGGATCGTGCAAGTGCGCAGGAGGATCCGGCTAACCCAGGCCGTGGTCGGTTCCCTAATCTGGACCTGTCAAAACGCTCCCACCGGGGCCATCACATCCAGACGAGGAAACCATCATGTCCGACATTCAAAACAAAGTAGTGGTCATCACCGGCGCCAGCAGCGGGATTGGTGAAGCGGCGGCGCGGTTGCTCGCGGCTCGCGGTGCCCGTGTCGTGCTTGGCGCCCGGCGCATCGATCGTCTGCAAACACTGGTGCAGGAACTCGAAACCGCCGGCCAGCAGGCTGTCTGCAAAGCGGTGGACGTGACCCGCCGCGACGATGTCCAGAACCTGATCGACTTCGCTGTCCAGCGTTTCGGCAGGGTCGATGTGATCATCAATAACGCCGGGGTCATGCCGCTCTCCAAGCTCGAGGCGCTGAAAGTCGAGGAGTGGGACCGCATGATCGACGTCAACATCCGTGGCGTACTCCACGGCATCGCCGCCGGCCTGCCGCTGATGCAGCGCCAGCGCAGCGGGCAGTTCATCAACATCGCGTCGATCGGTGCCTACGCGGTCAGCCCGACTGCCGCCGTGTATTGCGCCACCAAGTTTGCCGTGCGGGCGATTTCCGAGGGCTTGCGCCAGGAAGTCGGAGGGGATGTGCGCGTGACGGTAATTTCCCCCGGTGTGACCGAATCGGAACTGGCCGAGAGCATTTCCGATGAAGGTGGACGTGCCGAAATGCGCGAGTTCCGCAGGATCGCCATTCCGGCCGAAGCCATCGCCCGGGCGATTGCCTACGCCATCGAACAACCAGCGGATGTGGACGTCAGCGAATTGATCGTGCGGCCCACCGCCAGTCCATTCTGACCGACTTGACCGACAGGAGGAGATGTCCCATGAGAAAGGCATTTGGAGACCAGGATAAATTCGTCGGCCTATGGGTGACGGCTGATGGCATGATTCGCCATAGGCTGCTGCCGGGCGGACGCTATGACGAAGCGCGAGGTGCACGTGAGAGCGCATATCAGGGCGACTACTGGCTGCAGGATGACCATATCGAATACCACGACGACACCGGTTTCACCGCCGATGGGGATTTTCGTGAAGGCGTGCTCTACCACGCGGGGATGGTGTTGTATCGCCAGGAGGGATGATGAACCGATAACCTTTGCGGTGAGGGGACAACTCCCCCTCACCACGGATTTCATTTCCATCGGGACTGATCGTTACGCCCGTTCCAAGCGCGCCGCAGCACGCTGGGTGATTTGCGAGCGCACCCGGAACGACTCGGCCGCACGCCGGTTCGCTTCTTCCAGCACGCGCGTCGGCGCGGTGTCCGGGCTGCCGGCGTTGAACGGCGGGGCAGGGGCGTACTCGAGTTGCAGCTGGACCAGCTCGGCGGTGTCCTGGTCGAACAGTTCGGCCGCCAGGGTCAAGGCGAAGTCGATTCCGGCCGTGATGCCGCCACCGGTGAGCAGGTTGCCGTCGCGGACCACGCGCTCCTTGACCGGCGTCGCGCCCAGGGTTTGCAGCAGACTGTGATAGGCCCAATGGGTGGTGGCGCGCTTGCCTTGCAACAGGCCCGCGGCACCGAGCACCAGCGAACCGGTGCACACGGACGTGATGTATTTCGCCTCGGCGGCCTGCCGCTTGATGAAGGCCAGTGTCTGTTCGTCTTCCATCAGCGGCCCGACGCCGGTCCCGCCGGGAACGCAGATCACGTCGAGCTTCGGGCAGTCCTCGAACGTGGTGGTGGGCAGCAACACCAGCCCGGTGCTGGCGGTGACCGGCGCCAGGTCCTTCCAGACCAGATGGACCTTCACGTCTGGCAATGAGGCCAGTACGTCATAAGGGCCGGTCAGGTCCAACTGCTGGACTTGGGGGAATAACAGCAAACCGATCTGCAGCGTCATGTCGTGTGCTCCTTTGGATGATGCCCGAGGGGTGGACGGTTTGACTTTAGATCCGTAGGCTCTGGCGTATACGCCAATAAGCCCACGAATCACGCCAATATGCCCAACCCACCGAAAACTGTTCATGTCCTGGCCTTCGCCAACGTGCAAGTGCTGGATGTCACCGGGCCCTTGCAGGTCTTCGCATCGGCCAACGACCTGGCTCGCCAGCAAGGCCTGCCGCTGCCGTACACGCCGACGGTCATCGCCGTGGGCGGTGGCGCGGTGATGTCCTCGGCAGGCTTGGCGCTGATGGCCGAGCCGCTGCCGAGTGAAGGCAGCGACACGCTGTTGATCGCCGGTGGCTGGGGCGTGTACGAAGCGGCGAAGGATCCGGCGCTGGTGGCCTGGGTCAAGGAGCACGGCCTGCGTTCGCGAAGGGTGGCGTCGGTGTGCACCGGGGCGTTCCTGTTGGCCGCCAGCGGTTGGTTGGACGGACGGCGCGTGGTGACGCACTGGACCCGCTGCGAACAACTGGCCGAGCAACATCCGCAATTGCGGGTCGAACCCAACCCGATTTTCATCAACGACGGCCCGGTCTGGACCTCGGCCGGGGTCACGGCCGGCATCGACCTGGCCCTGGCGCTGGTGGAGGAGGACCTGGGCCGTGCGGTGGCGCTGGAGGTCGCCCGGCACCTGGTGGTGTTCCTCAAGCGTCCCGGTGGGCAATCGCAGTTCAGCGTGACGTTGTCGCTGCAAAAGCAGGGCAGTCGGTTTGATGACTTGCATGCCTGGATCGCCGAAAACCTCACCCGCGACCTGGGCCTGTCGAGCCTGGCCGCCGAGGTCGGTATGAGCGAACGCAGCTTTGTGCGGCACTATCGCGCCGACACTGGCCAGACCCCGGCGCGGGCGGTGGAGTTGATTCGCGTGGAAACCGCTCGCCGCCTGCTGGCCGACACGGCGGTGTCGATCAAGCGGGTGGCGGTGCAATGTGGCTTCGGCAGCGAAGAAACCCTGCGTCGCAGTTTCCTGCGGGCCATGGGCGTGACACCCCAGGCCTATCGCGAGCGGTTCGCCGTCAGCCCTCAAGCAGATCCAGCAATGCCTTGAGCGTGGCCTCGGGGGCTTCCTGGGGAATGTTATGGCCAACACCGGGCAGCACTCGGCGCTCATAGAAACCCGTGAAATGTTCGACGTCTTCGTCGTGTTCCGACGCGGGCCCCACGCCGTCGTCGGCACCGCACAGGGAAATGCTCGGCACGCTGATGGCCGGTTGTGCCGCCAGCCGTTCCTCCATCCACTCCAGCGTCGGGTCGCCCGGTGCGTACATGAACCGATGACGGTAGGAGTGGATCACCACGTCGACGAAGTCCGGGTTGTCGAACGACGCAGCACTGAGGGGATACCGTTCGGCGCCACGTTTCCAGGTCGGTGACCACAGGCGCCAGAGCAATTCACACAGTTCACGTCGGTTCTGGGTCAGGCCCTCGACACCCCGCGCCGTGTGGAAATAGTACTGGTACCACAGGCGATGTTCGGTTTCCGGGTCCAGCGGCTGCGTGGAACGTGGAATGTCCTGCAGGTTGTAGCCGTCGCCGGTCACCAGGCAGCGAACGCGCTCGGGCCACAGCGCCGCGACGATACACGCCGCCCGACCGCCCCAGTCGTAGCCGCACAGCGCCGCCTGGGGGATGGAGAGTGCGTGCATCAGGTCCAGCAGGTCCTGGGCCAGCGCGGCTTGCTGGCCGGAACGCATGATGTCCGGGTTGTTGAACCGGGTCGGGCCGTAGCCGCGCAGGTAGGGCACGATGACCCAATATCCACGCTCGGCCAAGGCGGGTGCGATTTCATCGAAAGCCCTGGGGTCGTAAGGAAAACCGTGCAGCAGGATGACTGGCTCGCCGCTGGCGGGACCATGCTCTTCGTAGGCGATGCGCAACAGCGGCGTCACTGCGAAGTTGACCTTGGGATCGAGGTTCATGTTGGCCTCCGGCATTGCTCGGTTGCGGTCAGGCGGGTTCCTGGTTCACGTATTTGGCCCGATCCGGCGTGAACGTCACGATCATGTTCGTGCTGGAGCAGGTCAGGGTGCGCTCCTGGGTCAAGTCGATGTCCAGGTCTTCACCGCGCAGGCCCTGCCATTGGGCGAGATACTTGAGACAGCCGAATTTTTCGTTTTTCTTCAGGCTGCGGCTGACGCCACCTTTCCAGCCCAGTACCGGCAACTCACCCTCCAGGCAGCGTTGCGCCAGTTCGGGAAACTTCATCGCGCGGTCGCGGCCGATTTCCCAGCATTTGATCAAGCCCCGGTCCTGGCCTTCCCAGAGGTCTTCGCGGGTCAGGCCTGTTCGGGGTGGGGTGGTGATGGGGCGTTTGATATGGGTCATGTCAGGTCCTTGAGTCGGGTTTTTATCGGGCAGCTCCGCTGCACCCGTGAGCATCGATCTTAGGAGGGGTTGGCGGGGCTGGCAACTCGAAAGGGCGCGTAACGATAAATGGGCGAATTGCGGTGATTGCTTCTGTGGCGAGGGGATTTATCCCCGCTGGGCTGCGAAGCAGCCCCAAAATCTGGTAACTCGGTATGTCAGGTTAATTGAGGTTGTTCTTTTGAGGGCTGCTGCGCAGCCCAGCGGGGATAAATCCCCTCGCCACAGATAAATTCCCCACCACAGTGGTGCGGTGTTCCTACAAAAAATTAGGTGAACCGGAATTTTCTGACGAGTCGTGTCGGTTGCCGGTTCGGAAGGGGCGGGGATAGGCTTTGCTCGTCGCTGCAAAATCAGCGACCGGGTTTGGTCACCCGTCCAATGTCAGGCGCACACGCGCCAACCTCAGCATGTCGGCGCTTTTTTGTGTGCTTGTCGGTATGCTTTGCGGTGGGCTGTGCGCGGGGCACTTTCGAGTGCGCCGGGTGCCTGACTTCCCGGTTGACCAACCTGCGTATAGCCCACCACCCTCGTTTGGTCACGAGGTGGGTGAGCTCAACTTCAAGTCAGGAGTTTCACAATGGTCAAAATCACCCCCAACCCTCCACGCGCCGAAGACCTTTCTGCCTACACCACCCTCGACACAAAAAAACTCCGCGAAGCCGCCGACCGGGCGCTGAACATTCACCTGTCTCCCACCCCAACCAAACCCGATACCCAGGACGGCCAGGTTTTCACCGTGGTCCCCGGGCTAAACACCGAATCGGTGCTGACCAGCCTCAGCGAAACCCTGGCCTCGGCCGATGCCATGGTCAGTGATCTGGCGTTCGAGCTGGAAGGGTCGCGGCGGCATGTGGCGTTGGGTATTCAGCAGTTGATCGAGCTGGCCAAGTTGCTGGCCAATCGAGCTTTGGATGACATCGAATTGGCCGACTCAACGCGATAGCCAGCGCACCGCTTTCCCTGTGGCGAGGGAGCTTGCTCCCGCTGGGTTGCGAAGCGACCCCCATACCAGACGCTGATTCTTTGGAGGCTGGAAGATTTTGCGCCTGCTGCGCAGTCGAGCGGGAGCAAGCTCCCTCGCCACAGGGACTGTGCCCAGTCTGAAGGGCTACTCAGTTCACGGCTGCCAATGAGTCTTCTCCCCACTCAATTTGCGATCCAGGAAGCTCGCCGCGCTGATCAGTGCCAGGTGGGTCAGGGCTTGGGGCGTGTTGCCCAAGTGGTAGCCGTGGCTGTCGAATTCTTCAGCGTACAGCCCCAGCGGGTTGGCGTAGCGCAGCAGTTGTTCGAATTCCAGCTGGGCTTTTTCCACGCGGCCGGCGCGGGCCAGGCATTCGACGTACCAGAACGAGCAGGCCGCGAATGAGCCTTCGATGCCGCTGAGGCCGTCGATGGGGCTGTCGTCGTTGCGGTAGCGATAGACCATGCCGTCGCGCACCAGGTTTTTTTCGATGGCATCGAGTGTCGAGAGCCAGCGCGGGTCGCGGGCGCTGACGAACCGCACCAGCGGCATCAACAGCATCGAGCCGTCCAGGGCGGTGCTGCCCAGGCGCTGGATGAAGTGCTGGTGTTCGTCGTTCCAGAAGTTCGTCCAGATGTCCTGGTAGATGGCCTGGCGCGTTTCGTCCCAGCGGGCGAATGGGGCGGGCAGGGAGCGTTTTTCGGCCAGACGGATGGCGCGATCCACCGCGACCCAGCACATCAGCCGCGAATGCAGGAAATGCTGTTTGTCGCCGCGCATTTCCCAGATACCCACATCCTTGTCCTGCCAGACCTTGCACACTTGATCGACCACGTCGACGGTGTGTTTCCAGCCTTGATGGGAGATCGCTTCGCCGTATTTGTTGACCAGGTACACCGCGTCCATCAGCTCGCCG
The DNA here is from genome assembly GCF_900114515.1 of Pseudomonas sp. NFACC46-3. NCBI lineage: Bacteria > Pseudomonadati > Pseudomonadota > Gammaproteobacteria > Pseudomonadales > Pseudomonadaceae > Pseudomonas > Pseudomonas sp. NFACC46-3. The sequence goes on from NZ_FOTH01000011.1 coordinate 9,450, forward strand.
AAAATGTCCAACTGCACCTGTTTGTAGGCCAGGTTGCCGATGCGCACCGGTCGGGCGTTGCCAAAGCCGCTCAGGTGCGGCAGCTCGGTTTCCGGCAGTTCCAGCCTGCCGTCCAGACCGTAGAGAATATTGAGTTTGGTCGGTTGATCACAGCAGTCACTGACCCGGCCGCGCAGCCAGCGCATGTAGGCGTTGGCTTCTTCGACGAAGCCCAGGCGCATGAACGCATAGACGGTAAAGGAAGAGTCGCGGATCCAGGTGTAGCGATAATCCCAGTTGCGTTCGCCGCCGCGGGTTTCTGGCAGGCCGAAGGTGGCGGCGGCGAGGATGGCGCCGTGTTTGCGCGAGGTCAGCAGCTTCAGCGCCAGGGCCGAGCGGTTGACCACTTCCCGCCAGCGTCCGCGGTAGGTGGACTGGCCGATCCAGCCGCGCCAGAACGCCAGAGTGCGTTCCAGGCAAATCGCGCTGACATCGTCCTGAAGGCGCGGGTCGTCGATGCCACCCAGCAGGAATTCGGCGCTCTGGCCCTGCGCCAAGGTGAACTCGGCCACCGCCGCATTGCCGTCCAGCGTCATGGGCTGGTCGGAGCATAAGCGCAGGCTCGGTTGCCCCGGCGCCTCGAAACAGATGTGGGCAGCGTCCTGGCGCGCAGTGGTGGCGGCCCGGGCGTAGTCATGCCGTACGGCGCAGTGCATGCGAAACGTCGCGCTGCCGACGGTCATGTGCACTTTGCGCATCAGCACCGGTAAATCATCCTCGCTGTCGCCGATGGGCAGCAGGTCGGTGACTTCCACCACGGCGCCGTCGCTCAGCCAGCGGGTTTGCAGCACGTTGGTGTCGGGCAGGTAGATCTGCTGGCGGCGGGCATTCGGCAGGTCCGGGGCCAATTGGAAAATGCCCGCTTCGGGCGTATCCAGCAGCGCACAGAAGATCGATGGGCTGTCGAATTCCGGCCAGCAGAAAAAATCTATGCTGCCTTGGTCATTGACCAGTGCGGCGCTGCGCATGTCGCCGATGATGCCGTGGTTCTCGATGGGGCTTTGCGGTTCGTCATGATCAGCCATTGCCGCGAAACCCCGGATAAAGGCTCATCCCGCCATCGATGAACAGCGTGGTGCCCACCACATAATCGGACAAGTCCGAGGCCAGCCAGACCACCGCGTTGGCGACGTCCTCCACATCGCCGACGCGACCGTAAGGAATCAGCTCCAGCAGTTTCTGTTCCTGCTCGCCCTCGGTGGCGTCCTGGTTGATGGCCGTGCGGATGGCGCCGGGGGCGATGCTGTTGATGCGGATGCGTTGGTGGCTGGTTTCCTGGGCCAGGCTCTGCATCAGCAGATCGACCCCGCCCTTGGACGCGGCGTAATTGGCGTGGCCCGCCCAGGGAATGCGCTGGTGCACCGAGCTCATGTGGATGATCTTGCCGGCGGCCCGGGACACGCCCTGGCGAATGCCCTGGCGGGTGAAAATCCGCAGGGCGGCGCGAGCGCAGAGGAACTGGCCGGTGAGGTTGGTGCCGATCACGGTGTTCCAGTCTTCCAGGCGCATGTCGACGGTGGCGGCGTCTTTTTGCAGGCCGGAGTTGGCGACCAGGATATCCAGCGCGCCAAACGCTTCGAGGGTCTGGGCGAACAGCCGCTCGACGTCCGGCTCTTTCGACACATCGGCCCCGACGGCGATGGCGCGGCCGCCGTTGGCGTTGATTTCACGTGCCAGGTCTTGCGCCGGGCCTTCGCTGGAGTGGTAGTTGAGTACCACCGCGGCACCCGCGTCTGCCAAGGCCCTGGCCGCGCCTGCGCCAATGCCGGAGCTGGCACCGGTGACTAGGGCAACCTGTCGGGCGAGGGATATCTGCATGGGCTTAGCACCTTGAGTGGAGGGCTTTACCTGCTGACTGGTGTGAGGTGGTTGGAGTTCACTTGGGTGAAGCGATCTTCACACTTCAGCCACGTACGGACGCTAAACCTGTGGCGAGGGAGCTTGCTCCCGCTGGGCTGCGAAGCAGCCCCAAAATCTGACACCTCGATCATTCAGGTAGATTGAGATTACCTTTGGAGGGCCTGCTGCGCAGCCCAGCGGGAGCAAGCTCCCTCGCCACAGGTCTGTGTTCACACAAGTAGTGTTTGACCGCTACCAACCCCGCCCCGAATTCACCCAGAAATTCACCGACAACGACGTGGACACCGACTCCACCTGATGGAACCAGCCTTCCGGCAAAAACAGCAAATCCCCAGCCTCCAATGTCACGCGCAGGAAGGTCACGTCGCGAGCGTGGGGGAAGCGTTGGTAGTCCGGCGCGTCCGGGTTGAAATCGCAGCCGTCCAGCCCACCTTGGGGCGCCGTGGACCAGGTGCCCAGGGCCTCGCGGTGGTGAGGCGCGGCGAGGGTGAAGGTTTTCTGGCCCCAGACCTGGGCGAACAGGTTGTCGGTGTCGTCGCGGTGCAGCGGCGTCAGGGTGCCCTTGGGGCCGATCCAGATGCGCGGTGGGATGAACAGCGACGGGTCGAAATAGGGCGGGTATTGGATCTGCTCCATCAATTGCGCCGGCAGGATGTTGTTGCCCATGTAGGCCGGTGGTTCGCCGTCGGCGCCCTTGGTCGCCGGGCTGTCCAGGGAGGCGATGAAGTCGGCCATGGACGTGGAGCGGAAGTCCCGTTCGGTAGAGAAGGTCTTTTTCACGTAGTCGCCGTGGCGGGTGATGCCTTGCAGTTCGGCAAAGTGCACCAGGGATTGTTCGCGGCTGAGCTTGAACAACGGCCAGTCCTGCAGGGCATCGCTGATGACCACCGGAATGCCATGGGGCAGATAGCGTGCTTGAAACTCCTGCACCGACAGCTCGCTGCGAGGACGACGCTCGACGCTGCGTTGAATGGGCAGGCTGGCGGTGAGTTTTTCGCTGAAGCGCGACGGGGTGGGGTAGCGCTTGTTCATGTCGACCTTTTCCACCACGCCACCGCCATGCCGGGCATGGTCGATGATCTGCGGCAGCAACGTCGCCAGGCCCATGTTTCCGCCGATCTTCAGGCGCCCGCTGGCGAACAGTTCCTCGACATTGGCCATGCCGGCCATGATCCCGAGGAAGTCCTTTTCCGCCACCTCGATGGTGACGTCGGGGCTGCTGTGGCGGCCCGCCTGGGTGCGACTGCTGGCCTTGACCTCGGACCAGTACACCTGGTGCGGGCCGAACACGAATTGGAAGACGCCTTCGATACCAACGGCGCCGGCATTGGCGAACAGCTTGCCCAGGATGGTTTGCAGGTCCACGGCGGTCACTCTTGCGGGTTTTTGGTCTTAGCAGGTAACGAGGGCCTGGAGCAGAAATTTAGCCCCCATCGCTGCGTCATCGACCGTCGCCCTAGCGCGTCGCGACCATGAACACCCGGGGAAATGGCAGCAGCACGGTGCCATCGTCCAGGGCGGGATAAGCCTGTTCGATCGCCTTGAGGTACTGCGCCAGATACTGCTCGCGTTGCGCCTCATCCAGCGGTTCGAGAAACGGGCGCAAGCCGCTGCCCTTGAACCACTCCACCACGCCTGCGGCGCCACCGGCCAAGGGGTGATGGTAGGTGGTGCGCCACACATCGACGCGGCTGCAGTGGGGCTTGAGAATCGCGTAATAGGTGCTGGCGTCCTCTACCTCGGTCCGTGAATCAGCCGCCCCGGCCAGTTGACTGGCCCACGGGCCGTTGGCGGCGATTTCCCGCATCAGGCGGTGGGAGGGCTGGTGCAGGGTGTCGGGCATCTGGATCGCCAGGCTGCCACCGGGGGCGAGTTTGCCCACCAGCGAGGGCAGCAGGGTGGCGTGGTCGGGCAGCCATTGCAGCACGGCGTTGGCGAAGATCACGTCGAACGGCCCGGGTTCATCCCATTGGCTGATGTCGGCGGTGTCGAACGCCACGGCGGGCAGGCGTTTGCGTGCGGCCTCGACCATGTCGCTGGAACTGTCCAGGCCGCGCACCGTGGCGCCGCTGAAATGTTCCACCAACAGTTCGGTGGAATTGCCCGGGCCACACCCCAGGTCGATCACCGAACGGGCCTGTGTGGGGGGAATGGCGGCGAGCAGGTCCCGGGACGGACGGGTGCGTTCCTGTTCGAAGGTGACGTATTGCTTGGCGGACCAGCCCATGGCGTTCTCCTGTGCGGCGCAGTGAGTCGAGGTGCCGCCAGTATAAGGTCGGGCGAAGACGATGTAGCGAACGTAACGGTTTTGACTAATTCTGTAGGTTACGATTTCGTTATCCTTCCTACACGACCGATCGGAGAAAACCGCAGTGACCCAACTGACCCTGCTGTGCCTGCCTTATTCCGGCGCCAGCGCGATGGTGTACAGCCGTTGGCGGCGCACATTGCCGCAGTGGCTGCATGTGCAACCGGTGGAACTGCCGGGGCGCGGGGCGCGCTTCGACGAGCCGCTGCACACCGACATGGGCCCGTTGGCGATGCAACTGGCGCGGGAGCTGTCCGCGACGCTCCAGGCCCCTTACGCCTTGTTCGGTCACAGCCTGGGCGCGCTGCTGGCCTGCGAGATCGGCCATGCCCTGCGTGAGCTCGGCTGCCCGGAACCGGTGGCGCTGTTTGCGTCCGGCACCGCGGCACCGACGATGCGGGCCGACTACGACCGCGGTTTCGCCGAACCGAAAACCGACGCTGAACTGATCGAGCAACTGCGCACCCTCAACGGTACCAGCGAGGAAATATTGGCCAACGAAGAGCTGATGGCCCTGACCTTGCCGGTCCTGCGAGCCGACTTCCTGCTGTGCGGACGTTTCCAGCCGCGAATCCGACCGCCGCTCAACTGCCCGGTGCATGTGCTCGGTGGCGCCGCCGACAAGGCCACCACGGAGCAACTGATTGGCTGGCGCCGGGAAACCACGGGCAGCTTTTCGGTGGACATGCTGGCCGGTGGGCACTTCTTCATTCATGAGCACGAGGCCAAGGTGTTGCGGCTGATCAAGGATCAGTTGAGCGTGCATCATCGGCGGCATGGGTTGGCCATCAGCGCCTGATCCACTGATGCACAAATAACCTGCTTTTGTGGTGAGGGGATTTATCCCCGTTGGGCTGCGCAGCAGCCCCTCAAAAAAACAACCTCAATTAACCTGACATACCGAGTTGCCAGATTTTGGGGCTGCTTCGCAGCCCAGCGGGGATAAATCCCCTCGCCACACTGTGGGCGCTCTGTTGCATGTCGGGATGCTCTTCCTGATACAAATTCCCAAACGCTAATTTTTCCGGTCTGCATTCGTTTTATAGGGACGACTTGCCTTTGTGCCTTGTGCCCACTGATTCCGGATACCCCAGAAATGAATGCTGAAGACGCCTTGAAACTTGCTCGCCGGTTTATCGGGTTGCCCCTGGACAAGCGCCGGATGTTCCTCGCGGCGCTGGCCAAGGAGGGCGTGGAGTTCAGCGGTTTCCCCATCCCCCAGGGCGTCGAGGCCGAGGATCGCCAGGCGTTGTCCTATGCCCAGCAGCGCATGTGGTTCCTTTGGCAGCTGGAGCCGGACAGCGGCGCCTACAACCTGCCCGGGGCGGTGCGGCTTAGCGGAGTGTTGAGCCTGCCGGCCCTGGAGCAGGCCTTCGCCAGTCTGGTGGCGCGGCATGAAACCCTGCGCACAGTGTTCCAGCGCCAGGCCGACGACCGCCTCCTGCAAGTGCCGGCCAGCGCGCCCCTGGTGATCGACCACGCGGACTTCAGTGCCATGCCGGCCGACGAGCGCGAGCAGGCGGTTCGCCTGGCTGCCGAGGCTCAGTCGATGCGGCCCTTCGACCTGGCCTGCGGCCCGTTGCTGCGGGTCGAATTGCTCAAGCTCGATGAGCAGGAGCACGTGCTGCTGCTGACCCTGCACCACATCGTTTCCGACGGTTGGTCCATGAACGTGTTGATCGATGAGTTCATCCGTTTCTACGACGCCCATGAGGCGGGCGTTGCACCGCAGTTGGCCGACTTGCCGATCCAGTACAGCGACTACGCCCTGTGGCAACGCCGTTGGCTGGAGGCCGGCGAGCTGCAGCGGCAACTCGATTACTGGCAAGCGCAACTGGGCGACGAGCATCCGGTGTTGGAGCTGCCCCTCGACTACCCACGCCCGATGCTGCCGAGCTATCGCGGTCGTCGCCTGGAGCAGGTGGTGGAGGCCGAGCTGGTCGAGCAACTACGCGGCGTGGCCCGGCAGCACGGGGTGACCTTGTTCATGCTGTTGCTGGGTACCTTCAGTGTCCTGCTGCACCGTTACACCGGACAAGACGACCTGCGGGTCGGGGTTCCGGTCGCCAACCGCAACCGCCAGGAAATCGAAGGGCTGATCGGTTTCTTCGTCAACACCCAGGTGTTGCGGGTGCAAGTGGATGGCCAGGCCCGTCTTGGCGACCTGTTGCGCGATATCAAGGAAACCGCCCTCGGCGCCCAGGCCCACCAGGACCTGCCCTTCGAACGGCTGGTCGAGGCGCTGAAGCTTGAGCGCAGCCTGAGCTACAACCCGTTGTTCCAGGTGATGTACAACCACCAGCCGGAAGTGGCCGATGTCACCACGCTGAAAGTCGGCAGCGGTCTGGAGCTGGGGGTCATCGAGTGGGAATCGCGCAGCACCCAGTTCGACTTGAGCCTGGACACCTACGAAAAGGGCGGCCAATTGCATGCCGCGTTCACCTACGCCAGTGATTTGTTCAACCCCGAAACCATCGAGCGCATGGCGCGGCACTGGACGCTGCTGTTGCGCAACATCGTCGCCGACCCACAGCAGCGGGTCGGCGAACTCGCGTTGCTGGCGCCGGCTGAATACCGGCAGTTGGTGACTGAGTGGGGGCGCCACGACACGACCTGGCCGAGCGAGCGCCCGGTGCACGAACTGTTCGAGGCGCAAGCTGAACACGGCCCGGACGCCATCGCCTTGATCTGCGATGGACAACGATTGACCTACGGCCAGCTCAACGCCCGATCCAATCGCCTGGCGCGCACGTTGGTGGCGGCGGGTGTCGGTCCTGACGTGCTGGTGGGCATAGCTGTCGACCGGAGCCTGGAACTGGTGGTCGCCATCCTTGCCGTGCTCAAGGCCGGCGGTGCGTACGTGCCGCTGGACCCTCAGTACCCGGTTGATCGCCTGCGGTTCATGATTCAAGACAGCGCCAGTCGCCTGCTCCTGACCCAAAGCCATTGGCTTGAACGCCTGCCTGTGCCCGAGGGCGTGCGTTGCTTGTGCCTGGATCAGAGCCAGTCTTGGGAAGACACTGAGCCCGGCAATTTGCAACGCCAGGTGTGGGCCGACAGCCTGGCCTACGTCATGTTCACCTCCGGCTCGACCGGGCGCCCGAAAGGCGTCGGCATCAGTCATGGCGCGCTGAGCAAGCATGCGTTTGCCTCGCAGCACTATTACGGTTTGAGCAGTGCCGACTGCGTGCTGCAATTCGCCACGTTCAACTTCGATGCCTTTGGCGAGCAACTGTTCGGGCCGCTGACCTGCGGCGCCTCGGTGCTGCTGCGTGGCAACGAGGTGTGGGACAGCGAAACCCTGTACCGCCACATCGTCGAGCAGGGCATCACGGTCATGGACCTGACCACCGCCTACTGGAACATGATCGCCAAGGAGTTCGCCGCTGCCGGCCCGCGTGACTACGCTGCGCTGCGCCAGGTGCACAGCGGTGGCGAGGCGATGCCGCCCGAGGGCGTGCAGGCCTGGCGTCGGGCCGGGCTCGATCAGGTCAAGCTGCTCAACACCTACGGCCCGACCGAAGCCACGGTCACCGCCACCACCCTTGATTGCAGCGATTACGTCTTCAATCGCCGGCCGCTGCCGCTGACCTTGCCCATTGGTCAACCGCTGCCAGGCCGGCATACCTATCTGCTCGATGGGCACCTCGAACCCACACCTGTGGGCGTGGTCGGCGAGTTGCTGATTGGCGGCGAGCTGCTGGCGCGCGGTTACTTCCAGCGTCCGGGCTTGACCGCCGAACGGTTCATCCCTGATCCGTTTTCCACCACTGGCGCGCGCCTGTATCGTACCGGCGACCTGACACGTTTCAATACCTTGGGCCAGATCGAATACGTCGGGCGCGTTGATCATCAAGTAAAGATCCGCGGTTTGCGCATCGAGCTGGGCGAAGTCGAAGCACGCCTGCTGGAACTGGACGCGGTAAACGCAGCCGTCGTGCTGGCGGTGCAGGGTGGCAGCAGCCTGCAACTGGTGGGCTACGTGGTGCCCCAGGATGCATCGCTGGTGTTGGCCTCGGCCGAGGTGCAGGGCGCGGCGCGGGACACCCTGAAGGCGCAGCTCAAGGATCACCTGCCGGATTACATGGTGCCCACGCAATGGCTGTTCCTGGCGCAATTGCCGCTGAGCCCCAACGGTAAGCTCGACCGCAAGGCCTTGCCTTCAGCCGATGCCAGCCAGCTGCAGCAAGCCTTCATCGCGCCCCGCAGTGAGCTGGAACGAGGCATCGCGGCCATTTGGCAGGACGTGCTCAAGCTTGAACAGGTCGGCCTGACCGACAACTTTTTCGAGCTGGGCGGCGACTCGATCATCTCGATCCAGGTGGTCAGCCGTTCGCGACAGGCCGGGATCCATTTCACCCCCCGTGACCTGTTCCAGCATCAAACCGTACAAGGCCTGGCGAGTGTCGCGCAGCAGGGCGGCAGTGGCCTGCAGATCGATCAAGGGCCGGTCAGCGGCGAGCTGCCGTTGCTGCCCATCCAGCAGGTGTTTTTCGAGGACACCATTGCCCAGCGTCACCACTGGAACCAGGCTGTCCTGTTGCGCAGCCACCTGCCGTTGCAGGCGCCAGCGCTGATGCAGGCCCTCAACGCCTTGGTGGCGCATCACGATGCCTTGCGTTCGCGCTTCACCGAAACCCCGACGGGCTGGCGCGCCGACGTGGCGCCGGTGGCGATCGACCCCGAGTTGCTGTGGACCGCGGATAACCTGAGCGCCGCTGAGCTGCAAGACCTCTGTGCCAAGGCCCAGCGCAGCCTGGATTTGCAAAGGGGCCCGCTGCTGCGTGCAGTACTGGCGAACATGGCCGATGGCAGCCAGCGTCTGTTACTGGCCGTGCACCACCTGGCCGTGGACGGCGTGTCGTGGCGCATCCTGCTGGAAGACCTGCAACGGGCTTATCAACAGGCCAGCGCCGGAGCCGCCCTCCAGTTGCCGGCCAAGACCAGCGCCTACAAGGCCTGGGGCGAACATCTGCAGGCCTACGCGAGCACTGAAACGCTGCGCGCCGAATTGACCTTCTGGCAGCAACAACTGCAAGGCGCCATGATGGATCTGCCCTGGGACAATCCCCAAGGCAGCCGGCAAAGCCGATACGCAAAAGTGCTGCACAGCCGACTCGACAAAACCCTCACCCAGCAACTGCTGCAACAGGCCCCCGCGGCGTATCGCACCCAGGTCAACGACCTGCTGCTGACCGCCCTGGCGCGAGTGATCTGCCGCTGGACCGGGCATGCCGACACGCTGATTCAACTGGAAGGCCATGGCCGCGAAGAGCTGTTCAGCGACGTCGATCTGACCCGTACGGTCGGCTGGTTCACCAGCCTGTTCCCGGTGCGGCTGACTCCTGCCGATAGCGTGGGCGCCGCGATCAAGCAGATCAAGGAGCAGTTGCGGGCGATCCCGAACAAGGGCATAGGTTTTGGTGTGCTGCGCTACCTGGGCGACGACGCGGCACAAGCCTGTCTCAAGGCCTTGCCATTGCCGTGCATCACCTTCAATTACCTCGGCCAGTTCGACGGCAGTTTCGATGCCAGCGAGGGCGCGCTGTTCAGCCCGGCGGGCGAAAGCGCCGGGCTCGAGCAGAGCCTCGATGCGCCGCTGGACAACGGGCTGGGCGTCGAGGGTCAGGTCTACGACGGCGAGCTCGATTTGCGTTGGACGTTCAGCACTGAGCAATTCAACGAGGCGACCATCGCCCGTCTGGCCGATGACTATGCCCGCGAACTGGAAGCGCTGATCGACCATTGTTGCCAGGCCCAATCCATGGGCATCACACCGTCGGACTTCCCGCTGGCGCGCATCACCCAGGCGCAGTTGGACGCGATCCCAGTGCCGGCTGCCGCTATCGAGGACATCTACCCGCTGTCGCCGATGCAGCAAGGCATGCTGTTCCACACCTTGTATGAGCAGGGCACCGGCACCTACATCAACCAGTTATGCGTGGATGTCGATGGCCTCGACCCCGAGCGTTTCCGCGCCGCGTGGCAGGCGACCCTGGACGCCCACGAGATCTTGCGCAGCGGCTTCATCTGGCAGGGTGAGTTGCAGGAGCAGTTGCAGATCATCCATCGCCGCCTGGCGCTGCCTTACACCCTGCTCGATTGGCGCGGGCGCCATGATGTCGCCCAGGCCCTCAAGGATTTCACCGCCGCCGACCTGGCCAAGGGGTTCGACCTGACTCAGGCCGGACTGCTGCGGGTCACGCTGATTCAGCTGAGCGATGAGCGTCATCACCTGATTTTCACCAACCATCACATCCTGATGGACGGCTGGAGCAGCGCGCAGATGCTTGGCGAAGTGCTGCAACGCTACGCCGGTCAACAGCCGCCGCGTCCGGTCAGCCGCTACGCCGATTACATCCAATGGTTGCAGCGCCAGGACACAGCCCTCAGCGAAACGTTCTGGCTGGGGCAACTGGCCGATCTCCAGGAGCCGACGCTGCTCGCAAACGCCGCCGCGGCGAGTGCTGAAGTGCGCAGCGAAAGCGCTCACGCGCTCAGGCATTACACGCTGGACGCGCCGCGCACGGGCCGTCTCAATGCATTCGCCCGCCAGCAGAAAGTCACCGTCAACACCCTGGTGCAAGCGGCGTGGTTGCTGCTGTTGCAGCGTTACACCGGCAGTGATTGCGTGGCGTTCGGCACCACCGTGGCCGGGCGACCGGCAGAATTGGTTGGCATCGAACAACAGGTCGGCCTGTTCATCAACACCTTGCCAGTGATCGCAGGCTCGCGTCCGGACCAGACGGTCGCTGCCTGGTTGGCCGCCGTGCAAGCCCGGAACCTGAGCCTGCGCGAATTCGAGCACACACCGCTGGCAAACATCCAGCGCTGGGCCGGGCAGGGCGGGGGAGCGCTGTTCGACAGCCTGCTAGTGTTCGAAAACTTCCCGATCTCCGCGGCGTTGCAACGTGGCACCGCCCAAGGCGTGGTGTTCGGCGAAGTCGCCAACCAGGATCAGACGCACTACCCGCTGACCCTGGGCGTGACCTTGGGCGAGACGCTGGCGCTGCATATGAGTTTTGACCAGGCGCATTTCAGCGTCGCGACCATCGAGCGCTTGAGTGCGCAATTGCTGCACCTGCTGGAACGGTTTGCCGAATCCGCCGAGCGTCGCCTCGGCGAGATCGCCCTGGCCAACGATGAGGAACACCGGGCGCAACAGGCTGCCAACTACCCGCAACCGTACCCGACCGACATTGCCGTGCATCAACGCATCGCCCATCTGGCGGCGCTGAAACCGCACAGCACGGCGGTGATCTTCGATGGCCAGCGCTTCAGCTATGGCGAGATCGACCGCCGGGCCAACCAATTGGCCCATGCGCTGATCGCCCGTGGCGTGGGCCCGGAAACCCGCGTCGGCGTGGCCCTGCCGCGCAGCGAAGGGGTGATCGTCGCGCTGCTGGCGGTGCTCAAGGCCGGCGCTGCCTACGTGCCGCTGGACACCAGCTACCCCCGTGAACGCCTGGCGTACCTGATCGAGGATTCGGGGCTGGCGCTGTTGCTCACCGATTCTCGCGTGTCGGCGCAGTTGCCCCTGGAACGTGCCGCACAGGTGCTGGAACTCGATCGCCTGGACCTGAGCCTGCAACCCATTCATGCACCTGCGATCGAGGTCGATCCACAGAACCTTGCCTACGTGATCTACACCTCCGGTTCCACCGGCAATCCCAAGGGTGTGAGCGTGGCCCATGGACCGCTGGCGATGCACTGCCAGGCCATCGGCGAGCGCTATGAAATGCGCGACAGTGATTGCGAATTCCATTTCATGTCCTTCGCCTTCGACGGTGCCCATGAGCGCTGGCTCACCAGCCTGACCCATGGTGCCTCGCTGCTGATTCGTGACGACAGTCTGTGGACCCCGGAGCAGACCTATAACGCGATGCGCGAGCACGGCGTGACGGTGGTGGCGTTCCCGCCGGTGTACCTGCAACAACTGGCCGAACACGCCGAGCGCGAAGGCAACCCGCCCAGGGTGCGCATCTATTGCTTCGGCGGCGATGCGGTGCCCAACGCCAGTTTCGAACGGGTCAAGCGCGCCCTCGATCCGGACTTCATCATCAACGGCTACGGCCCGACCGAAACCGTGGTCACGCCGCTGATCTGGAAGGCCGGCCGTGACGTGGCGTGCGGCGCCGCGTATGCGCCCATCGGCAGCCGCATCGGCGACCGCAGCGCCTACGTGCTGGATGCTGACTTGAACCTGCTGCCCCAAGGCATGGCCGGCGAGTTGTACCTGGGCGGCAGCGGCCTGGCCCGGGGTTACCTGAACCGCCCGGCGCTGACGGCCGAGCGCTTTGTCGCTGATCCGTTCAGCGCGGAAGGCGGCTTGCTGTACCGCACCGGCGACCTGGTGCGCCAACGCGCCGACGGCACTTTCGATTACCTGGACCGTATCGACAACCAAGTGAAGATCCGCGGTTTCCGCATCGAACTGGGCGAAGTCGAGGCCAGCCTGCAAGCCCTGGATGGCGTGCGCGAAACGGTCGTCGTGGCTCAAGAAGGCCCGGCTGGTAGCGGCAAGCGCCTGGTTGCCTATGCGGTGGCCGATGAACCCGTGCGCAAGGATTTCGCCGAGCACCTGCGCGAACAGCTCAAGGCGACCCTGCCAGCGCACATGGTCCCGGCCTATCTGCTGCTGCTTGAACGCTTGCCGCTGACTCCCAACGGCAAGCTCGACCGCAAGAACCTGCCCAAGCCCGACGTCAGCCAATTGCAGCAAACCTACGTGGCGCCGCGCAGCCCGCTGGAGCAGCAACTGGCGACCATCTGGCAGGACGTGCTCAAGCTTGGGCAAATCGGCCTGCAGGACAATTTCTTCGAACTGGGCGGCGATTCCATCGTCTCGATCCAGGTGGTCAGTCGCGCCCGGCTGGCCGGTATCCAGTTCACGCCGAAGGATCTGTTCCAGCACCAGACCATCGAGGCCCTGGCCGCCGTGGTCCAGACGGGCGCGCCGCTGCAACCGATCGACCAGCAACCCGTGACCGGCGAAACCGCACTGCTGCCGATCCATCAATGGTTCTTCGCCCAACCGATCCCCGACCGTCATCACTGGAACCAATCGGTGATGCTCAAACCGGCGCAGGCACTGGATGCGCAGGTACTGGAGCAAGCCTTGGGCGCGCTGATCGAGCACCACGACAGCTTGCGCCTGGACTTTATCGAACAGGGCGAAGGCTGGATCGCGCGTTACCGTGATGTCGAGGCGCAGGCCGCTGGCACGCTGCTGTGGCAGGCCAACGTCGCCGATCTCGCTGAGCTGGAAGTGCTGGGCAACCGGGCCCAGCGCAGCCTGCAACTGGACGGCGGCCCGCTGCTGCGCGCGCTGCTGGCGAACCTCGCCGATGGCACGCAGCGGCTGTTGCTGATCGTGCATCACTTGGTGGTGGACGGGGTGTCCTGGCGGATTCTGTTCGAAGACCTGCAAAGCGCTTACCGGCAGATGCTCGCGGGCACGGCGGTGCAACTGCCGGCCAAGACCAGTGCGGTCCAAGCCTGGAGCGCCGCGTTGCAGGACTACGCGGCCAGCGCACCCTTGCAGGCCGAACTGGGCTTTTGGCAGCAACAGTTGCAAGGCGCTTCGGCGGGGTTGCCGTGGGATAATCCCCAGGGCGGGCAGCAACACAGCCAAGCCGTGACGATCCGCTCGGCACTGGATAAAACCCTCACCCGGCAACTGTTGCAGCAGGCCCCGGCGGCCTACCGCACCCAGGTCAACGACCTGCTGCTGACCGCGCTGACGCGGGTGATGGTGCGCTGGACCGGCGACGACAGCGTGTGGGTGCAACTCGAAGGCCATGGCCGCGAAGAGTTGTTCGCCCACGTCGACCTGACTCGTACCGTCGGCTGGTTCACCAGCCTGTTCCCCGCGAAGCTGACCCCGGCTGCCGATCTCGGCGCCTCGCTGAAGCAGATCAAGGAGCAACTGCGCGCCATTCCCAACAAGGGCATTGGCTTCGGCGCCTTGGCGCACCTGGGCGATGACTCTGCGCGCCAACCCCTGCAAGCCTTGCCGAAACCGCAACTGACCTTCAACTACCTCGGCCAGTTCGACGGCAGTTTCGAGGGGGCCGACGAGGCCTTGTTCGTGCCGACCACCGAGCGCGGCGGCGAAGAAGTGAACCTGCAAGGCCCGCTGGGCAGCCCGCTGGCCCTCGACGGCCAAGTGTTCGGCGGCGAGCTGGACTTGAGCTGGACCTTCAGCGGCGACAGGTTCGACGCCGCGACCATCCAGCGCCTGGCCGATGACTATGTACAGGAACTCACCGCGCTCATCGCCCATTGCTGCGACGACAACAGCCGTGGCGTGACGCCGTCGGATTTCCCCTTGGCGCGGCTGACCCAGGCGCAACTCGACACCCTGGTCCAACACCCCCAGGCCATCGACGACATCTACCCGCTGTCACCGATGCAGCAGGGCATGCTGTTTCATACCGTGCTCGAGCAGGACAGTGGCGACTACATCAACCAGATGCGCCTCGACGTCGAGGGCATCGACCCGCAGCGTTTCCGCACCGCCTGGCAAGCCGTGGTCGATGCCCATGACATCCTGCGCAGCGGCTTCTTCTGGCAGGGCGACCTGGCGCAGCCGGTGCAGATCGTGCAGCGACAGGTCGAGGTGCCGTTCCGTGTGCTCGACTGGAACGGGCGCACTGATATTGATGACGCCCTGCAAACCCTCGCCGACGCAGAACGTGCCCAAGGCGTGGACCTGACCCGGGCGCCGCTGATGCGCCTGGTGCTGGTGCGCACCGCCTCCGACCGTCATCACCTGATCTACACCAACCATCACATCCTGATGGACGGCTGGAGCAGCGCGCAGTTGCTCGGCGAAGTCTTGCAGCATTACCGGGGGGAGAGCGTGGTCCGTCCGGCCGGGCGTTATCGCGATTACATTGCCTGGCTGCAACGCCAGGACGAGGCCGCCAGCGAAGCGTTCTGGACGCCTGCGCTGCGACGCCTGGAGACCCCGACGCGCCTGGCCGACGTCATGGCGAAGCCGGCCCAGGCCCAGGCCGGTCATGGCGATCATGTCCAGGTGCTGGACGAAGCGCTGACCCGACGCCTGGAAGCCTTTGCCCGTGCCTCGAAAGTCACCGTCAACACCTTGGTGCAGGCGGCATGGCTGCTGCTGTTGCAGCGTTACACCGGTCGAGACACGGTGGCCTTCGGTGCGACGGTCGCCGGCCGCCCGGCGGATGTGCCCGGCATCGAGCAGCAGATCGGCCTGTTCATCAACACCTTGCCGGTGATCGCCAGCCCGCGGGCCGAGCAATCCCTGGACAGTTGGCTGCAGGCCGTGCAAGGGCAGAACCTGGCGCTGCGGGAGTTCGAGCACACCGCGTTGCTGGACATCCAGCGCTGGGCCGGGCAGGGCGGTGAAACGCTGTTCGACAGCCTGCTGGTGTTCGAGAACTACCCGATTGCCCAAGCCTTGGAGCAAGGCGCGCCAGACGGCCTGCGCTTCGGCCCGGTGGCCACCCAGGAGCAGACCAACTACCCGCTGACGCTGTTGGTGGGCCTCGATCGGCAGTTGTCAGTGCACATGAGCTACCAGCGGGCCAGTTTTGAGCCCGCCAGCGTGGCACGGCTGGCGGCGCACCTGGCTCAACTGTTGGGGCAGATGACCGCCCATGGCGAGCGCTGCCTGGGTGAACTGTCGATGCTTGAGTTCGATGAGCATCAGCGTCTGACCCATGACTGGAACCCGGTGGACGCCCCGTTCGAGCAAACGCTGTGCATTCACCAGATGATCGCTCGTCAGGTCGAAGCCACGCCAGGTGCCCTGGCGGTGACCTTCGCCAACACCCGTCTGAGCTACCGCGAATTGGACGGCCAGGCCAATCGCCTGGCCCATAGACTCATCGAACTGGGTGTGGGCCCGGAAGTGCGAGTGGGCGTGGCAATGCCGCGTTCCGAGCAGTTGCTGATTGCCTTGCTGGCGGTGCTCAAGGCCGGTGGCGCCTACGTCCCGCTGGACCCGGACTATCCGGCCGAACGTGTGGCCTACATGCTCGACGACAGCGGCGCGCGGGTGCTGCTGACCGAGCAAGCGGTGGCGGCGACGCTGACCGTTGCGACCGAGACCGCTGTGTTGATGCTGGATCAACTCGACCTGACGCACTACCCGCTGAGCGCACCCCACACCCAGGTCACGCCAGACAACCTCGCCTACGTGATCTACACCTCCGGCTCCACCGGCAAGCCCAAGGGCGTGGCGATTGCCCATCGCAACGTGCTGGCGCTGATCGACTGGTCGAAATCGGTCTACAGCCGCGACGATATCCAAGGCGTGCTCGCATCGACTTCCGTGTGTTTCGACTTGTCGGTGTGGGAGCTGTTCGTGACCCTGGCCAATGGCGGCTCGCTGATCATCGCTCGTAACGCGTTGGAGTTGCCGCACCTGCCGGCCCGGGATCAGGTGCGCCTGGTCAACACCGTGCCATCGGCCATTGCCGCGTTGCAGCGCAGCGGTGAAATCCCGGCCAGCGTGCGCATCATCAACCTGGCCGGTGAGCCGTTGAAGCAGAGCCTGGTGGAAGCGCTGTACCAGTGTGGCAGCGAGCATGTCTACGACCTCTACGGCCCATCGGAAGACACCACCTATTCCACCTGGACCCGCCGCACCGTCGGCGGCACCGCGAACATCGGCCGGCCCCTCAAGCACACCGCCAGTTACCTGCTGGACGCTAACCTGCAAGCGGTGCCCCAAGGCGTCTCGGCCGAGCTGTACCTGAGCGGCGCGGGCATCACCCGTGGCTACCTCGGCCGTGCCGCGATGACCGCCGAGAAGTACGTGCCCAACCCGTTTTCCAGCAACGGCGAGCGCTTGTATCGCACTGGCGACCTGAGCCGTTATCGCGTCGATGGCGTGCTCGAATATCAGGGCCGGATCGACCATCAGGTGAAGATCCGCGGCTTCCGTATCGAGTTGGGGGAAATCGAAGCGCGGCTGCTGCAACAACCCGAGGTGCTTGAGGTGGCCGTCCTGGCCCAGGACGCGGCGGGAGGCCAGCAACTGGTGGCCTACGTGGTCGCCCCAGCGCTGGACCTGGACGTCACCGAAGCGCTGCGTGCCCTGCGCGATCAGCTCAAGGCCGGTCTCAGGGAACACTTGCCCGACTACATGATTCCGGCGCACCTGCTGTTCCTCGATCAACTGCCGCTGACGCCCAACGGCAAGCTCGACCGCAAGGCCTTGCCGGCCCCGGAGACCGGCTTGCTGCAAACCGGTTATGTCGCGCCGGCCAGTGAACTCGAGCAGCAGGTCGCGGCGATCTGGGCCCAGGTGCTCACGGTGGAACGCGTGGGTTTGAACGATCACTTCTTCGAGCTGGGCGGCCATTCGCTGCTGGCGGTCAATGCCGTCTCGCGTCTCGCCCTCGAATTGGGGCTGAGCCTGACCCCGCAACTGATTTTCCAGCACCCCGTCCTGAGGGACTTTGTCGCGCAACTGGACATCGGGGACGGGCCAATCAACGAACAGAAACTGAACAAGCTGGAAGCCCTGCTTGATGAAATGGAGGAAGTCTGATGGATAAGAGTGTTGCTTTGAGGATTGCCAAGCGCTTTATCACTCTGCCGCTGGACAAACGCCGGCTGTACCTGGAAAAAATGCTCGAAGAGGGCGTCTCGCCGGCCAACCTGCCGATCCCCGAGGTGCGCTCCGGGTTTGAACACATCGCGCTGTCCTATGCCCAGGAACGCCAGTGGTTCCTGTGGCAGATGGACCCGCACAGCTCGGCCTATCACATCCCCAGTGCCCTGCGCCTCAAGGGGCCGTTGGACGTGGCCGCCCTGGAGCGCAGCTTCAACGCCCTGGTCGAGCGCCACGAGAGCTTGCGCACCACTTTCATCGAGCATGGCGAGCAGGCCGTGCAGGTCATCCACCCGCACATGCCGCTGCGTATTGCGGTCCACGCGTTGCCCGCCGGTTCGCCAGCCAGCCAGGACGACAGCATCAAGGCCTTCGTCGAGGCGCAAAGCGCGCGCCCATTCGATCTGCGCCAAGGGCCGCTGCTGCGGGTTTCACTGTTGCAAATCGCCGAAGACGACCATGTGCTGGCGCTGATCCAGCACCACATCATCTCCGATGGCTGGTCGATGCAGGTGCTGGTGGATGAGCTGGTCCGCCATTACGCTGCGGACACTGCCGGCCAGCCACTGGAACTCCCGGAACTGACCGTGCAGTACGCCGACTACGCCATCTGGCAGCGCCACTGGCTCGAGGCCGGTGAGCGCGAGCGGCAACTGGCCTATTGGCTCCAGACCCTGGGTGGCGAACAACCAGTTTTAGAGCTGCCCCTCGATCACCCACGCCCACCCGTGCAGAGTTTTCGCGGTGCGCGCCTGGACCTGAACCTGTCGCCGGAACTGGGCGCGGCGCTCAAGCAACTGGCCCAACGTGAAGGGGCCAGTTTGTTCATGGTGTTGCTGGCCTCGTTCCAGGCGTTGCTGCACCGCTACAGTGGCCAGCCGCAGATCCGCGTCGGCGTGCCCGTGGCCAACCGCAACCGGGTCGAGACCGAGGGCCTGATCGGCTTTTTCGTCAACACCCAGGTGCTCAGCGCCGATGTCGATGGGCAGTTGCCGTTCGATCGCTTACTCGCTCAGGTCAAGCAGTCGGCCATGGCCGCCCAGGCTCATCAGGACTTGCCGTTCGAGCAGTTGATCGAAGCCCTGCAACCGGAACGCAGCCTGAGCCACAGCCCGATCTTCCAGGTCATGTTCAACCACCAGACAGCCAGTGATACCCAGGACCGGCAGTTGCAGTTGCCCCGGCTGAGCATCGAAGACCTGGTGTGGGAAGGGCGCACCGCCCAGTTCGACCTGACCCTGGGCACCTATGAAACCGAGCAGGGCGTTGCCGCCGAGCTGACCTACGCCACCGACCTCTTCGAGCCGCAGACTATCGAACGCCTGGCCCATCACTGGCAGAACCTGCTGCAAGGCATTGTCGAGACGCCGCAACAACGTATCGGTGAGTTGCCGTTGCTTGACGCCGCCCAGCAGCGCCTGACGCAGCAAGACTGGTACCGCGTGGCCGACCACGGTGCCGGAACCGGATGCGTGCACTGGCGCATCGCCGAACAAGCGCGCCAGACCCCCGACGCGCTGGCGCTGACCATCGATGGACAGACCCTGACCCATGGGCAACTGGACGCGCGCGCCAACCAGCTCGCCCACCGCTTGATGGCCCTGGGCGTGACGCCTGACCAGCCAGTGGGCATCGCGGTGGAGCGCAGCGTCGAGATGATCGTCGGCCTGCTGGCGATCCTCAAGGCCGGTGGCGCCTACGTGCCCCTGGACCCGGCGTATCCCGAGGATCGCCTGGCCTACATGATCGAGGACAGCGGCATCGAACTGCTGTTGACCCAGGCCCGTTTGCAGGCGCTGCTGCCGATTCCGGCCACCCTGCAGACCCTGTTGCTGGACCAGCCCGACGCCGCGCTGCAGGCCGCACCGCGCAGCTGTCCGGTGGTGCCACTGAGCGCCGAGCATCTGGCCTACGTCATCTACACCTCCGGTTCCACCGGCAAACCCAAGGGCGTGATGGTACGCCACGGTGCGCTGAGCAATTTCGTCGTCAGCATGATCGCCCAGCCAGGCCTTGTGGCCAGCGATCGCATGCTTTCCCTGACGACGTTTTCCTTCGACATTTTTGGCCTGGAAATCTACGGCCCGTTGTCGGCCGGGGCCAGCATCGTACTGACCGGCCAGAACGTCCACCAGGATCCGCAAGCGGTGCTGGCGCTGATCGAGCGCCATGACGTGACCGTATTGCAAGCCACGCCTTCGAGCTGGCGCATGCTGCTGGATCACGAGCAGTCTGCGCTGTTGGCCGAGCGCACGTTCCTGTGTGGCGGCGAGGCGTTGCCCCTGGAGCTGGCGCAACGCTTGTTGGCCCTTTCGTCGAAGGTCTGGAACCTCTACGGTCCGACCGAAACCACGATCTGGTCGGCGGTGCATCCCTTGAGCCCGGAAAGCAGCCGTCCGTTCCTGGGCAAACCCCTGGACAACACGGCGCTGTACATCGTTGGCAGCGACCTGACGCTCAACCCACCCGGTGCGCCGGGTGAGCTGCTGATTGGCGGTGAAGGCCTGGCCCGCGGCTATTTCCAACGCCCGGCCCTGACCGCCGAACGTTTCGTGCCCGATCCGTTTTCGCGCACGGGCGAGCGGCTGTACCGCACTGGCGACTTGACCCGTTATCGGGCCGAAGGCGTGGTCGAGTACATCGGCCGTATCGACCATCAAGTGAAGATCCGTGGCTTGCGGATCGAACTGGGGGAAATCGAAGCGGCGTTGCTGGCCCAGGCGAGCGTGCGTGAAACCGTGGTGGTGGCCCATGAAGGCCCGACCGGGGCGCAACTGGTGGGCTATGTGGTGCCGGTCACGGCTGAGGTGTTGGACGCCGAGGCCGAGGCCGCGTTGCGCGCCTCGCTGAAAACCGCGCTCAAGGCGCAGTTGCCCGAGTACATGGTTCCGGCGCACCTGTTGTTCCTGGCGCAACTGCCGCTGACGCCCAACGGCAAGGTCGATCGCAAGGCGTTGCCGGCCCCGGATGCCAGCGAATTGCAACGTGCCTACGTGGCGCCCCGCAGCCAGCGCGAGCAGCAAGTGGCGCAGATCTGGCAGGAGGTCCTCAAGCTTGAGCGTGTCGGGCTGCACGACAACTTTTTCGAGTTGGGCGGACACTCGTTGCTGGTGACCCAAGTGGTCTCGCGGGTTCGTCGGCTGCTGGACATCGAGGTGCCGCTGCGCAGCCTGTTCGAATACAGCACGTTGCAGGATTTTGTCGCGGCCCTCGACGCCGGGTCGGGCGTACAGCCCCAGGCCATGGCCGCCGTGGCGCGGGATAAGCCACTGCCGCTGTCGTTTGCCCAGGAGCGCCAGTGGTTCCTGTGGAAAATGGACCCGGACAGTGCCGCCTACAACATTCCCACGGCGCTGCGATTGCGCGGCACCCTGGACAAAGTCGCCCTGCGCCGCAGCTTTGAAGCGCTGGTGCAACGGCATGAAAGCTTACGCACCGTGTTCGTGGAGGACGATGGACGCACCTGCCAGGTGATTCGCCCGCAGGGGCAGGTCAGCTTCGTCGAACAACGTCTGAGCGCAGCGGATGAGGCCAGCATTCAGGCCTTCCTCGAAGAGCAGACACAACGCCCGTTCGACCTCCTGAACGATGCGCTGCTGCGTGTGGCATTGCTGGAACTGGGTGAGCAGGACCACGTCCTGGCGCTGACCCTGCACCACATCGTTTCCGATGCCTGGTCGTTGCAGGTGATGGTCGACGACCTGATGAGCCTGTATTCGGCGTTCACCCAGGGGCAGCCCGCGCAGTTGCCCGGGCTGGAAGTGCAATACGCCGACTATGCCGTCTGGCAGCGCCAATGGATGGCCGCCGGCGAACAGGATCGGCAACTGGCCTACTGGACCGCGCAACTGGGCAGCGAGCAACCCCTGCTGGAACTGCCCACCGACCATCCGCGCCCGGCCCAGCAAAGCCTGCGCGGGGCGCGGCTGCCGATTGTGCTGGATCCTGCGTTGAGCGATGCCCTCAAGGCCCTGGCCCGGCGGGAAAACGTCACGCTGTTCGTGCTGTTGCTCGGTTCCTTCCAGGCCCTGCTGCACCGCTACAGCGGCCAGGCCGACATCCGCGTCGGGGTGCCGATTGCCAACCGTCAACGCCTGGAAACCGAACGGTTGATCGGTTTCTTCGTCAATACCCAGGTGCTGCGCGCCGAGTTCCACAGCGATCTGACCGGTGCCGATTTGCTGCAACAACTCAAGCAGACGGCCATGGCGGCGCAGATGCATCAGGACCTGCCGTTCGAGCAATTGGTCGATGCCTTGCAGCCCCAGCGTAACCTGAGCCACAGCCCGTTGTTCCAGGCCATGTTCAACCACCGCAACGAAACCGCCTCGGTCTTTGAAGACGCATTGCCGGGCCTGGCGGTCGAACCCCTTGGCTGGGCGCAGCGCACCGCGCAGTTCGACCTGAGCCTGGAGACCACCGACAGCCCGCAGGGCCTGCACGCTGCGTTGATCTACGCGACGGACCTGTTCGAGCCGGCCACCCTCGAACGCATGGGCCAGCATTGGCTCAACCTGTTGCACGGCTTGGTGCAGGACCTGCATCGCCCGGTTGCGCAGTGGACGTTGCTGGACGCTGTCGAGCGTCGGCGCCTGCTCGTCGACTGGAATGCGACGGCGGTTGCGTATCCGCTCGATCGCAGTGTCCAGGGTTTGATCGAAGAACAGGTACGCCGGACCCCGGATGCCCCGGCGCTGGTGTTTGGCGAGCAACGCCTGAGCTACGGCGAACTCAACGCCCAGGCCAATCGCCTGGCTCACACCCTGATCGAGCATGGCGTCGGCCCGGATGTGTTGGTGGGCATCGCCGTGGAGCGTTCGGTGGAAATGGTCCTGGGGCTGTTGGCGATTCTCAAGGCCGGCGGTGCCTATGTGCCCCTGGACCCGGAATACCCCCGGGATCGCCTGGCCTACATGTTCGAGGACAGCGGCATCGGTTTGCTGCTGACCCAGCAGCATTTGCTCGATCAGTTGCCGATTCCGCAGGGGATCGACAGCCTGGTGCTGGACCTGCCTGATGGCGGGGTGTACGCAGGTTGCGACACAAATCCGGACGTGGTGGTCGACGGCGAGAACCTGGCCTACGTGATCTACACCTCCGGTTCCACCGGCAAGCCCAAGGGCGCGGGCAACCGGCATTCGGCACTGGTCAACCGCCTGTGCTGGATGCAGCAGGCCTATGGGCTCGATGCCACCGACAGCGTGCTGCAAAAAACGCCGTTCAGTTTCGACGTGTCGGTGTGGGAGTTCTTCTGGCCGCTGCTGACCGGCGCGACCCTGGTGGTGGCCGCGCCGGGCGTGCATCGCGACCCGACGCAACTGATCGAGTTGATCACCGCACAGCGCATCACCACGCTGCACTTCGTGCCATCGATGTTGCAGGCTTTTGTGCAAGACCCCCACGTGGCCGAATGCACCAGCCTCAAACGCATCGTTTGCAGCGGTGAAGCCCTGCCGGTGGACGCCCAGCAGCAGGTGTTCGCCAAACTGCCGAACGCCGGCCTGTACAACCTCTATGGCCCGACCGAGGCGGCCATCGACGTGACTCACTGGACCTGTGTCGAGGAAGGTCGCGACAGCGTGCCGATTGGCCAGCCGATCGCCAACCTGGGCACCTACATCCTGGATGATGAGCTTTCGCCGGTTCCGGTGGGCGTGATCGGCGAGTTGTACCTGGCGGGCGAGGGACTGGCCCGTGGATACCACCGCCGCGCCGCGCTGACGGCCGAGCGGTTCGTGACCGGCCCCTTTGGCCACGGCCAGCGGCTGTACCGCACTGGCGACCTGGCGCGCTACCGCACCAACGGTGTGATCGAATACGCCGGGCGCATGGACCATCAGGTGAAAATCCGTGGCCTGCGCATCGAACTGGGGGAAATCGAAGCGCGCCTGGCCGAGCACGATGACGTGCGCGAAACCGTGGTGATCGCCCAGGGCGGTAGCCTGCTAGTGGCCTACGTGGTGCCGACACGCGCTGAATTACTGAGCGCCGAAGAGGCCGTGCGCCAGGCGCTGCAAGGCCGCCTCAAGGCGCATTTGAGCCAGTCCTTGCCCGACTACATGGTGCCGCAGCACTGGTTGTGGCTGGAAAAAATGCCGGTCAGCCCCAACGGCAAATTGGAGCGCAAGGCGCTGCCCCCAGCCGATCTCAGCGCCAGCCCCAAGGCTTACGTCGCAGCGCATACCGCCATGGAACAGGCACTGGCCGGTATCTGGCAAAGCGTGCTCGGGCAAGCGCAAGTGGGTGTCAGCGACAACTTCTTCGAACTGGGGGGCGATTCGATCATCTCCATCCAGGTGGTCAGCCGGGCCCGTCAGGCCGGGATCCATTTCAGCCCCAAGGATTTGTTCGTCCACCAGACCATCCAAGGCCTCGCCAGTGTGGCCACCCTGGATGACAGCCGCCCCGGCATCGACCAGGGCCCGGTGACGGGGAACGCGGTGTTGCTGCCGTTCCAGCAGTTGTTTTTCGAACAGGACATGGCCGAGCCTCACCACTGGAACCAGTCGGTACTGCTCAAGGGCTTACGACCGATCCACGGCGGGCACCTGGAGCAGGCGCTCCAGGCCTTGGTGACCCACCACGATGCCTTGCGCCTGGCCTTCAAACGCGAAAATGGCAGCTGGACCGGGCACCATCAAACCCTCGCCGAGCAGCAGGCGGCTTGGCAACGTTCACCGCTGTTGTGGACCGCCGAAGTGGCCGATTCCCCGGCGCTCGAACGCTTGGCCGAACAAGCCCAGCGCAGCCTGGCACTGGAAAGCGGCGAGTTGCTGCGTGGGGTATTGGCAAACCTCGCCGACGGCAGTCAACGGCTGTTGCTGGTGATTCATCACTTGGTGGTGGACGGGGTGTCCTGGCGCATTCTGCTGGAAGACCTGCAACAGGCTTACCAGCAGTTGCAAGCCGGCCAGGCCCTCAAGCTGCCGGCCAAGACCAGCGCTACGCAGGCCTGGGCGCAACGCTTGAAATTGCACGCCGACAGTGCGGCGTTGCAGGTGCAGATGGCTTACTGGCAAGCGCAACTGGAGGGCGCTCGTCACGATCTGCCTTGCGACCGGCCTCAGGGCGAATTGCGCAGGTGCGATGGGATGCAGGTTCAGACGCGACTGGACAAAGACCAGACCCGCCGGCTCTTGCAGCAAGCGCCAGCGGCCTATCGGACCCAGGTCAACGATCTGCTGTTGACCGCCCTGGCCCGGGTCATCGGTCGATGGACCGCAGAGGCCTCGACCTTGATTCAACTGGAAGGCCATGGCCGTGAAGCGCTGTTCGATGACGTGGACCTGAGCCGCAGCGTCGGCTGGTTCACCAGTCTGTTCCCGGTGCGGTTGACACCGGCAGCGACCGCTGGGGAGTCGATCAAGGCCATCAAGGAGCAATTGCGGGCGATCCCCGACAAAGGCCTCGGATTCGGTGTATTGCGCTACCTGGGCGACGAGCAGACGCGGCGTACCCTTGAGGCGCTGCCGAAGCCGCGGATCACCTTCAACTACCTGGGCCAGTTCGACAGCGGTTTTGCCGAGGAGGCCGACGGGCTGTTCAGCCCGGCCAGTGAAGCGGCAGGCGAGCCACAGAGCCCCCTGGCGCCGCTGGACAACTGGTTGACGCTCAACGGCAGTGTCTACGCGGGCGAGCTGAGCATCGACTGGACATTCAGCGCGCAGATGTTCGACGCCTCGACGATCCAGGCGCTGGCGGTGGACTACGGTCAAGAGTTGCAAGCGCTGATCGAGCACTGCTGCCAGGCGCAACACCAGGGCTTCACACCGTCGGACTTCCCCCTGGCCGGGTTGACCCAGGCGCAACTGGACGCCTTGCCGCTGGCGCCGCGACAGGTCGAGGACATCTATCCGTTGTCGCCGATGCAGCAGGGCATGCTGTTCCACACGTTGCTTGAGCAACAGGCCGGCAACTACATCAATCAGTTGCGGGTAGATGTCGAAGGCCTGGACGTCGAGCGCTTCCGTCAGGCCTGGCAGGCGGCCATGGACGCCCATGACGTGCTGCGCAGCAGTTTTGTCTGGGAAGGCGAATTCAAGCGCGCCTTGCAGGTGGTGCACAAACGCTTGGAGGTTGCGTTTGTATCCCACGACTGGCGCGCCAGGCCGGATTTGTCACAGGACCTTGAAGCCCTTGCATGGGCGCAGCGCCAGGGCTTTGAACTGGATGCGGCGCCGTTGCTGCGACTGGTGGTGGCGCGCGTGGCAGAGGACCGCTATCACTTGATCTACACCAGCCATCACATCCTGATGGATGGCTGGAGCAACTCGCAGTTGCTCGGCGAAGTGCTGCAACGCTACAGCGGCCAGGTCCTGGCCCGACCATCCGGATGCTACCGCGACTACATCGAGTGGCTGTCGGCTCAAGACCCACGGGCCAACGAGCAATTCTGGCAGGCGCAACTGGCCGAACTGGACGAGCCGACGTTGCTGGCGGGGGCTTTTGCCCGGGACAACCGCACCGATGCCCGCCATGGCCACGGCGAACACGAGCAGTTGCTCGATGCCCAAACCACGGCGCGGCTGCAGCGCTTTGCCCGTGAGCAGAAAGTCACGGTCAACACGCTGGTGCAAGCGGCCTGGCAGTTGTTGCTGCAACGCTGTACCGGACATTCCACCGTTGCCTTCGGCGCCACCGTGGCCGGACGTCCGGCACAGATTCCCGGCGTGGAGCAGCAGATCGGCCTGTTCATCAACACCTTGCCGGTCATCGGCCAGCCCCGGGCCGAGCAGAGCGTCGGCCAATGGTTGCAGGAGGTCCAGGGGCGCAACCTGAGCCTGCGCGAGCACGAACACACGCCGCTGTTCGATATCCAGCGCTGGGCCGGGCAGGGCGGTGCGGCGCTGTTCGACACGCTGTTGGTGTTCGAGAACTACCCGGTTGCCCAGGCGTTGCAAGAGGGGGCGCCGGCCACGTTGCGCTTCGGCGAGGTGGCCAATCACGAACAAACCAACTACCCGCTGACCCTGGCGGTGAACCTGGGTGAAACGCTGTCGTTGCTCTTGAGTTACAGCCACGACAGCTTCACGCCGGCCGACGTGAGTCGTATCGGCGGGCACCTGCGCCATCTGCTGGAGCAACTGACCCTGGGCGGCGAGCGCTCGGTCGGGCAATTGGCATTGCTCGATGCCGAACAGCAACAGGTCCAGCAGGGTTGGAACGCCACCGCGATGGATTACCCCCTCGATCGCAGTGTGCATCGACTGATTGAAGCGCAAGTGGATAAAACCCCCGATGCCTGTGCCCTGGTTTTTGCCTCCCAACGGCTGAGCTATGCCGACCTCAATGCCCAGGCCAACCGCCTGGCCCATGTGCTGATCGAGCACGGGGTCGGCCCGGATGTGCTGGTGGGCATCGCCGTGGAGCGCTCGGTGGAAATGGTGGTCGGCCTGTTGGCGATCCTCAAGGCCGGCGGCGCCTACGTGCCGCTGGACCCGGAGTATCCCCAGGATCGCCTGGCCTACATGTTCGACGACAGCGGCATTGGCTTGCTGCTGACCCAGGGGCATTTGCTGGAACAACTGCCGCTGCCGACCGGCCTGCGCAGCCTGGTACTGGATCAGCCCGGCGACTGGCTGGCCGGTCGCAGCGACCGCAATCCAGCGGTCGCGGTCGATGGTGAAAACCTCGCCTACGTGATCTACACGTCGGGCTCCACCGGCAAACCCAAGGGCGCGGGTAACCGTCACTCGGCGCTGGCCAACCGGTTGTTCTGGATGCAGGACGCCTATGGGCTGGAGGCGAGCGACCGGGTGCTGCAAAAAACCCCGTTCAGTTTCGACGTGTCGGTCTGGGAGTTCTTCTGGCCATTGTTGACCGGTTCGACCCTGGTCATGGCGCCGCCCGGCGCCCACCGCGACCCGGCGCAGATGATCGAGCTGATCAGCGCGCAGCAGATCACCACCTTGCACTTCGTCCCGTCGATGTTGCAGGTGTTCATGCAAGACCCGGAGGTGGGTCGTTGCCAGAGCCTGAAGCGGATCATTTGCAGTGGCGAAGCCTTGCCGGTGGATGCCCAGTTGCAGGTGTTCGCCAAACTGCCCGCCGCCGGCCTGTACAACCTGTACGGCCCCACCGAAGCGGCCATCGACGTGACGCATTGGACCTGTGTCGACGAAGGCCGGGACGCGGTGCCGATTGGCCAACCGATCGCCAACCTGAGTACGTTTATCCTCGACCCGGACCTGTCGCCGTTGCCGGTGGGGGTCACCGGCGAGCTGTACCTGGGGGGCGAAGGCCTGGCGCGGGGTTATCACCGTCGCCCGGCGTTGACCGCCGAGCGCTTCGTCACCAGCCCGTTTGGTGACGGCGCGCGCCTGTACCGGACCGGCGACCTGGCGCGCTACCGGGCCGACGGGGTGATCGAGTACGCCGGGCGCCTGGATCATCAGGTGAAAATCCGTGGCCTGCGCATTGAACTGGGCGAGATCGAGGCGCGCCTGGCCGAACATGCCGAGGTCCGCGACAGCGTCGTGATCGCCCAGGACGGCACGTTGCTGGTGGGCTATGTGGTGCCGCAATCCTCGGCGCTGTTGAATGCCGAGGCCAGTATCGGCCTTGCCTTCGAGCAGGCCTTGAAGACCCACCTGGGCCAGCACCTGCCGGACTACATGGTCCCGCAGCATTGGGTATGGCTTGAGCGCATGCCGGTGAGCCCGAACGGCAAACTGGAGCGCAAGGCGCTGCCCCGATTCGACGCCAACCAGTCGCAGCAAGGCTTCGTGCCGCCCGAGGGTGAGCTGGAGCAACGGATTGCCTGCATCTGGCAAGAAGTACTGGAGGTAGAGCAGATCGGGCGCAACGATCATTTCTTCGAACGCGGCGGCCATTCGTTGCTGGCCACCCAGGCCGTCTCACGACTGCGCAAGCTGACGGACTATCCGCTGAGCCTGCGGGACCTGTTCAATCATCCGCAGCTCAAGGCGCTGGCGGCCCTGATGGCTGGGAGTGCGGATGGAGCGGTTCGGGCGGGCGACTCCAGTGGGATCCGGCTCAAGGCCCATGGGCCGCGACGTTCGGCACCGTTGTCGCTGGTGCAGCGGCGCCTGTGGATCGCCGAACAATTGTCCGGCGGCACCTCGGCCTATGGCATGCCCCTGGCGTTGCGCTTGTCTGGCGAGTTGTCGGTGGAACATCTGTTGAGCAGCTTCGCCGCCGTGGTCCGCCGCCATGACGTGCTGCGCACGGCGTACACCCAGGACGACGAAGGCGATCCGCTGGCGCTGATTGCCGATGAGATCGAAGGGGGCTTCCCGGTGATCGATTTGTCGAGCCTCTCGCCCAGTGCCCAGCAAGAACAGGTGGCCCGGGCGACGCTGGAAAACGCGCGCACGCCGATTGACCTGCAACAGGCTCCGCTGTGGCGCGGGCGGATCCTGCACCTGGGACCGACCGAGCATGTGTTGTTGTATTCCATGCACCACATCATCTCCGATGGCTGGTCGATGGGGCTGTTGATCAACGAGCTGGTGCAGGTCTACGAAGCGTCCCTCAACGGCCAGCCGATGCCGCTGTCGCCCCTGGACGTTCAGTACTACGACTTCGCGTTGTGGCAGCAGGCGCTGGAAGAGCAGGGCGTGCTGGCGCGTCAGGCCGACTACTGGAAACACCGGCTCAGTGGCTATGACGGTCGCCTGAGCCTGCCACTGGAAAACCCTCGGGGGCAGACAGCGTCCTATGACGGCGATGCGTTGCAGTTCCACCTTTCCCCCGGATTGACGGCGGCATTGCGGCGTTTATCCAGCGAGGCCGGTGTCACGCTGTACAGCACGCTGCTGGCGTCGTTCCAGGTGTTGTTGCACCGGGTCTGCGCGGCGCAAGACATCGTCGTCGGTGCTGATGTGGCCGGTCGTGAACAGCCTGAGCTTGAGCGCCTGATCGGTTTCTTCGTCAATGTGTTGCCTCTGCGTTCACGCTTTGATGCCGAACTCACGTTTGCGGCGTTCCTGGCCCACACCCAGGACAACCTGCTCGGTGCGCTGGAGCATCAGGACCTGCCATTCGACCAGATTGTCGAGGCGTCGGGCGTACCGCGACACAAGGGGATGAATCCGTTACTCCAGGTGTTGTTCGTGATGAACAACGTACCGGTACGCAGCCGAACCGTGGCCGGCTTGAACGTGGAAGCCCTGCCAGCCCTCGAGACCCATTCTAAATTCGACATGGCGTTGTTCGTTGACGAAGAAGAAGGGCAACTGCGCGGTAATTGGCAGTTCGCCACAACCTTGTTCGGACATGAGCGCATTCAGCACCTGATTCAGGCCTGGACAGCCCTGTTGGAACAGATCGTCGCTGATCAGGACATTCAATTGGGAGCTATCCGCATGCCAGTCAACCACTTGGCGGCAGCCGCCAAGCCTGCCACCGTCCCGGGGCCCAAGGCCGATAAACTGGGCAAGTTTCTCAAGCGTTCCGCGACACCGGTCGCCAGGCCCCGGCCAACACGGGTGCGCGAATCCCTGGTGGCGGCACCGCAACGATTCCCGCTGATGCTGGAGCCGGGCGAGCCCCATCTGGATGTCATCGAGTGGATCCAGCAGAACCGGCCGTTCATTGAACAGAAGTTGGCCGAGCATGCGGGCATCCTGTTTCGCGGTTTCGAGCTGGACGGCATCCAGGGCTTTGAAGCGTTCGCCGAAGCGATCCAACCGGGCCTCTATGGTCAGTACGGCGACCTGCCCAAGAAGGAAGGGGGCAAGAACACCTACCGCTCCACGCCGTACCCCGAGCGCAAGATGATCCTGTTCCACAACGAGAGCTCCCATCAGGACCGCTGGCCGCGCAAGCAGATGTTCTATTGCGAGCAAGCCGCGCCCGTGGGCGGCGCGACCCCGGTGGTGGATTGTCGCTTGATGTACGAAAAGCTGCCGGCGGACCTTCGTGAAAAGTTCGAGGACAAAGGCCTGCTCTACGTGCGCACCTTCACCGACAAACTCGACGTGTCGTGGCAGCACTTCTTCAAGACCGAAGACCGCGGCGAAGTGGAGGCCCGCTGCCGGGCGGGTGGCATCCAGTGGCGCTGGCTCGATAACGACGAGTTGCAAACCCGCACGCCGGGCCCGGCGATCATCACCCACCCGATCACCGGCGAGAAGTCGTTCTTCAACCAGGTGCAGTTGCATCACATCTACTGGCTGGAGCCGGATGTACGGGAAGACCTGTTGTCGATGTTCGGTCTCGAACGCATGCCACGGCAGGTGTATTACGGCGACGGCACGCCGATCGAAGACGAGGTGATGGCGCGTATCGGTGAGTTGTACGAAGCCTGTGCGGTGCGCTTCGACTGGCACAAAGGCGACGTGATCCTGCTGGACAACATGTTGGTGGCCCACGCTCGCGACCCGTTCGAGGGCCCGCGCAAGATCGTGGTGGCCATGGGCGATATGTACGACCACAGCAGTCTTGAGCACCGGCCTGCCGCCGGGCAAACCACCCAGGGCGCACTCAACACCGAGGAAAGCGGAGCATGAACGAGGTCACGATGGACGCGCACGATTCGGGTTTCGCCCTGACGCCCGAGCAACAAACCGTGCTTGAGCAACTGTCGACCACGGCGACCTGTGGCGACGCCTTGCGCTGGCTGAACGTAGTCATTGACGGCGACCTCGATCCGCAGCGCTTGCAGGTGGCGTTCGATACGCTACTGGCGCAGCAGCCGATGCTGCTGGCGCAATTGGGCAAAGTCGCCGGGTTCCACGGTTTGCGTCAGGC
This sequence comes from Pseudomonas sp. NFACC46-3, assembly GCF_900114515.1. NCBI lineage: Bacteria > Pseudomonadati > Pseudomonadota > Gammaproteobacteria > Pseudomonadales > Pseudomonadaceae > Pseudomonas > Pseudomonas sp. NFACC46-3. The sequence goes on from NZ_FOTH01000011.1 coordinate 40,970, forward strand.
CGCCGCCGGTGCCGGGCGCTTCCCGCTGACGGTGCAGGCGGGCGAGCAACGGGCCGAGGAGGTCCAGGCGCAGATCAAGGAATCGATGGGCCGCGCGTTTGTGCCTGGCGAATCGGCCAGCGTCCAGGCTGTGCTGTATCGCTTGGGGCCCCAGCAATGGCAACTGCGGCTGGGCATTGCCCGCTTCAGTGCCGATGGGCAATCGCTGAATCTGCTGCTTGAGCAAGTACAGCAGGCGTACGCCGGGGTTCTGGCATCGGAAGACGAGGCACCGGGCGAGTTTGCCCAGTATCTGGAGTGGCGCAGTGAAGTGGTGCTGGATGAGGATGCCGCCAGTGCACGCAGCTACTGGCAGCAACACCTGCAAGGCCAGCAGACGGACATCGCCACGCCATGGTTGGCCGGCCGCAGCGCCAGCCGCGAGACCCGCGCCGCCGACGCCTGCGTGGCCCTGACACTGGAGCCTGCCCAGCGTGAGGCTTTGCAACGTCTGGCCACGCAGCTCGGGCAGCCGCTTGCCACGCTGCTGCAAGGCGCCTGGTGGGTGTTGCTGGGCCGTTTGAGTGGGCGTGAGCAGGCGCTGGTCGGTGTGCGCCATGACAGCCGCAGCGACTACGAATACTTCGCCAGTGCCGTGGGCGTGTTCGAGAAAACCTTGCCGCTGTGCGTTTCGTTGCCCGCCACCCAGTCGTTCAATGAGTGGCTGGTGGCGCTGGCGGCTCGTCTCGAAGAACACCGCACCTGGCAGGAATACTGGACGCCGGAACTGAGCCCTGACGCGGCGCGCCCGGCCTACGGTTTTACGGTGGCTCAGGCGAGTCGTGCCCAGGACAGCAGCGGTCTGCACTGGGCGCCAGTGTCGGTGCCTGTGCGGGCCGATGGGTTCGAGTGCTTGTTGCAGGTGCAATTGAACGGTGCCGAGCAGCTTGCCGGGGTTGATCTGTACTACGCCAGCGCGCTGTATTCGCCAGCCTCGGCCAATGCCGTGCTGGAGCAGTACGGCGTGCTGTTGGCGTCGATCCTTGCGGCCGGGCACACCCCACTGGCGCAGCTCAGCCTGCTGAGTCGCGCCGAAGAACAGCGCTTGCGAGCGATCAACCCGCCGATGCAGGCCTTGGCGGATGGCCGTTATCTGCCCCGGCGCATTGCCGATTGGGCGATTGACAGGCCGGATGCCATCGCCCTGACCGACGCCCATCAGTCATGGAGCTATGGCCAGTTGCAAACCCGGGTCGACAGCCTGGCCCAGGGCTTCAAGCAACAAGGCCTGGGCAAGGGTTCGATTGTCGCGCTGGCGTTGCCGCGCTCGGCGGAGCTGGTGATTGCAATGCTGGCGAGCTGGCGCGTGGGGGCGGCGTATCTGCCCCTTGATGTGCAATGGCCCCAGGCGCGCCAGGCGCTGATGCTGGAGCAGGCTGGCGCGGCTGTGTTGCTGACCGATGCGGCGCATCTGCCGGCCTGGCAGGATCAGCCCTACAAGGCGCTGACCGTGGCGCAGTTGAGTCAGTCGGCGGGGGCATTGCCAGACCTGGTCACTCAGGGCAACGACATGGCCTATGTGTTGTTTACGTCTGGCTCCACCGGTGTGCCCAAGGGCGTGGTGATCGAGCATCGGCAATTGCTCAACTACACCGCCCAGGCCAGCCAGGCCCTGGGACTTGAGCAGTGCAAGGACGTCGGTTTCACGTCCACTGTGGCGGCGGACCTGGGCAACACGACGTTGTTTGGCGCGTTGTTCAATGGCGCGACCCTGCATGTGGCCAGCGATGAGCAGATGCAGGACGGCGCGTTGTTTGCCGGGTACCTGCAGCAGCACCGGATCGACTGCCTGAAAATCGTACCCTCGCACCTTGCGGCACTGCTCGACAGTGATCAGGCGACCCTGCCGCGTACGCTGGTACTGGGTGGCGAGCCGATTCCGCCGCCGTTGATCGAGCGCATCGCCCGGTTGCGCAGCGATTGCCGGGTGTTCAACCACTATGGGCCGACCGAAGCCACGGTGGGGGTGATGATTCATCCGTTGTCGCTGCACGGCGCGGTCGACGATTGTTCGGCGCTGACTCAGGTGCTGGGCAACAACCAGGTTTACGTGCTGGACGCCGATCTGCGCTTGGCGCCGGTGGGCGTGCTGGGTGAGGTGTACCTGGGCGGCGCGCAGTTGTGCCGGGGTTATCTGAATGCCAAGGCGGATGAGCAGACGTTCATCCAGAGCCCGTTCGATCCGGCCCAGCGCTTGTATCGCAGCGGCGACCTGGCGCGTTATCGCGCGGACGGGGCGATCCAGTTGCACGGTCGGCGTGATCAGCAGGTCAAGGTGCGTGGGTTCCGTATTGAGCTGGCGGAGATCGAGGCCGAGCTGCTGCGTGTGCCGCAAGTGGCCGAAGCATTGGTGCTGCCGGCAACGTCGGCCGAGCAGGGACTGTTGGCCTTTGTCGTGGCGCAGCAGGGCAGGTCGGCGGGTCTGCTGGACGCCGTCCGTGCTGAGCTGAGCGCTCGCCTGCCCAGTGTGATGGTGCCGCAGCAGTTGCAACTGATCGAACGGTTCCCGCGGCTGGCGAACGGCAAGATCGATCGCAAGGCGTTGCAACAGTGGGCGGGTGCGGCGATGGCGGACGAAGACGCGGCCCCACGGGATGCACTGGAGCAATTGCTTGCCGCGCGCATGGCGCAATTGCTTGGGCTTGAGCGATTGGGCATCGACCGCGACTTCTTTGCCGCCGGTGGTCATTCGCTGCTGGTGATCAAGTTGGTGGCCGGTATTCGCAAGTTGTTGCAGTGCGACATCCACCCGGGGTTGGTCTTCGATCATCCGACCGTAGCGTCGTTGGCACTGGCCTTGCGGGCAGTGGAAAGCAGTCCGGGACAACTGGAGAAAATCGCCCAGGTGCGCCTGCGCATGGAAGCGATGAGCCCCGAGGAAAAGGCCCTCCTGACCGAACAGGCCCGCCAGCTACAAGCCGCCAGGGCGGCGCCGCTGGGCTGATTCCGGGGCGGATCAAATCTTAAAAACCGAGCAGAACCCTGTGGTGAGGGGATTTATCCCCTCGCCACAAAGGCCGAGTTGCCAATGAATAGGTCTGCCCGACGCTGACGAATCCGAATAACCCACCATCAATCCCGCCATACACCAACCCCCGTGGCGAGGGAGCTTGCTCCCGCTGGACTGCGTAGCAGTCCTGAAACAGGCTGCCGCTATTTGTCTGGCTCACCGCGTGAGGGCTTTTGGGGCTGCTGCGCAGCCCAGCGGGAGCAAGCTCCCTCGCCACAGGTGTGTTCACAGCTTTGGTATTGGCGGTGTTCATTAAAAAAGCCGGCGCCCATCAGCGCCGGCCTTTTTTTAACTTTTTACGCGAATGATAAATAAACTCATTCCGGTTTTTGGCAGGTGCTGCGTCTTACTTAGGTATGTGGGCAAATCGGGTCGGGCAGGACGCCCAGGCACCGGGTTTGTCCAGTAAAGATTTCGCCGTCGTCCAGCCAGATGACCGTGCCCGGGGAGGGGCCGGTCGGCCACGCACTGACATTGCCTTGGGGCAATCGACCGTGCGGGCTCACGTGTGCTGGCGAGCGGCGGGCCCTTCGGCCCCATGGACTTTTACTTCTACCAATAATAGAGAGCACGATGTCATCCATTCATGAGTTGAAACCTCTGTTCAAGGCACTCGTCATGTCCCGCGGCCTGCGTTCGCGGCGGGTGTTGGCCGGTCTGGGGTTGGTCTGCGTACTGCCCCTCAGCGCTCAGGTGATGGCGGAAGACGTCAGCATCAACATTCCTGCGCAACCGCTGCCGCAGGCACTGCAAGCGTTCGGTCAGCAGACCAACCAGCAAGTGATCTACAACGCTGCTGATATGGCCGACCTGAAGAGCACCCGCGTCAGCGGCAAGATGAGCCCGCAGGCGGCCATCGCCGAACTGCTCAAGGGCACTGGTGTGCGCTACAGCCTCGAGGGCAATACTCTGATGCTGATGCGCGGCCCTGCCACCGGAGGCCTCGAACTGGGCGCGACCACCGTCAAGGCAACGGCCCTGGACGCGACGACCGAAGGCAGCCAGGCCTATACCAGTAACGCGGTGACCATCGGCAAGGGTACCCACACCCTCAAGGAAATTCCCCAGTCGATCACCGTGATGACGCGCAAGCAGATGGATGACCAGAACCTGGTCAGCCTCAAGGACGCCGTCAACCAGACCACCGGTATCGTTGGCCTGCAGGGCGTCGGCCAAGGCATGATCCTGTCGTCCCGCGGCTTCCAGATCGACGACTGGCAGTACGACGGTGTGCCGATCCTGCGGAACAACTATTCGCTGGGCAACTGGGCGACCCAGGACCTGATTTTCTTCGACCGCCTGGAAATCATGCGCGGCGCCGCCGGCCTGCTGCAAGGCACTGGCAGCCCCGGCGGTGCCGTCAACCTGGTGCGCAAGCGTGGCCAGCACGCTCCGACCGTGACCCTGACCGGCAAGGCCGGCTCGTGGGATCACTACGGCCTGCAACTGGACGCTGGCGGCCCGCTGAATGACGCCGGCAACATCCGCGGCCGTATCGTCGCCGACGAAGACCAAAGCAATTCCTTCGTCGACCATGCGTGGAGCAAGACCCATTCGCTGTACGGCGCGCTGGACATCGACCTGAGCGAAGACACCACCCTGGGCTTCGCCGTCAGCCAATCCAACGGTGAATCGCGCGGCAACATCCGTGGCTTGCCACGCTACGCCGACGGGTCGATGCCCGACGTGTCGCGTTCGACCTACACCGGCGCGCGCTGGAACCGTTCCGACATCGATGTCACCACCTACTACACCGACCTGGAGCATCGCTTCAACGAGGACTGGGCGCTCAAGGTGGGGGCCGTGTACATGACCGAAGACAACCAGGCGAAAAACCAGCGAGTGCAAAGGCTTGGCGGCCTCAACCCTGATGGCACCGGCGTGCAATATGCCGACTTCGTGACCGATTTCCAGTCCACGAAGTCCGGTCTCGACATGAACCTGACCGGCAAGTTCGAAGCATTGTCGATGGAGCAGGAAGTCATGCTCGGCGGAAACTTCTCGCAGTTGGAGACGGATGATAAGTTCGCCCGTACCTTCAACGGCACCAGCGATTCGATCTTCGACCTGAACAATGACCGACCGGACATCAGCTACGAGAGTCTGATCGCGGCGGGGGGGCGGGGCACCCTCAGTAAATACGATATCCGCCAGAAGGGCGTGTACGGCACCTGGCGCGTCAAGCCGGTTGAAGACCTGACGCTGGTGCTGGGTTCCCGGGTCAGTTGGTATGACTTCAGCTACAAGGCGAAAACTGAAACCTCAGCCGGTATTACCCCCTACTCGGGAACCACCGGCACTGAAACCGGGGTGGTCACGCCCTACGCCGGTATCATCTATGACCTGAGCCGTGAGTGGGCGGTGTATGCCAGTTATACCGACATATTCCAGCCCCAGACCGAGGTCGATACCAGCGGTTCGGTGCTTAAGCCCATCGTCGGCACCAACTACGAAGTCGGCCTCAAGGGTGAGCTGATGGACGGTCGGGTCAATACCTCCCTGGCTATCTTCCGTTACGACCACGAGAACCGTGCCATCGAAGACACCGCCGGAGGGATGCTATGTGAGGGCGGGTATTGCTCGACAGCCTCGGGGAAAGTTCGCAGCCAGGGTTTCGATGCCGAAATCAGTGGTGAAGTGATAGACAACCTGCAGCTGTTCGCGGGCTACACCTACAACACCACCAAGTACCTGGAGGAGCCGGGGAAGGACGGTGTTGTCTTCAGTAGCTGGACGCCAAAACACATGCTGCGGGTGTGGGGCAACTACCAACTGACCGGCGACTGGAGCCGCGTCAGCACTGGCCTGGGCTTTACCACCCAAAGCCACACACTGGTTTACGAAGAAAAGACCCACATACCGGGTTATACCGTGTGGAATGCCCGTGTCGGCTACCAACTGACACCGGAAATCGCTTTGGCGGTCAACGCCAACAACTTGTTCGACAAGACGTACTTAACGTCCGCTTACAACCAGCTTGATGGCAACAACAACTTCGGTGACCCACGCAACCTGATGTTCACCGTGAAGTACACCCCGCAGTTCTGATTCACGCGCGCAGAAAAAACCGACCCGCCTTGTGCGGGTCGGTTTTTTTATGGGGTTTGCCAGGCCGTCCAGCCAGTTTTCAGGGGAATGCAAAACCTGTGGCGAGGGAGCTTGCTCCCGCTGGGCTGCGCAGCAGCCCTTTTTTGTGAGCGCTTCGCACTCAAGCGGGAGCAAGCTCCCTCGCCACAATGATCGCGCTTGACCCTACTTATCGTGTGTCGTGCTGCTCAGAAAAGCCTCGATCAGCGAATCGAGCAACGTCTCATCAAAGATCATGCTGCGATGGCGCAGCGGGGAATACACCGAGCAATGCAGCTCCCCAGTTAGGCTATAACCCTTGATCAAACTCTCGCAGAAGGCCAGTTCTTCCGGCGTTTTTTCCGCCTGGGTCCACCAGCAGCTCGGGCGTACCCGTACCGGTTTGAAGGTGAATGCGTCAAACGCTTCCAGCAACCGATCATGCACCGAGAACGCCTGGGCGTTCATGACTTCATCCTTGACGCTCTGCACGATTGACAACAAGTCGCCTCGCCCCGGCTCGATCTGACTGGCGGCCCATTCGTGGAATGCCTGGACCGTGCTGTCGGGGTTCTGTTGCCGGTAAGCCGCCGTGCGCTCGGTGAGGGTTGGAAACAGCAGATCGAAGTATTCGATGGCCCCAAGCAGATCCTGGGAGGCCGGGTCGGCTTGTTCATCGCCTGGCAAATGCCGATGACGCGATAGGGTTGCCGGGTACAGGTGTTCCGGAATCGTGCTGTCCACCAGGCCAAGGAAACTCACCGTATGGCCCTGGCTTTCCAGCGTCGCCGCGATGTCCAGGGCGATGGTCCCGCCCAAGGACCAGCCCATCAGGTAATACGGGCCCTGGGGCTGGGCGTTGACGATTTCCTGGCTGTAATCGGCGATCATCTCGCGCCAGGCTTCAGGGCTCGCATGGGGTTCGCTGAAGCCACGGTGCATGACGCCAAAGGTGCGCGCCCGGTGTTGGAGTTTGCGCGCCAGTGGCTGATAGCAGAAGACGATGCCCCCACTGGGATGCAGGCAAAATAACTGCGGTGCGCTGGCGGGGGCGTTGTTCAATTCCACAAGGCATGGGGTCTGCTCCCGATGTTTTTGCGAAATGAACAGGGCCAACTCGGCGATGCTCGGGTGGGCCAGCAGCTCTTGCAGCCGCACCGTGATATTCAGGCGGGCCTTGAGGTTGGCGATCAGCTCGATGGCCAGGATCGAATGCCCGCCCAGTTCAAAGAAGCTGTCGTTGACACCCACGCGCTCAACCTTGAGGGACTGTTGCCAGAGCTGCGCCAGGGCCTCTTCCAACTGAGTGCGGGGCGCTACGTAGTTCGAATGCCGGAGGCTGGCGTCAGGCTCCGGCAAGGCCTTGCGGTCGAGTTTGCCGTTGGCGTTGAGAGGGAACCGGTCGATGAACAGCAGGTGGCTGGGCACCATGTAGTCCGGCAGCTGCGCTTTGAGCGCGCTCAACAAACCTTCGCGTAACTCGGCGCTGGGCGGTTGCGTGGCAATCACGTAGGCGACCAGTTGCAGGCCGGTCGGGCCGTCATGGGTCAGCACCACACAATCCTGGACCGCCGGCAGCGTTTGCAAACGTGCCTGGATTTCGCCCAATTCAATGCGGAATCCGCGGATCTTGACCTGATGATCCAGGCGCCCGATGTACTCGATGCTGCCGTCGGTGCGGTAGCGCGCCAGGTCGCCGGTGCGATACAGGCGGCCACCCGGCAGCGGATCGAACGGATCGGGGATAAACCGGCTGGCGGTCAGGTCGGCGCGCTGGTGGTAGCCACGAGCCAGGCCGGCCCGGCCGACATACAGCTCACCGATGCACCCCTTGGGAACCGGGTTCAGGTGCGCGTCGAGCAAGTACCAGGACAGGTCGACGATGGGCTGGCCGATCGGGCTCGTGGTCTCGCTGTGCAAGTCGTCGATCGACAGCGGTCGCCAGGTGACATGGACCGTGGTTTCCGTGATGCCATACATATTGATCAATTGCGGCGATTGGTCGCCGAAACGTTCGAACCAGGGGCGCAGGCTCTGCACGTCAATCGCTTCGCCGCCAAAAATCACCTGCCGCAACCGATGACCAAGCGGCTGGTGAGCGTCGCAGGCGACCTGCAACAACGACTTGAACGCCGAAGGTGTCTGGTTGAGCACCGTAACGCTTTCCTGGCAAAGCAGGGCGTAGAACTCCTGCGGCGAACGGCTCACGGCGTGGGGCACGATGACCAGTCGGCCGCCGTGCAGCAACGCGCCGAAAATCTCCCACACGGAAAAGTCGAAGGCATAGGAATGAAACAGGCACCAGACGTCCTGGTGATCGAAGCTGAACCAGTGCTCCGTGGCCTGGAACAGTCGGCTGACGTTGTGATGCGCGAGCAGTGCGCCCTTGGGCTTGCCGGTCGAGCCTGAGGTGTAGATCACGTACGCCAGGTTATCCGGGTGTATCGGCACATCCGGATTGTGTTCGGGATAGGCGCTATCGGCGTCGCCCGAATCCAGCAACAGGCAGTTTATGGTGGCGGGCAACGCCAGCGATTCACGCAGATGGGCCTGGGTCAGGATCTGGGTGACGCCGCTGTCCTCGATCATGTACGCCAGGCGGTCAGCCGGGTAGGCCGGGTCCAGTGGCACGTAGGCACCGCCGGCCTTGAGGATTGCCAGCAGGCCGATGATCATCTGCGGTGTGCGCTCGACGGCGATGCCGACCAGTACGTCGGGCCGGACGCCTTGCTCGATCAGCCGATGGGCCAATGAGTTGGCTTGTCGGTTGAGCTCGGCATAACTCATGTGCTGCCCTTCAAAGGTCAGGGCGATGGCGTCACCCGTGGCGGCGGCATGGCTTTCGATCACCTGGTGCAGGCAACGCCCGCGGGGCAGTTGGGTCGGCTGGCGGTTCCAGTCGTGCAGGGTTAGCTGGCGTTCATCAGCACTGAGCAATGGCAGCTCGCCGAGGGCGCGTTCAGGTGTTTCGATCAGGCCCCGCAACAGGTTCTGCCAGTGCTCGGCCATGCGCTCGATGGTGTCAGTGCGATAGAGATCACGGCTGTATTCGAAGGTCGCCACTATCTGCTGTTGTGAATAGTCGACATCCAGCGACAGGTCGAACTTGGCCTGGCTGTCGCCTGTGTCGAGAAATTCCAGGGCCAGTTCGCCTTTGGGGGAGATCGGCAGGGCCGGTGAGCCGGTGCGCCAGTTGAACAAGACCTGGAACAAGCCCTGTGCGCCGGGGTGTTGCAGTTGATCGAGGATCAGCTCCAGCGGGTAGTCGGCATGTTCAAGGGCGGCGAGGGACTGCCCGCGCAGATCCCGCAGAAAATCCAGCCCGCTGCGGCTCGAGTCGATTCGCGTGCGATACACCTGGCTGCTGACGAAAAAACCTACCAGGTCTTGGCTTTCATGGCTGTTGCGGTTGGCGTTGGGGACGCCGACGGTGAAATCGTCCTGGTTGCTGTACCGGCCCAGCAACATTTGCCAGGCCCCCAGCGCCACCACGAAAGGCGTCAGCCCCTGGCGTTGGCAGAACGTGTCCAGGGCCCGGGCCATTGCGGGGGCAAGTGACAGATGTACGCGTCCGGCCATATGTTGCTGGCCCGTGGCGCGGGGGAAATCCTGGGGCAGCTCCAACGTGGGCAGGTCCTGCCCCAAGTAGCGACTCCAGTATTCGCCACTGCGTTGGCAGGCCGTGCTTTGTAAATACTCGCCTCGCTGGCGGGTGGCGTAGTCGGCGTATTGCATGGGCAACTGTGGCAGCGGCGATGGATCGCCGAGCAAGGCCCGGGCATAGGCCTGGGTCATGTCCTGCATGAGGATCGTGTTGGACCAGGCATCGGAGACGATGTGATGCATGTTGAGCAACAGCACATGTTCGTCGCTGTCCAGCCTCAGGAGCGTGGCCCGCATCAGCGGCGCGCGGCTGAGATCGAACGGTTGCCGGGCGTGCAGCTCGATGCGCTGTGAGAGCGCCGTGGCACGCGCCTGGGGGGCGAGGTCGCCGAGGTCTTCCCGGTGCAGGACGAGGCAGGCGTCACGCTCGACCACCTGGACCGGCGCGCCGTCGATGTCATTGAACGCGGTACGCAGGATGTCGTGTCGGTCGATGACGCGATTCAGGGCCTGCTCCAGGGCGTCGGCATCGAGCTCACCGCTCAGGCGCAGGGCCCGTGGCAGGTTGTAGGCCGAACGGGCCGGGTCACGCTGGTGCTCCAACCACAAGCGTTGCTGGGCGAAAGACAGGGGGGCGCGGTCCAGTCGGCGGCGGCTGGAGCTGGCGTGCGTGTCGCCCGCCAGGTCATCGAGCAGCAGCGTCAGCAGATCATCATCTAGCAGTTCGTTCATGGTGTTCTCGCGGTAAACAGCATTGCGTCGGGCGGGTTCAGGCAAACGCCGCCGGAGCTTTTTCACTGACCACCTGACCGGCCTGCATCCGGACCAGTTGATCGGCGATGTCGAAATAGCGGTCGTCGTGGGAAATGACGATGATGGTTTTGCCCAGCGCCTTCAGTTCCGGCAGCAGTTCGGTATAGAACACCCGCCGGAACAGCGGATCCTGGTCGGCGGCCCATTCGTCGAACACCAGCACGGGACGCTCCTCGAGCCAGGCATTGAGCAACGCCAGGCGTTTGCGCTGGCCGGTGGACAGATCGGTGGTGCTGAAGGCACCGTCGCGGATACTGACCTTGTGGGCGATTTCCAGGCGCTCCAGGTAGCGGTTGGCGTCCTTGGGCACCTGTTGATCGCCCTGGACCAGCTCATCGAACAGGTAGTAATCGGCAAAAATCGTGGTGAACAACTGGCGATAATCGTCCCGTTGAGCGGCGCCTACCGGCGCGCCGTCGAGAAGAATTTCACCACCCTGGGGGAAATAGAGGCCCAGCAGCAGCTTGATCAGCGTGGTCTTGCCTCCACCGTTTTCGCCGACGATGAACACGATGTCACCTTGGGCGATGGACAGGTTGACCGGTCCCAGGGCGAAGGGTTGGCTGCCTTCGACCACCGGGAAGGCGTAGTGCACATCACGCAGTTCCAGCTGTTGGATCGTGGGCTTGCGCAGGTGCTTGTCGTTGAGCAGCAGGTGCGGCTCCGGTGAGGAGAATTGCTCGGCCAGTTCGGCAATGCGCTTGAAGGCGATGTTCGCCCGGCTGATCACCGGCAAGGTCATCACCAGGTATTCCAGCGGGCCCTTCATGTACAACAGCACCAGCACGAAGCCGCTGAGCACGGTTTTATCGATGCCCAGCCACAGTGATTGCAGGGCCAGGACCAGGCCAATGACCACAAAAAACAGCATCGAGCCGAAGGTCTTGGCCACCACGAACGTGTTGACCGAGCGGATGTTGGTCGCGCAGATGTAGTCGGCGGTCGCTTCGATGCGCTGGCTGAACATGCGCTGGCGGCGCGGGCGATGAATGCGCAGTTCCTTGGCCCCGGCGGCGATGGCGCCGTAGTGTTTCTGCAGCGCATCCTCGGCCTCACGGGCCGCTTCGAAACCGCGGATGCCACGGGCACGCGCCAGGTATTGCACGACCGTGCCGATCACCAGCGCCACCAGCAGCAGCAAAAACATCGGCAGTGACAAGTAGGCCAGGTAACCCAGGCAACCGAGGGTGACCGTGAAGGCGATGGCCAGCGGCGCGAAGGAAAACGCGAAGTCGCTGACGGTGTTGACGTCGTGGGTCAAGACTGGAATGAGCCGATGGCTGCGATAGCGTTCGATCTGTTCGATGGGCGCCAGCAGGACTTTCTTGCCCAGGGACTTACGCAGCTCGGCGATGATGTTCTGGCCGACATGGTTGGTGCCGATGTCCGACAGAATCGAGGCCAGCAGCGCCGCCGCGCAAAGCCCGGCGAACGTCGCCAGCAGCCGGGGCGTGGGCGTTGTGGCGGCGTTCAGGGCGTCGTTGATGGTCGCCAGCAGGGCGGTGATGCTCAGGCCGCCCAGCATGCCCAAGAGAATGGAACCTACGACAATCAGCCGGAAGGGTTTGAGCAGGGTGAACATTTCATTGATCACCCCGCGGGTTGGTTGGCTCATGGAGGTTTCCCTGCTTGATGAAAGGGCGAAGGCCAGCGCGGGCATTCACCGCATGGGCTGGAGGACGGCGGCACGCCGGTTGGGGCGCGCCCACCTGTAGAACGATTGGTAGGGGAGGGGATTTAACGAGGAATCGCCTGACACACATTATTGTGGCGAGGGAGCTTGCTCCCGCTGGGCTGCGCAGCAGCCCCAAAAGCCCTCACGCGGTGAGCCAGACAAATAGCGGCAGCCGGTTTCAGGACTGCTGCGCAGCCCAGCGGGAGCAAGCTCCCTCGCCACAAAAGCGGATCTTCAGGCGGGCAGTTGATTACAAATCCCGCGCCACCCGAAAACCAATCCAGTCCCCCCGATCGCTGGGCACCAATGCGTTGCGGTTGCCGGAGCGGGAGAACACCGGGGCTTCGCCCCAGTCATTGCCACGGATACGCTTGAACTCGCACTTTTGTGGCAGGGGATTTAACGAGGAATCGTCTGACACACATTATTGTGGCGAGGGAGCTTGCTCCCGCTCGGTTGCGCAGCGACCGCAAAATCTGGGGCCGCTACGCAGCCCAGCGGGAGCAAGCTCCCTCGCCACAAAAGCGGGTCTTCAGGCGGGCAGTTGATTACATATCCCGCGCCACCCGAAAACCAATCCAGTCCCCCCGATCGCTGGGCACCAATGCGTTGCGGTTGCCGGAGCGGGAGAACACCGGCGCTTCGCCCCAGTCGTTGCCACGGATGCGCTTGAACTCGCACTTGCCGGTCAGCCAGGCGCTGCCATCGCTCGGTGCGCCGACGTAGCTGTCGTTATAGCAATCGGCCGTCCACTCGTAGACGTTGCCGTGCATGTCGTACACGCCGAAGGCATTGGGCGCGTAGCTGCCGGCCGGTGCGGTGAAGTTGTAGCCATCGGCCGCACCGTAGGTGTTGGCGTGTTGGGCGATGCTGTATTCCTTGCCTGCATCGAACGGAAAGGGGAACGGGCCGGTGCTGCCGCCGCGTGCCGCGTACTCGCGCAGGGATTCGCTGACCAGCCGGTACTGTTTGCCGGTTTTTTTCGATAGCCAGGCCACGTAAGCATTGGCCTCGGCGAAGTCCATGCACACCGCCGGGTGTCGGTCGGTGTATTGCTTGCGTGGGTCGCTGCCCTGGTAATCCGGAATGCCCGCCTTACAGGCGCGACCGGGGCGCTTATCGCCGTCGGGCATCGAATAGCCGGTGTCGCGCAGGTAGGCGAACCATTCGCCCTTGAGCACCTGGAAGCGGCTGATCGCCAGCGGTTTGGCGAAGGTCACCGGGTGCATCGGACCTTCGTCGGGCTCGCGACCCACTTCGTCTTCCGGGGTGCCCATCTGAAAGGTGCCGGTGGGCAGCACGACCATTTCCGGGCAGTCCTTGCAGTCGCGAAAGACCTGACCCGGTTGCGAGGCCTGGGCGCCGGAGGGCAGCAGGGCGGCGAGGGTCAATGCCGGGAGTAGCTTCAACGAAAAACTGTTCATCCGTCTCTCTCGATAAGTCAGGTTCAGAGTGTCTTGTCCAACAAGCCCATGAAGCGATCGATCTCGGCTTCGCTGTTGAGCAACCCCGGCGCGGTGCGGATTACCGGTCCTGCGTCGCGATGCACGGCGTCGGCAATCACTCGGTTCTTCATCAGGTAGGCGGCCACCTCGTCGCTCTCGCGGCCTTTGACCCGGAAGAAGGTGAAACCGGCGGACAGGTCCGGGCTCAGCGGCGTGACCAGCTCGATTTGCGGCAGTGCCACCAGCTGTTTTTTCAAGTAGCTGTTGAGGGTATGAATGCGCGCCTGCACCTCGGCCTTGCCCAGTTGCAAGTGCAGCTTGAACGCTTCGTCCGCCGCCCAGCGATGCTCGAAGGCGTGGTAGCCGCCCGGCGTCATGGTGGTGGAAAACGCCGTGGCTTCGGAGAAGGTCGGGATGATCGGCGTGACGTACTTGAGCTCTTCGCTGCGGCTGCACACCAGGCCCGTGCCGCGCGGGCCGAACATCCACTTGTGGGTCCCGGCGATGAAAAAGTCGCAATTCATCTTGGGGAAACTGAGGTCTTCGACGCCGAAACCGTGCACGCCATCCACCACATAAATGATCCGCTGCTCGTCGCTGCGGCCCTGGTTGTGCTTGTCCACCAGGGCGCCGATCTTGTCGATCGGCAGCTTCACGCCGCTGCCCGAATGCACCCACGTCATGCCCAGCACCCGGGTCTCGGGGCGGATGTTGCGGTCGATGGCTGCGAGGATTTGTTCGTGGCTGGCGTCGTGGGCGTTGTCGAACAGCTTGATCTTGCGCACCCGGGTGCCGCTGCGTTGGGTGCGCAGGTCGAGAATGGTGTGGGTGGCGTAGTGTTCGTGGGCCGTGGTGAGGATTTCCTGGTCGGCCGCCACGTGGACGCCGCCATAGATGATCGACAGGCCTTCGGTGGTGCTGCCGGTGAGGGCGATCTGCTTCGGGCTGGCTTGCAGGTAACGGCCGGCCCAGATGCGCACGTTTTCCTCACGCTCTTCGGTGACGCCCAGGTCCCAGTCCATCAACAGCCCCGGGTTTTTATCCAGGGCCGCGCGGTGCTTTTCGATGGCCTCGCGCACCGGGCGCGGGTGAGTGGTGACCAGGAAATTGGAGAAGTGCAGGTAGTCCGGGTCCTGGTCGAACAGCGAGCGCAGTTGTGCCCATTTATTCTTGGGCAGCGGCGGCAGAGGATCGGCACTGGCCGTGGCGGACAGGCTGGTGGCCAGGGGCAGGCCGGCGGCGAGGATCCCGGCCTGCTTCAGGAAGGTGCGACGTTCATTCATGGCTGGACGGTCTTCTGGGTCGAGGCGATGGCGGGGCGTGCGGCTTTCTGGACCTGATCCCAGACCCGCAGGAAATTGCCGCCCCACAGTTTGGCGATGTCGGCTTCGGAGTAGCCACGGGTCAGCAGTTCTGCGGTGACGTTGCGAATGTCGCCGACGTTTTCCCAGCCTTTGACGCCGCCGCCTTCATTGAAGTCGGAGCTGATGCCGACGTGGTCGATGCCGATCTTGCGCACGGTGTAGTCGATGGCGTCCCCCAGGTCCTTGAGGCTGGCCTTGGGTTCTTCTTCCAGAATGGCGTAGAGCTGGCTGGCGTACTGGCCGAACTTCTGCTCGGGCCAGGCGGCGATGATGGGGTCGCCGGGCATCAGTGCCATCGCCAGGTTGGGCAGCGGTTGCAGACCAAAACGCTCGCGCAAGGCGTTGAGTTTGTCCTGGGTTTTTTGTGTCAGGGGGCGCAGGTATTGGGAGAAGCCGACGATCTGCACCACGCCGCCGCTGGCCTTGATCAGCTGCATTTCCTTGTCGCTGAGGTTGCGCGGGATGTCCACCATCGCCCGTGGCGCCGAATGGGAAGCCACCAGCGGCGTGCGGCTCAGTTGCGCGACTTGCTCCAGGGCCAGGGTCGACATCTGCGACACGTCGATGATCACGCCCAGGTCGTTCAGGCGCGACACCGCTTGCTTGCCGATGTCCGACAGGCCGCCGAGGGCGTCGGGGGAATCGTTGAAGAACGGCAGCGGGCGCGAGGAGTCGGCCCAGTCGTTATTGCCGATGTAGCTGAAGCCGAACATGCGCATGCCCCGCGCCGTCCACAGGTCCAGCAGGCTCAGGTCATGGCCGAGGGGGTAGGCGTTGAGCATGCTGATGAAGATCGCGAACTTGCCTTCGCCGTGTAGGCGGCGGAAATCATCCGGGGTGTAGGCAATGGCGACCTGGTTGGGAAAGTCCCGGACCAGGCCGGTGATGATCTTGTAGCGCACTTCCTGTTGGTTGCGCGCTTCCTCGACGAAACCGGCAGTAGGCTTGTGCGGCGCATTGTCGCCGTTCCACAGCTCGGGCCAGCCGAACACCGTCAGGGCCGCGCCGGACAGCTGCCCGCGGTTGGCTTTGACCAGGTCGAACTGACCGTTGCCGTCCTTGTCGGCTTCGTTACCAGCAGTGCCGAAATCCAGCGGCACGGTGATGTGGCTGTCGAAGGACAGCAGGCGTTCGTGCAGTTCCCGGGCTTCTTTCATCACCTTGACCGGGTAGCCGGGATTGTCCCGCCACCAGTGGTCCCAGGCTGCCAGACCGCCACCGACGGCCAGCGCCAGGGCCAATGGCAGGCCGATGAAAAGAGCCTTTTTCGAACGTCGTGTTGTCATTGCCGATCTCAGTCAGGTTCGCCTTGGAAGGACAGGCGCGGGGGCCTTTGCTATCTGGGGAGAACGAGTGATCGGTGGGGAAATTTAGGTGGCTTCGAGGGCCTCTATAAATTTGTTGGCCCACCCATCGTTCTAGCTTGGATAAATCCCGTTCCAGGGCTGGACACAGGTAAGGCAATGACGATTTCTCGACGATGGTTCATGGCAGGCCTGGCGCTGACCGGTGCCGCCGTGCCTGCGGTGTATTACGGGCATCGCGAACTGACCCGACCGGACCCGACCATCACCCCCGGCGAGGCCTCGTTCGACGTGGCGGACGTGGCGGGCCAGCGTCGGGCCGATACGTTGCGGGGCATCTGGACAATCCGCTTCACTGGCCGCGATGCTGGCCTCGATGGCTTGCCCCAGGACGGTCTCCAGGTGTTCCTCGATATCGGCCACAAGGGCCGTGGCCTGGTGGGTTACCTCGACACCGCCGAGCGGCTACGCGCCGGGGACGAACCGCGTTATCGGGTGTTGGGCGATTTGGCCGGCACCGACCCCAAGCAACTGAGCTGGCGACTGATCGGCGCCCAGGCCCCGGGCGGCGCGCCGGACTATGAATTCACCATGACCCTGGACGAGGTCTGGGCCGGCTTCGGCAATGCCGGCTCCGCGACGCTCAGCGGTCGTGTGTTGCGGTTGGATCGTCCGCTGGGCCTGCTGGAACTCGACAATCAATTCATCGCCCACAAGCAACCATTCCCCGAAGCCCGCGAACGTACACCGCTGAGCCCGGCGTTGTTGGCCTGGCTGGTGTCGCCAGAACATCGGCTGTTCCACCAGCTCTGGCACGCTTCGCGGGACAAATGGCACACCCTGGACGAAGACAAGCGTAACGCCCTGCGCGGCATCGGTTGGCAGCCCGGCCCACGAGATCAGGAGCGCGACGCCCGCGGCCCGCGCAAGGATCGCAACGGCTCGGGCATCGACTTCTTCTTCATGCACCGGCACATGTTGGGCACGGCGCGTTCTTTCCAGGCGCTGCCGTCGTGGCCACGCTTCCCCTTGCCGCAACCGGAGCTGGAGCGTGATCGCCTTGGCTTCGCCCGCTATTTCGATAACCTCGACGGCACTGCGTTGCCGCCGACCTGGCTGGCCGACGGCGATGATCAGTACGCACAGTGGGTGAGCGACATCAAGACCGCCGAGACCTACCACAGCAATTTCCAGGTGTGGGAATCGCGCTACCGCGACCCGCGTTATCTGTCGAAACTGACCCTGGGCCAGTTTGGCTCGGAAGTGGAACTGGGCCTGCACGACTGGCTGCACATGCGCTGGGCCTCGGTGCCGCGTGACCCGTCCAACGGCCACCCGGTTCCGTTCGCTCGTGACCCGGACGACTTCGCCCAGCGCTGGTACGCGCCGGAAAACGACTTCCTGGGCGATCCGTTCTCTTCCCATGTCAATCCGGTGTTCTGGGCCTTCCACGGCTGGATCGACGACCGCCTCGAAGACTGGTTCCGTGCCCACGAACGTTTCCACCCGGGGGAAGTGAGCCGGCTCGAAGTCAGCGGCGTACCTTGGTTCGCCCCCGGCCGCTGGGTCGAAATCGCCGACCCCTGGCTGGGCCCGGACACCCACGGTTGCAACACCACGCCTGGGCTGCAGGCCGGACGCTCGGTGGAGATGGACCCGGAAACCATGAAACTGGCCCTGCGCATCACCTTCGGCAGCGATGACAAAAAGCTCACCGAACTGTTCCGCCGCGTGCCGCAACGGCCGTGGTATGCGCGCAATCTCAAGAGCAAGCCGGTGTAAACCCCGCCCGCCCAAAAAACTGAAGCGAACGCTGTTGTGGCGAGGGAGCTTGCTCCCGCTGGGCTGCGAAGCAGCCCCCAAACCAGCCCCCTCAAAAATATCTGACCCACCGAGGTGCCGGTCATTGGGGCTGCTGCGCAGCCCAGCGGGAGCAAGCTCCCTCGCCACAGGTGTCACTTGGCTTGAGTGCGTTTAGCGCGGCGCGGCGATGTCCAGTGCGCGGTTCGCCAGCAGTTCTGCCAACTCGATCATTTGCTGGATGCCCAGCGCAAAATGGCGCCGCGAGCCGTCCAGTTCAAAAGCCTGCTCGCTTGCCATGACGTTGACCGAAGCCAGGGTTTCGCTGAGGTTGGCCAATAGACATTCCATGTCCGCGCCTTCCGCAACAGTGAACAACTGGCCCGGTGGCGGATTGGGTTTTTCAGGCTTGGGATCGAGGTAAAAGGCGAGGGCGCGGTCGGCGGCTTCGTTGAGTTTTTTCGAATCGTCTGCGGGGGGATTGGGGGTGATCTTGAACATGGTGTAACTCCTAGTATTAGTTTCAGGAGCCGACACTATCGCTACCAAACGATGGGGTGGCGGCCGTACGCGGGTTGGTAGACCGGAGCACTAGGAACCCGGCGCGCCCGAAGACGCCCTGCGCACGGCCACCATGAAACAGACGCCGAGAAAGCATCTGTAGGAGGTGGCGCTTGCGCCTAGTTAACTCGCGGGCTACCAAACCCGATCGCTGAAATCAGCGACCCGGAAACAGTAAAAGCCACGAGCCAGGCGCACAAGCCGGCGGATTCTGGCGCAGTTGTAGGCAATGGCGCAAGGCAGCGTAGCCTCGCTCGGGAGTCCTACATGGCCGGATAAACAGAGCCAGAGCCGAGCACCATTACTGATCTAATAGGATTGTTGAAGGAGGGCGTCACTATGTTGATAACGGTACGGGACGCAATATTAACGTCAAGAGGAATAAAGTGGTAATTGCTGATAGTAGAGGGAATACTGTATCGCAGCTTAAACAACCGTGCAGATACTAATCGATCGGTTGCTAGCGGTAAGTGGGGCCCAACAGATTAATGGAGGAGAAATGTTAAGATCTCATGAAGTATGGAAAGCCATGGATTCACATACTCTTGCTATTTATTTTTGCTTTGAAGATTTAAATAGTGGCGAGTATTGCGTTCAAAACGTTGAATTCTTCCGTCTGCCTTTGGCGCATGAGTATCAGTTAAATGCCCTGAGAAATACGATAGGGCTTTTTATGGAGGAGAGTCCTTTATCTCGCTGCCAATGGCGGCCCTCTCTAGAAGAGGCGATAAAGCTACATGATAAAACTTTTGAGAATTGAATGAAAAATTAACACGCCTGTCATACTTGCGCAAAACTGATCCAGGCACTAAAAGCGGCAACTACATACCTGATTATCAACCGGCTATGGGCTGAACCCGGCTGGGGGTGAGCAGCGACTTTACCCGCACTGTCTGGGCTGCAGTTGTATCCAGGGGGGGGCAAGTGCATGGTGCTACGAGTGTAATCAATGAAAATCAGCAGTATCGAAGCAGGCTCGGGTCTGACATTGAAAACCGAGGGACTTGCGGAGCGGTTTGACTATGAGGTCAGCGTCATGGTCGATGACGCTGGTCTGAAAGAAGGTGCCATCGACTTCATCGACCTCGTCGTTCGCTATGTTGAGGCGGGTTATAGGGTCGCTCCAGATGAAACCTTGGAGTATGGATGTTGGGTCACGAAGATGCATCTGAACGACAAACGAGAGTTGTTGTTTTTTGAGCAGTCGCCGGTGACTGGAGTATATGTACCAGGAATCAGCACCACTCTGAGACTCTGGGCCGAACAGCATGCGGTGTGTGAGAAGGTAGGCGCGGACTACGCCGCACCGACCTTTGACCAGATGATTGTGATCTCAGATGGCATCCTGGAAGGCGATCCTACTGAGGGAGTACGCTATCCCTCCCCTGAACATATGTCAGGTTGGTGGCTTACCACGGACAGATTTGATGGGGATGTAAAAAGTCTGAAGACGGTTCATACCCAGCATGTGTCGGTAAATCGACCAGACTTGGTGAGGTTTTTAGCGCTACCGTTCGGCTACCGATTCCACGCTCCTACGAATGACGTCTGGCTGGATGAAAAAATAAACAACTGATACTGCCTAAATGAGGAGCCCGCCCAGCCGGGCGGGCTCCTGACTTTAACGCGCTGCTTGCTCTGGCGAGCGCGCTGACAGTGGACGCAATGCTCAACGGTGGCGGTGAACAATCGGGCGATGTTTTTAGCTTTGGAGGCTCACCCGGATCGGCAACCCAGATATCGGATGTGCCAACCTCCACGACCTACAATAATGAAAGTAGCAAAGGAGATTTGGCTGACGCTTCAGACAAGAATCAAGGGGCTGACGAGAGTAGTGGCTCTAAATCCTCCTCGTCGTCACCTCGTAAGAAAGATGTTCCGGATCAAGCCGCACCGGGAGAAGTCAAAATAGGTGCAAAGCGAACTCGCGAATATGACTCTAATGGTCAACCCTTAAGGGACTATGACAAGCCCCACCAAGGCTATCAAAAGCCGCACGTCCACGAATGGTCGAATGGGGAGAGAGAACACCCCGGTCGTGATTATTCACCTTGGCCAAGGCAGTAAGGAGAATCTATGGAAAGCTGGGAACTGTTAACAGAGGCTACAATTGATGCTATTCATTTGGAGCAAACAAAGAAAGAGATTCGAATCGACGTGACGTGTAGGTGGAATGGTGAACAGCATAAACAAATTATTGCCAAAGGTGTTGATGACTTTGTTGTCAGCGAGATGCGACTTTCGAACATTATTGATTGCGTATCACATTTTGATGCCGGAGGTGGTGAAGAGGATCAAACCGCGAGGCGCTTGTTCTTTTTAATAAGAGGACACGAGCCTAGTGCTAGTGATTTGAAATGGCCCGTGTTATTAGAGAAATTAGGCCGCATTCGTGATGGCACGTTGAGTTTTATGGAACTTGAGCCTGTTTACGGCGCAACCATTATACTTTTGGCGGAGAGTATTCAGTTGCAACCCTTAGGCGAGTAGCAGTTCTCTAACTTTAAACGGGGCAGCTCAGCCCGGCGGGCGGGAGTACAAAGGTATTCAAACACCGGCCCTCTTGATATACCTTGGCTCGCAACGCGTGCTCAAGCCTCTCTAAGATTTTCCGAGAACTTGAGTCGCGTTCGCTGCGCCCATATTCTGAAACCAGTCGTCACTGCGATAACACCTGCGGCATCTAAGATTATTGCTTTGAAAGCGACGCTCATTACCCGCTCTGCGGACCCGCAGCCACCCCTACTCCACTTGAGTATCTTACCCAAATACCCGCCCGACTATCTGCCGACCTCGCTCCAACCCTGCGGCTAGTAATCGAATTGATTTGTTTTTTTTGCCGGATTACTGGATTACTGATGAACACTGTGCACGCAATTATTTCATGGTATCGAAGTCGATCCCTTTCCATGTATTGCCGTTATCGAAGCGAATATTGCTAACAGGCAAGTACGGCCTCTTTAATCAATATGTCGTCGTATTCTATGATCGTTGCTGCGCTCGTGTTCTTTAATATCACCGTAAGCCCAACCAGCCATCAAGATGGATAACGCGCTTAACTACGCGATATCGGCGAGCGGTTCTAGGGCAGCAGTGCTTCGTGGTTCTCAACCGAAGACGCCATTGGCAGAAGCTCAAGTGCGTGGCGTAGCCATAGGGCTCCTAGTCGTTGGCTTCGGCGGTCTCGACCAACCTGTCAGGTTGAGCGCTCGCCGTCGTACTGTCGCTGAACAATCAGTTCTTTCTTCCGATCACGAAGAACCTGGTGACTCCTTTGGCAAGGTTGTTGTCGATCAGCAAGTAGCCTTCCTTTGCGGCAAGCTAACTCGCGGGCTATTAAACCTGATCGCTGAAATCAGCGACCTGGGAACAGTAAAAGTCATGAGCCAGGCGCATAAGCCGGCGGATTCTGGCGTAGTTGTAGGCAACGACGCAAGGCGACGTAGCCTCGCTCGGGAGTCCTACATGGTCCGATAAACAGAACCAAAGCCGAATACTATTTGTGGCTAGGAGATTCATCTGTGGCGAGGGGATTTATCCCCGCTGGGCTGCGAAGCAGCCCCAAATCAGCTACCCCCAATACACCTGACACACCGAGGTGCCGGCTCTGGGGGCTGCTGCGCAGCCCAGCGGGGATAAATCCCCTCGCCACAAATGTCACTTGGCTTGAATGTGTATTCGAGGCTTACATCACCCGCCAACCCCCACCCAACGCCCTGTACAACGCCACACTCGCCTGTACCCGCGCCAGCCTTAGTTGGACGTTCGTATCCTGGGCGGTATAGAGGGTGCGTTGGGTTTCCAGCACGGTGAGCAGGTCTTCGGCGCCGGCCTGGTAGCGGCGCTGGGCGATGTCGAAGGCGGTCTGGGCCTGGTGCAGTTCTTCGGTTTGCCATTGCCGTTGCTGGTCCAGGCCGTTGATGCTGTTCAGGGCTTTTTCGACGTCGGCGAAGCCGTTGATGATGGCGGCGCGGTAGAGTTCCAGCAGTTCCTCTTGGCGGGCGGTGGCCTTGTCCCGTTCGGCCCTCAGGCGGCCGTTGTTGAAGATCGGCGCGGCCAAACCGGCGGTGAGGTTGTAGACGTTGTTGCGCAGCAACTGGTCGGCGATGTCGGCGCCGGTGCCCAGGCTCAGGCCCAGGGTCACCGAGGGCAGCATGGCGGCGCGGGCCACCGTGATGTCGGCCTGGGCGGCGGTGAGGCGCGCTTCGGCGGCGGCGATGTCCGGGCGGCGGCGGAGCAGGTCGCTGGGTACCCCGGCGTCGATGGAAGGCCACTGCAGGTGTTCGAACTGTTCATCGTCGAGCCTGACCGCCTGCACCGGTTGCCCCAGCAGCGCCGCCAGGGTAATCAGCGCTTCCTTGGCCTGTTGCTGCACTTGGGGCAAGCGGCGTTGCTGCGCCGCCACCAGGCTTTTTTGCTGGGACAGTTCCAGGGCCGTGGCGCTGCCGGCGTCGTAGCGGGTCTGCACCAGCTCGAGCACACTTTCGGCGTTGGCGAGATTCAGTTCGGCGATGCGCTGCTGTTCGCGCAGGGACAACGCCTGGGTGTAGCTGTTGGCGACCGCGCTGAGCAAGGTCAACTCCACGGTCGCCCGGTCGAACTGACTGGCCGAGAGCGTGCTCAGCGCACTGTCCCGGGCCGCCCGTTTGCCGCCCCAGAAGTCCAGCTCATAGGTGGCACTGAGGTTGGCGTCGTAGTAGTCGATGGTGCGGTTGTCCCGGTCGACGTCCAGTTGGCTGTAGCCTTTGCCGCGCAACAACTCCTGGCGATTGCCGTTGAGCCCGGCTGTGACTGCCGGCAGCAACGGCGCGCCGGCGATCACCGCGCTGGCCTGGGCTTGGCGAACCCGGGCCATGGCGGCGGCGAGGTCGTGGCTGTCC
Source organism: Pseudomonas sp. NFACC46-3 (assembly GCF_900114515.1). Lineage (NCBI taxonomy): Bacteria > Pseudomonadati > Pseudomonadota > Gammaproteobacteria > Pseudomonadales > Pseudomonadaceae > Pseudomonas > Pseudomonas sp. NFACC46-3. The sequence continues at coordinate 64,530 of NZ_FOTH01000011.1, forward strand.
AGGCGCGCCTGTTCGATCAGCCGGTTCAACTGTGGGCTGCCGAAGCGCGTCCACCATTGCTGGTTATCGGCGCGAACGCTGGGCGTATCGAGGCTCTGCCAGGCCGGTGGTGGCTGGATACCGCTGTCTGGTGGCGACAACGGGCTGGCGCAGGCCGCCAGTAACAGGCTGGCGGCCAGGAGGGTCAGGGGCGCTTTCATGGGATGAGGTTCATTCACTGGTGAGGGCCGCGACCGGGTCGAGGCGGGCGGCCTTGCGGGCGGGCATGAAACCGAAGACAACGCCGGTGACCAGGGCGCAGCCAAAGGCGCCGAACACCGCCAGCCATTCGAACGCCACGGCGATCTTGCCCAGCAGCAATGCACCGCCCACCAGCAGGGCCAGGCCGATACCCGCCAGCCCGCCGACCACCGAGAGCATCACCGCTTCGGTGAGGAACTGGCGCAGGATATCGCGCTGCCGGGCGCCGGTGGCCATGCGGATGCCGATCTCGCGGGTGCGTTCGCGCACGGTCATGAGCATGATGTTCATCACGCCGATGCCGCCCACCAACAGCGAAATCGCCGCGATGGCGCCGAGCATCAGCGACAGCGTGCCCTGGGTGCGGGCTTCGGCCTGGATCATCGCGGCGTTGTTGGTCAGTTCGAAATCCTGCTTGCCGTCATGCAGGCGCAACAGCGTTCGGGAGACGGCTTGCTCGGCTTCCTTGACCTTGCCCGCGTCCTTGGCGGCGATCACCACGTACTCGGGATGACGACTGCCGAACAGCCGCACGCTGGCGGCGGAGTAGGGCACGGCGACGCGGTCGTCGGCGTCCGAATCCCCGGAGCTGGCGCCTTTTTCGGCTAGCACGCCGACCACCTGGAACGGCATGTTCTCGATCAGGATGTAGCGGCCGACGGGGTCGGCGACGTCCTTGAACAGTTTCTGCCGGACCCGGTAGCCGATCACCGCCACTGCGGCAGCGCTACGCTCATCGGCCTCGCTGAAGTAACTGCCCTGGGCCACCGGCCAATTGAAGATGATCGGGAAATTCGTGTCGTTACCGCCGACGTAGCTGGTGTGGTCGAGGTTGCCGAAACGCACGCTGGCGTCGGCGCCGTTGACCGGCATGATCCGCTGCACTTCGGGCAGGGCGGCAAGGGCGGCCAGGTCGTATTCGCTGATGATGCCCTTGGCCGCGCGCGGGCTGGGTGCGGTGCCGTTGAGGTAGATGATGTTGGAGCCGAAGGCGCCCATCTGGGCCATGACCTGGCGCTTGCTGCCTTCGCCCACCGCCAGCATCACCACCACCGAGGCCACGCCGATGACGATGCCGAGCAAGGTCAGGGCGGTGCGAAAGCGGTTGATCCACATCACCCGCCACGCCGCCTGTACCGCGTCCACCAGCTCGCCTTTCCAGGCGCCGTTGTGTTCGCTGCCGGCACTCAGGCGCTGGCGCAGGTCCACGGCTTGCAGGGCCTTGGGGTTGGCGTGCACTTCGTGTGGCGAAGAGGGGGCGTTGTCACTGATGATCAGCCCATCGCGGATCTCGATGATGCGCTTGGCCCGGGCCGCCACTTCGCGGTCGTGGGTGATCAGGATCACCACGTGGCCCTGGCTCGCCAGTTCGTCGAGCAAGGCCATGACCTCGATACCGCTCTGGCTGTCGAGGGCGCCGGTGGGTTCGTCGGCGAGGATGATGTGGCCGCCGTTCATCAAGGCTCGGGCGATCGACACCCGTTGCTGCTGGCCGCCGGACAACTGATGCGGACGGTTGCCGGTGCGGCTGGCCAGGCCCAGGCGCTCGAGCAGGGCGCTGGCGCGGGCGTGGCGTTCGGCGGCGGAGGTGCCGGCGTAGATGGCCGGCATTTCGACGTTTTCCTGGGCGGTGCCGGACGGGATCAGGTGATAGCCCTGGAACACGAACCCGAAGGCCTCGCGCCGCAGCCAGGCCAATTCGTCGCTGCCCAGGTGGGCGACGTCTTCACCGGCGAAACGGTACTCGCCGCTGGTGGGGCGGTCGAGGCAACCGAGGATGTTCATCAGGGTCGATTTGCCGGAGCCGGACGCGCCGACAATCGCCAGGAACTCGCCAGCGTGAATCGACAAATCGATGCCGCGCAGCACTTCCACCCGGGGGCTGTCGCCACCGCCGTAGGCCTTGCGAATATCCCGCAGTTCGATCAGGGGCGTGTTCATTCAGCCTCCGCTGCCGGTGGCTGGGCCGATCAGCACCTGTTCGCCCTCGCTCAGGCCGTCGACGATCTGGATGCGCAGTCGATCGCTGACGCCAGTGCGAACGGTCCGCGACTGGACATCGCCGTTGTCGGCCAGCACCCGCACCTGGCCGGCGTTGTCCTGTAACGCAGCGGTGGGCACGGTCAGCACGTTTTGGGCCTGGGCGGCGACGAAAAACACTTGGGCGGTCATGTCGGTCATCAGGCTGCGGTCGGCGTTGTCCACGTCGAGCAGCACGGTGTAGAGCACCACCCGTTCGCTGCCACTGCGACCACCGGTCGGGCTGCCACCCTGGCTGGCTTCCAGCGGGCGTGGCGGCACCGGGAGGATCTGGCGCACGGTGCTGCTCCAGCGACGGGTGCCACCGGACAGGGTGGTGAAATAGGCGGTCATGCCCGGTTTGACGTGGCCGATGTCGGCTTCCGAAACTTCGGCCCAGACCGTCATCGGCGACAGCCGGGCGATGCGCAGGATCAGCGGGGTTTGCTGCTGGGCGTTGAGGGTCTGGCCTTCCCGCGCGCCGACGGCGACCACGGTACCGCTCATGGGCGCATAGATCCGCGTGTAGCCCAGCTCGGCCTCGTCGCTGCGCAGGCTGGCCTGGGCCTGGCGGATCTGGGCCTGGAACATGTCGATGCGCGCCTGGGTCGCCCGCACTTCGGCCTGGGCGGTCTGCACGTCTTCCTCGCGGGTGGCGCCGCCGGCCTTGAGTTGCTGCTGGCGGCGGAATTTCTGCTGCGCCAGGTCGTGCTGGGCGCGCTGTTCCTGGAGCTGGGCCTTGAGGTTTTCAATCGAGAAGCGTCCGGCGTCCAACCTGGCTTTTTGTGTGGAGGGGTCGATTTCGACTAGGAGCTGGCCTTCGCGCACTTCGTCGCCGGCTTCCACATGAATCTTCTGGATCTGCCCGGACGCCTGGGCGCCGACGTCGACATAACGCCGCGGTTGCAGGGTGCCCAGGGCGGTGACGCTGTTTTCGATATCGCCACGGGTGACGGGCGCGGTGACCAGGGGCGCCCGGCTTGGCGCGACCGCTTGCCACGCGGCGAAGGCCACGGCCGGAAGCAGGGCGAAAGTGAGAAGCCAGGCGCGTCGGGTAGGGCGGGGACGTTTCATGCGGGGTTCCGGCCGGTGATATCGGGTCCGTCGCAGGCAGGGCAGGGACGGGAGGCTGTTCTGGTAAACGAGCGCTTGGGGCGGGAATTTACTGGGTTGAAACACTTGGTAGCAGGTTGGCG
>NZ_FOTH01000011.1:69164-167736 GCF_900114515.1 Pseudomonas sp. NFACC46-3
CTCAGGTTTCAGGGCCGCTTCGCGCCCCAGCGGGAGCAAGCTCCCTCGCCACAAAAGCCAGGGGCCGACGCCTCGTCAACTGAACGAATCAGCCCTGATACAAACCAAAGCTTTAAATCTATATGAGAATTACTATAAATTACGCGATTGAATCTGCCACTATCGTGCCATTGCCTTTCCCGGGCATGCCGAGTGGGCACAGGGATAGCTGGCGCAGCCATTGCGCACGGGAGTCATGTTGGAAAACTACTATCGCGAGCTGGTGTGTTTCCTGAACGCCAGGCTAGGCAACCGCCAGGCGGCCGAGGATGTGGTGCATGACGCCTATGTGCGGGTGCTGGAGCGCGCCAGCGACACGCCCATCGAACAGCCCCGGGCGTTCCTGTATCGCACGGCATTGAACCTGGTGATCGACGGGCATCGGCGCAATACCTTGCGCCAGGTCGAATCCCTGGAGGTGCTGGACAGCGAAGAGCGCTTCTTCACCCCGTCGCCCCAGACCAGCCTCGACCACGGCCAGCGCCTGGACATGCTCCAGCGTGCCCTGGCCGAGCTGCCACCGCTGTGCCGCGAGAGCTTCCTGCTGCGCAAGCTCGAAGGCCTGTCCCACCCGCAAATCGCCGAGCGCCTGGGCATTTCCCGGGCATTGGTGGAAAAACACATCGTCAACGCCATGAAGCACTGCCGCGTTCGCGTGCGGCAGTGGGACGCACATTAATCTGCCTACGCCGGTCGTCTCGCGGTAAATTTTTTTTCATTGTCCTCGTTCCTCTCAACACACGACTTGTTGGCCCCCTAAACGCTGGGCAGGTCACCCCAGGCTTTTCGCGCCCTGTTGAGGGCTTTTCCAGAGGACACTGGACATGACACAGGCAATTGCATCGCCCATCGTTCACGACTTGATCGGCATCGGTTTCGGCCCCTCGAACCTGGCGCTGGCCATCGCATTGCAGGAGCGCGGGCCGGTCCAGGGTGAACTGGACGTGCTGTTCCTCGACAAGCAGGCCGACTACCGCTGGCACGGCAACACCCTGGTGACCCAGAGCGAGTTGCAGATTTCCTTTCTCAAGGACCTGGTGACCCTGCGCAACCCCACCAGCCCGTATTCGTTCGTCAATTACCTCAAGCACCATGGCCGCCTGGTGGACTTCATCAACCTCGGCACCTTCTACCCGTGCCGCATGGAGTTCAATGACTACCTGCGCTGGGTGGCCGGGCATTTCACCGAACAGAGTCGCTATGGCGAAGAAGTGCTGCGCATCGAACCGCTGCTGCACAATCAGCAGGTCGAAGCCCTGCGGGTGATTTCCCGCGGCCGCCAGGGCGAAGAATTCGTACGTACCACCCGTTCGGTGGTGGTCAGTGCCGGTGGTACGCCGCGGATTCCCGAGGCGTTCAAGGTGTTCAAGGACGACGCGCGGGTGTTCCACCATTCCCAGTACCTGGAGCGCATGGCGGGCCAGCCGTGCGTGAAGGGCCAGCCGATGAAGATCGCGATCATCGGCGGTGGGCAAAGTGCGGCGGAGGCCTTCATCGACCTCAACGACAGCTTCCCTTCGGTGCAGGTCGACATGATCCTGCGCGGCTCGGCCCTCAAGCCGGCGGACGACAGCCCATTCGTCAACGAAGTGTTCTCGCCGGAGTTCACCGACCTGGTGTTCCAGCAACCCCACAGCGAGCGCGAGCGCCTGGTCAACGAGTACCACAACACCAACTATTCGGTGGTGGACATCGACCTGATCGAGCGCATCTACGGGATTTTCTATCGCCAGAAAGTCTCTGGCATCGCCCGTCATGCGTTCCGGACCCTCACTACGGTGGAGAAGGCCACGGCCACCGACGCCGGCGTGGAACTGGCGGTGCGCAACAACGCTACTGGCGAGTTGACCGTGCGCCGCTATGACGCCGTGGTGCTGGCCACAGGATACGAGCGGCAGATGCACCGCACCTTGCTGGAGCCGCTGGCGCAATACCTGGGGGATTTCGAGGTGGATCGCAACTACAAGCTGATCACCGACGAGCGCTGCAAGGCGGCGATCTACATGCAGGGCTTCTGCCAGGCCAGCCATGGCCTGAGCGATACCTTGCTGTCGATCCTGCCGGTGCGTGCCGATGAAATTGCCGGCTCGCTGTATGAGCACGGGAGCAATCGCGGGCAGGCGCGTCCGGTGCGCGATCAGTTGCTCGCCGCCGTATAGGCCCTGTGGGAGCGAGTCACTCGCAGGAAATCTATTAGCCAACGCAACCCTGTGGGGGCGAGCAAGCTCCCACAGGCCATAGGCCCGGTCTCTGGTCACTCGCAGGAAATTCTTCAGAAATTTCCTACACTCACTTCACAGCCTCCTGCTGTTTGACAGGCTCGGTTCGCTGTTCCCTCGTATTGGCAGTCTGAACCCTTCAGCCGGTCCACCCTGACTGTATGTGCAGTCGGTGTGAGCCGGGCCGACTACGCCAAGCGAAACACCCTGACCAGATGATGTTGCTTTTACGCACAGGCCTGGTGGCGCTGTTGCTGGGCTCATTGAGTGTGGTGCCACCAGTGGGCGCGGCCCCCGAGGCGCTGCGGGTGCTCGGGCGCTCCAATGTGAGCGATTATTCGGTGTCCCTGGACGACGCCGACTGGACCTGGCTGCGCCAAAAGGGCACGTTGCAGTTGGGCGCCTCGGCGCCGGACTACGCGCCGTTCAGCATCACCGGCAATGGTCGCGACTATGAAGGCCTGACCGCCGATTATGCGCAATTGCTCGGGCAACTCCTTCACATCAAGGTGCAGGTCCAGCGCTACCCATCCCGTGCCGAATCGCTCCAGGCCCTGCGCGGCGGCGAGATCGATATGCTCGGCACCGCCAACGGCTTCGAAGCCAGCGACCCGGACCTGGCGATGTCCCAGGCCTATGCCGATGACCTGCCCACCCTCGTGGCGCGCATCAACGACAGCCAGGACTTGCCCAGCGACCTGGCGGGCAAGCGCGTGGCGATGCTGTATCACTACTTGCCGCCGGAGACGGTCGAGGCGTTTTACCCCGAAGCCTCCTTGCAGCTGTTCCCCTCGACCTTGAGCGCCATCGGTGCCGTGGCGTTTGGTCAGGCCGATGTTTATCTGGGGGACTCGATCAGTTCCAACTACCTGATCAGCAAGAATTACCTGAACAATATTCAACTGGCCGATTTTTCGCGCATGGAAGTGCAGCCGTTCGCCTTCGCGGTCAGCCGCGACAACGTGCGCCTGTTGCGCATCATCAATGCCGCGCTGCAAGCCATCCCCGCCAGCGAACAGATGAGCATCCTGAGGCGCTGGAGCGCTGGCGGCGCGAGCATGCCGGGTCAGCAGGCGCTGCATTTCAGCGTCAAGGAGCAGCGCTGGCTGGATGCCCACCCACGGATCAAAGTCGCTGCCAACGAAAACTTCTTGCCGCTGACGTTCTTCGATGAACAAGGCCATTTGCACGGCATCGGCGCCGATGTGCTGGCGAGGATCAGTTTGCGCACCGGTTTGAAATTCGATGTGCAGCGTGGCGACTCGGTTGATGATTTGATCGGGCAGATCAAGAGCGGCAAGGTCGACGTCCTGGCGACCGCCATACCCAGCACCGAACTCGAAGACGAGTTGCGCTTTACCCGACCGTACCTGACGAATCCGTTCGTGCTGGTGGTGCCCGCGCGGGCCAAGGGGCCGCTAACCCTGGACCAGATGGCCGGCAAGCGCCTGGCGCTGGTGCGTGGCAACGTGTTGCGCGAGTTCCTGCTGGAGCAGTTCCCCCGCGTGCAGTTGGTGACGGCACAAAACACCGCCGATGCCATGGCCATGGTCGCCGCCGGCAGGGCGGACGCTGCGGTCAATCCGCTGATCAGCGCCCGCTACATGATCTCCCGCCAGTACCGCGACACGCTGCAGGTCACCAGTACCGTCGGCACCTTGCCCGCGCGCGTTGCGTTGGCGACGAACCGGGGCGCATTGGAGCTTTACTCGATTCTCGACAAGGCGCTGTTGAGCATTTCTCCCGAAGAGATGGACGAGCTGACCAACCGCTGGCGCAGTGAGGTAGTGATCGACGACAGTTACTGGCTGCGCAACCGCACCACGATTCTCCAGGGGTTCACCGTCGCTGCGCTGCTATTGCTGGTGACCTTGGGCTGGGTCATTTACTTGCGGCGCCTGCTGGAGCAATTGCGCGTCGCCAAGGAAAGCGCTGACGACGCCAACCGGGCCAAGACCACCTTCGTGGCGACCATGAGCCATGAGATCCGCACACCGATGAACGCGGTGATCGGCCTGCTGGAACTGGCCCTGAAAAAAGCCGACCAAGGCATCGTGGACCGGGTCGCCATCGAGGTCGCGTCGGGGGCCGCCCATGGCATGCTGGACTTGATCGGCGACATCCTCGACATCGCCCGCATCGAGTCGGGCAAGCTGTCGCTGGCGCCGCAACGGGCCAATCTGCACGAATTGACCGAGTCGGTGGCGCGGATTTTCGAGGGCCTGGCCCGGCAGAAACACCTGCGCCTGCAACGGGTGCTGGACACCGGGGTCAACCATGACGTGTTGATCGACCCGTTGCGCTTCAAGCAGATCGTCTCGAACCTGTTGAGCAACGCCATCAAATTCACCGACCAAGGCGAGGTGCGCCTGAGTGTGCGCGGCGAGCCGGACATTGAACACAGGCGCCTGGGCATTTGCCTGCGAGTCGAGGACACCGGCTGCGGGATTTCGCCTGAGGACCAGCGCCGCCTCTTCAGCCCCTTTACCCAGGCCAGCCACACGACCCAGTCGGCCCGCAGCGGTTCCGGGCTGGGGCTGGTCATCAGCCGCACCTTGTGCGAAATGATGGGCGGCACCCTGACGTTGCGCAGCGTGGCGGGGGCGGGCACGCAGGTCGAGATCCTGCTGGACCTGCCCCTGCTCGACGCCTTGCCGACCTCGCCGCCTGTCGAGGCTGAGGCGCTGGTGCCGGGCCCGGCGCTGAGTATCCTGGTGGTCGATGACTACCCGGCCAATCGCTTGCTGCTGTCCCAGCAACTGGCCTACCTGGGCCATCGTGTCCAGGAGGCGCAGAACGGTGTCGAAGGCCTGAACGCCTGGCGCAGCGAGCACTTCGATGTGGTCATCACCGATTGCAACATGCCCTTGATGAGCGGTTATGAACTCGCGCGGGCCGTTCGCGACGAAGAGCATGCGCAAAACCTGTCGCCTGGGTTGATCCTGGGGTTCACGGCCAACGCCCAGCCTGAGGAAAAGGACCGCTGCGCCGAGGCCGGGATGGACGATTGCCTGTTCAAACCCATCAGCCTTCGGGCGCTCAATGCGTGCCTGGTTTCGGTCACGCCGGACGTGGGGGCGCCTCAGCCCGACGATGGCATCGACTTGACCAGCCTGGAACAACTGACCGGTGGCGACACGACCGCCATCAGGGCACTGCTGGAGGAACTGGTCAGCAGCAATGCCGACGATCAGGCGCGACTGTTGCACTTGTCCAGCCGACAAGACTTGCCGGGCCTGGCGGACCTGGCGCACCGGATCAAGGGTGGGGCGCGGATCGTCCAGGCGCAACGGCTGATCGCCGCCTGCGAGGCGCTGGAAAGCGCTTGTCGAGGCGGCGATACGTTGCTGCTCGCCCAAGCCGTGGAAGATATTCGCCAAGCCATCGAGCACGTGGCGGAGCAACTGAAGACCTAACAAGGGCTTCGTCTGGCTTCATTTTGGGAATAATCCTACATCGTCTTTCAAGCGCTTCCTCTAGCCTGACGGCCTTTAATGTTCTGAGCCGGTTTCTACCTGGCGCGTTGCTATTGGAAAGCTTGCCATGCCGAACAAAGCACTCCGTATCCTGATTGCCGACCCACACCATGCTCATCGAATCGTGCTGGAGCGCCTGTTCAATCAACAGGGCTATTTCCGGATTGTCCCCGTCAGCCATGTGCAAGAGTTGCTGACGCTGGTGGAGTACGGCAGCGAGCCCTTCGACCTGATCGTCGTCAATGCCGGGCTGACCAGCGGGGCGTTGGACTTGCACGATTTTGTTATCTATAACCCACAGGTTCGTCACGGGATGATTTACAACGCGCAACCGGCCAGCCTGTCGCCGGTGCCGGTCGCGCGCCGATCGAGCATGCACCTGAGCCAGGCGCCACTGCCTGACCTTGTCTCCCTGCGGCGCCTGATGGAGCAGGTCGACCCTCAAGCCCGTGAGTCGCTGCAACCGTGGACGCACGCCCTCAGGCAGGGCCATGGACGCTGAGAAAGACCGTTGGTCTGCACTGTCGGATCTGACAGGTGTCTGGGCCTGGCGCTTGTGCAAGAGTCCGGTGCAGTCATGGCGCCGGTGCCGTTTGTAATGACCTGGGGAATTGCCTTGAAAGACGTGTTGATCGTGGATGACCACCCTGTCATACGAGGGGCGCTGCGGCTTATTTGCCAGAATGAGGCGTTCACCCACATCCGAGACGCCAGCGGCGTGGCCGATGCCAGGGCCCTCATCAAGGAGTGCGTGCCAGACCTGGTGATCCTCGACCTGGTGATGAACGGTTTCGATGGCCTGGACCTGCTGGTCTGGATCATGGCCCAATTCCCTGAGTGCAGTGTGCTGGTGTTCACTTCCCAGGATGCGCAGCACTTCTGCAACCGCTGCATCTCGGCCGGGGCCCGGGGTTTTGTGACCAAGAAAAGCGACCTCAAGGAACTGACCAAGGCCATCCAGGCCTTGAAGTCCGGTTATGCCTATTTTCCGCAGATGTCCGTCAGGCTGGATTTTCAGCAGCGCAGCGAACAGCAGGCGCTGGAAAGCCTCTCCACCCGCGAGCTGTCCATCCTGCGCATGCTGGCCATGGGCATGCGCGGCAAGGACATCGCCGAAAGCCTGTTCCTGAGTCCAAAAACCGTCAGCACCTACAAGACTCGGCTGCTGGAAAAGCTTGGCCTGCAATCCTTGGTGGGGCTGTCGGAGTTTGCCAAGCGCAATCACCTTTGAATGACACCAGAACCTGTAGGAGCGAGCTCCTACAGGTTTTTCAGTCGTTCTCTAAATAGAACGCTAAAGCTGATTTTTGCAGTCTAGTGTTGCAAAGGTGTCGGTTCTAAGCTGTGTCCATTGAATCGCAGTACCTGATTTTGGAGACACAGCATGAAAAACATCATCGGCCTCTACACCAGCCCACGGCCCCATTGGGTTGGCGATGGCTTCCAGGTTCGCACGCTGTTTTCCTACGACAACCTGGGCAAGCACGTCAGCCCGTTCTTGCTGCTGGACCACGCCGCCCCGACTGAATTCACGCCCACCACCGAGCGTCGTGGCGTCGGCCAGCACCCGCATCGCGGTTTCGAAACGGTGACCATCGTCTACCAGGGTGAACTGGAGCACCGAGACTCCACGGGCAGCGGCGGCAAGATCGGTCCCGGCGACGTGCAATGGATGACCGCCGCGTCCGGCATCATCCACGAAGAGTTCCACTCCGAAGCTTTCGCCCGGCAGGGCGGGTTCATGGAGATGGTCCAGTTGTGGGTCAACCTGCCTGCCAAGGACAAGATGGCCCCGGCCGGCTACCAGACACTGCTCAAAGGCGACATTCCGAACATTGCGCTGAAGGACGATGCCGGCAGCCTGCGGTTGATCGCCGGGCGCTTCGAGGGGCATCAAGGGCCCGCGAAGACTTTCACCCCCATCGACGTCTGGGACATTCGCTTGAAGGCCGGTAAAGACCTGGTCCTTGACCTGCATGAAGGCCACAACACCGCCCTGGTGGTGCTGCATGGCTCGGTCCAGGTCAATGGCCGCGAACGGGTCGAGGCCGGCCAGCTAGCGCTGTTCGACCGGGCTGGCGACCAATTGAGCCTGCAAGCCAATAACGATGCCGTTGTGCTGCTGCTCAGTGGCGAGCCGATCGACGAACCCATCGTTGGCCATGGCCCGTTCGTGATGAACAGCGAGCAGGAAATCCACCAGGCCTTCAACGATTTCCACTCGGGGCGTTTTGGCCGGATGGACGATTGAACGCGAAAACAACAGCCACGCCGCACCCACTGTGTGGGAGCTTGCTCGCGATAGCGGTCTAACAGTCCAGGCATCATTGACTGACGCACCGCAATCGCGAGCAAGTACGCTCCCACATGGAGATCTGCGGGGATCTCTACAGCTTGGTCATTCTGTGCCAATCTTCGCCTCATTGATCTTTCTGGAGCCGTCCGATGCTGTCTCTGATCTCCGAGCACCCGCTGCTCTGTGCCCTGGCGCTGCTGGTGCTCGACATCCTGATATGGCGGCTGGTGAGTGCGGATCGGACCTACTGGAAAATCGGCGCGCGGCTGGTGATTTTTTCCTTGTTCAGCATGTTGCTGTTCAACGAGGGCCTCAACCCCATGGAGCCGGCGCAGTGGGTCGACGACGTGCCACGGCACCTGGCGGCCACCGGGTTGCAGATCGCCTGGTGGCTGCTCGCCGCGCGAACCCTGACGGTGATGATGGGCGCGGTGATGATGCAGCGGGTCGGTCACACCGGGCGCTTGTTGCAGGATTTGCTCGGCGCGGTGATTTTCCTGATCGCCGTCATCGCAGCGCTGGCCTATGTGCTGGACCTCCCAGTCAAGGGCGTGCTGGCGACGTCCGGGGCGATGGCGATCATCGTCGGCCTGGCGTTGCAGAGCACCCTCAGCGACGTGTTTTCCGGGATCGTGCTCAACACCACCAAGCCTTATCAGCTCGATGACTGGATTTCCATCGACGGCACCGAAGGCCGGGTCACTGACATCGACTGGCGGGCCACGCGGTTGCAGACCGCCCAAGGCAGCATGGCGGTGATCCCCAACTCACTCGCGGCCAAGGCCAAGGTCATCAACTTCAGTCGACCCAGCGATGTCCATGGGTTGTCCATCAGCGTCCAGGTCAGCCCTCACGCGCGGCCACAAACCGTGATCGACGCGCTGGAGCGAGCGATGATCGGCTGTCGGACCTTGCTCGCCAACCCGGCACCCTGCGTGACGCTCAAAAGCAGCAGCAGTGATGGGGCGGAATACGAGATCAGCGGGTTCGTCGCCTCCAGGGCCCAGAAGCGCGAGGTGCGCAACCAGCTGTTCGACCTGGCGTTCCGGCATTTGCAGGCCTCGGGCGTGAGCCTGTTGTCCAACAGTGAAAGCGCCACCGCCAAGGATGCGTCGCGGCCTCGGGCGTTGCTGGAAAGCTCGAACATCTTCTCCACCTTGCGCCAGGACGAGAAAGATACCTTCAGCCAGAACATGACCCTGCAGACCTTCCGCGCCGGCGACATGATTTTGCCGGCGGGGGAAGTCAGCGATCATTTGTTCATCATTGAATCCGGTGTGGTCAGCGTGACCCTTGTGCGTAACGGCCAGCCATTCGAGGCCGGACGCATGGGGCCGGGAGAGGTGATCGGCGAAGCCGGGATCGTTTCCGAACAGGCCGCGCTGGCGAGTTTTTCGGCCAAGACCTTCTGCACCCTTTATCGCATCGAGAACAGCTACCTCAAGCCTTGCCTCGACGCCCGTCACGACATCAACGACGCCATGAAAAACCTGTTGGACGTACGCATCCACCTCGCCCAGAACCTCACCCGCGAGCTGCCCAAGCCCGTCGCCAAGAAGCGCTTCCTGCAGTGGCTGCGCAGCCGGGCCTGAACCTGCCCCGAAAACACCCCCTGTGGCGAGGGAGCTTGCTCCCGCTGGGTGGCGCAGCCGCCCCAAAATGGCCTACACCGTTCCCCAGGCAGACCGCGTCAGTCGGGTGACGACTGCTTCGCAGCCGAGCGGGAGCAAGCTCCCTCGCCACAACAGCCCGTAGGGTTGGACTCCCTTGAAAAGGCCAATACCCGGTCACGTCTTGCGGCGCCATTGGCCACCCGAACTTCCCAACAATTGGCTATTTGTACCGCGCCACTGCACGGCTAACGTAGCGCTACACCCCATTGTTCTGGAGCTCATCATGCAACCGCGTATCGATTTCTACACCGCCTCCCCAGACGCCTTCAAAGCCATGCTGGCCCTGGAAAATGCCGTCTCGAAACTGGGCCTGGAAAAGTCCCTGCTGGAGCTGGTCAAGCTGCGTTCCTCGCAAATCAACGGCTGCGCCTTCTGCATCGACATGCACACCGCCGATGCTCGTAAGGACGGCGAGACCGAACGTCGCCTCTACGCCGTGACCGCCTGGCGCGAAGCACCGTTCTTCACCGGCCGCGAGCGCGCCGCTCTGGCCTGGACCGAAGCCCTGACCCGCCTGAGCGACACCCACGCGCCGGACGCCGACTATGCCCTGCTGAGCGAGTATTTCAGCCCCAAGGAAATGGTCGACCTGACCCTGGCGATCAACGCCATCAATGGCTGGAACCGTTTGGCGGTGGGCTTTCGCAAGATGCCTGAGGCGTAAACCGGCCGGCAATCAACCCAAGTAGGCTTTTGGCGTAAAACCGGTCATTTGCTTGAAGAAGGCGATGAAGGCGCTGTCGCTGGCAAAGCCCAATTCGAAAGCGCTGTAACTCAGGCCGCGGCCGGTGGCGAGCAGTTCAATGGCGCGCATCAGGCGCCATTGCTGCCGCCATTGCTGATAGCCCATGCCGGTTTCCCGTTGAAAGATCCGGCCGATGGTCCGGCCACTGGCCCCGATTTGCTCTTCCAATACGTTCAATGTCGGCGGCAAATGCTGCAGTGCCGCGAGCAGAGGTGCCAGGCGTTTGTCCTGAGGCAGCGGCAGCAGCATCGGCTGTTGCGGTGCCTCGCGGATTTCATCCAGGCACAACCCCAGCAGGTGCTTGTTACGGCCTTGCGTCCAGTCGCTGTCGAACGCTGCGTCGGTGATCGGTTCGAGTACGGCGCGTAGCAGTGGCGATACATCGATGATGCACACGTGTGAAGGTAAGTCAGCGCACAGTGATGCCTTCAGGTAGATCGATCGATAATCCACGCTCTGTTGCATCACGGCGCGGTGGGGTATCAACGGCGGAATCCAGGCAGCTCGCGATGGTGGCAGCAAGCACAGTTGCTGCGCCAGGGTGATGCGAGTACAGCCCTGGCGTGTGAACAACAGTTGCCCGCGCTGATGTCGATGTACGCCGGAATCGTGATGACCCAGCGTTGCGGCGAGACCGATGACCGGCGCGTCATGGCGGTCGGGGTCGAATAGGGCATGAGCGTCGAGCCAGGCCATGACTTGTCCGATTTCGAGGATTATTTGTCAGGCTTCGGATAATACGACAGCCAATGGCTTCGTAGACTGCTCGCCCGTCTTCGAACGAGCTTGGCTTGCATGATTTCGCGACCTTTCCTTTGCCTGGCGATTGCCTTGGTGATGTTCCCGCAGATTGCCCAGACCCTCTACAGCCCAGCGTTGGCAGACATCAGCGCGAGTTTTGCCGTCAGTGCAGAAATGGCCGCGCAGCTGTTATCCACGTTTTTCTTGGGTTTCGCCCTGGGTGTAGCGGTGTGGGGGCGTGTGTGTGACCGCATCGGTCGCCGGCCCGCCATGTTGAGCGGGTTGGCCTTGTATGCTGCCGCAACGATGCTGGGGTTGAATGTCGACACCTTCGATGCGCTGCTGGCCGTTCAGGCCCTGGCTGCGTTTGGTGCGGCAGTTGGTTCGGTGGTGACCCAGACGGTCCTGCGTGATCGTTATCACGGTGTACAACTGGGCCAGGTTTTTTCAGTGATCGGTATTGCCCTCGCGGCCAGCCCAGCGATGGGTTTGCTCAGTGGCGCCAGCCTGGTAGGACTCTTTGGTTACCAAGGCGTATTCGGCGGCCTATTGATGCTGTCGTTGGTTTTACTGGTGTGGTGCGCACGCGCCTTGCCCGAAACCCTGCCGGACCGTCTCCCTGCGCAACCCCTATCGAAGACACTGTGGCGCATGCTCAAGGACCCCTCCATCTGGTGTTCGTCGTTTCTTGTCGCCGCCTTCAATGTGGCGCTGTTCAGTTACTACAATCTCGCTCCGTTTCAGTTCGAACGGCTCGGATTGAGCCCCGAGTTGTTCGGCTACAGCGGCGTGATCCTGGCGCTGGGCTCGGGCTTGGGGGCTTGGCTGAACAAGCGTCTGTTGGCGCGAGGTTACGACGGTGGCCAGTTGTCGGCGGTGGCGGCAGTGGTGCTGCTGATCGGTGGCGTGAGTGTTCAAGGCTTGCTCGACAGCGGCGGTTTTGTTGTGGCGATGCTGCTGATCGTGTTGGCGTTTGGCATGGCAATACCCAACGTGCTGGGCGCCGCGTTGGTTCGCTATGGCGACTGCCTGGGTACTGCCGGGGCGTTGTTTGGCTTGTTCTATTACGTGTTGATTAGTGGTGCACTGATGCTCGCTGCCTGGTTTCAGGCGCTGGGCTGGACCTTGATCCTGTGTGGCGTTCTAGCGGTGTGCTTGGCGGGAAACCCAGCGCGACCCAAGTCGAAAAACCAGTCTGTTTGAGTCACCACAGGAATCTATCGTCGGCTGGGACAGCTTCGGACGACAGGCACCGCAATAGGTTTGCTTCGTATTAATAGGAAGCATTACTATTCACACCCCGTTTCCACAGCGCGCCGCGATGACCCCCAAGTTGCCCCGCAGTCCCGGCTTTTTCGAGCATTACGAAGAGTTGATCGGCACCTGGACCCGTCGCCTGCGCAATCGCCAGCAGGCCGAGGACCTGGCCCATGACACCTTCGTGCGGGTGCTTGAGTCCGATTCGAGCGGGGTCGAGCAGCCACGGGCCTATTTGCATCAGACGGCGCGCAACATTGCAGTGGATGGCTATCGGCGCGAAGATCGACGGGGGGCCATGGAGGAGGCGGCCGTCGACCATAGCCAGTCGCTGTCGGGCGACCCGGAGCACTACATGCACGCGATCCAGCTGGCAGACTCCATCGAGCGAGCGCTTGCCGAGCTGCCGGCCAACTGCCGTACGGTGTTTGTCTGGCAGAAGATCGAAGGCCTGACCCAGGCGGAAATCGCCGAGCGTTTGGGCCTGTCCAAAAACATGGTGGAAAAATATATGATCCGCACCCTGCGGCATCTGCGCGATTGCCTGGACGGGCCTGGCCAATGATCCGTCGTCCTCTTCCACCTGAGCCACAGGACCTTCCATGATGGATAGCCGTGAATGCCCGTGCGGGCAGGACAGGGTTCGCGACGCGGCGGCGCAATGGTTCGTGCGCCTGCAAGCGCCCGCCATGAGTGTCGAGGAGCGCCAGCGTTTCGAAGCCTGGCTGGACGAACATGCCAACCACCGTGACGAAATTCAATTGCTCCAGGGTATCTGGAGCGCCACGGACCTGCTGCCCAAGGAACGCCTGCGAGCGCTGTGCGAACCTCCCGCCAAACGTCCCAAGCGTCGGCCACTGCTGCGCTATGCCGTCGCCGCCGGACTGTTCGCAGTGGCGCTGGGGTTGGGGCTGTTCAGCGGTTTGAGTTCTTCCACCGACTACAGCGGCGAATACGCCACCGTCCTCGGCGAGCGTCGGCATATCGCCTTGCCGGACGGTTCGATGATCGACCTCAACAGCCGCAGCCGGGTGCGTATTCAATTCGCACACCGTCAGCGCCGGGTGGAACTGGTCGAGGGCGAGGCCCTGTTCAGCGTCGAACACGATGCTGGCCGGCCATTCACCGTCGATGCGGGCAACGGCCAGGTGACGGTGACCGGGACGCGCTTCGATGTGCGCCGCGATGCCGACAAGACCCGGGTGGCGGTGGCGCAGGGCAGCGTCAAGGTCCAGGGACGCGCCGCGCCCCCGGCTCAGTTGGCCATACTGACAGCGGGTCTCGGCACCCAGATCGATGCCCAGGGCAAAGTCGCCACACCTTACGCGGTCAACGCCGAGGCGCTCACCGCCTGGCGCAACGGCAAACTGGTGTTCAACAACGCGCCGCTCAAGGAAGTGGCCGAAGAGGTTTCCCGTTATCGCACTCGCCCCCTGCGGGTCGGCAGCGCGGCGGTGGGCGACCTGCGCCTGACCAGCGTGTTCCGCGCCGACGATCCTGAGGCACTGCTCAAGGCGCTGCCGAGCATTCTGCCGGTGGCTGTGCGCAACCTGGATGACGGCAGCCAGGAAATAATTGCGCGATAAATTCAGGTTTTTTTCGAGTTCTTCGTCTTCTTGTCCAACTGCAACTGGTTTGCATTAACAGACGCGTATTCTTGCGATCAACAGGACAAGGTTCGACGTGAAAACAACCGCCAAAAACAACAACCGTACCCACGTACGCTGGCTGCCCCTGGCCCTGACCCTGGCGGTCAGCGCCGCTGTGCCCCAGGCGTATGCCGATCAGGCTACCACCGCCATTCACATCCAGGCGCAGCCGTTGGGGCAAGCCTTGAGCCAGCTCGGCCAGCAAACCGCGTTGCAGGTGTTCTTCAGCCCCGAACTGGTGGCCGGTAAACAAGCGCCGGCCGTGGACGGCACCCTGTCCCCGGAAGCGGCCTTGCACCAACTGCTGCAGGGCAGTGGCCTGCAATACCGGATTGATGACGGTTCGGCGACCGTATTGCCGGCGCCTTCGGCCTCCAGCGCCGGCCCGCTGGAGCTTGGCGCTACTGAAATCCAGGTGGTCGGTGACTGGCTCGGCGACGCCAATGCGGAGGTGGTGCAGAACCACCCCGGCGCGCGGACGGTGATCCGCCGCGAAGCGATGGTGGAGCAGGGCGCGATGAACGTCGGCGACGTGCTGCGGCGTGTGCCGGGGGTGCAGGTGCAGGACGCCAACGGCACAGGCGGCAGTGACATCTCCCTGAACGTCGGCGTGCGCGGCCTGACTTCGCGCTTGTCGCCACGCTCCACGGTGTTGATCGACGGCGTGCCCGCAGCGTTCGCGCCCTACGGCCAGCCGCAACTGTCCATGGCGCCGATTTCCTCGGGCAACCTGGACAGCATCGACGTGGTGCGCGGCGCCGGTTCCGTGCGCTACGGGCCACAGAACGTCGGCGGGGTGATCAACTTCGTGACCCGGGCGATCCCGGAAAAAGCCACCGGTGAAATCGGCAGCACCCTGGAAACCTCCCAGCGCGGCGGCTGGAAGCACATCGACACGGCGTTTCTCGGCGGCACGGCGGACAATGGCCTGGGCGTGGCGCTGTTGTATTCCGGCGTCAACGGCAACGGTTATCGCCGGAGCAACAACGACAACGACATCGACGACGTCATCCTCAAGACCCATTGGGCACCCACCGAGGTGGACGACTTCTCGCTGAACTTCCATTACTACGACGCTAAGGCCGACATGCCCGGTGGCCTGACCCAGGCCCAGTACGACGCGGACCCGTACCAGTCCGACCGCGACTGGGACAACTTCAGCGGCCGGCGCAAGGACGTGTCGTTCAAATGGTTGCGCCAGATCGACGACCGCACCCAGGCCGAAGTGCTGACCTATTACTCCGACAGTTACCGGGGCAGCACCATCGCTTCCCGGGACCAGCGCAACCTGGTGTCCTACCCGCGCACCTATTACACCTTCGGCATCGAGCCCCGGGTGTCCCACGTGTTCGACCTGGGCCCCACCACCCAAGAGGCCAGCGTGGGTTATCGCTACCTCAAGGAAGGCATGCACGAAGAGGCCAGTCGCCTGGCGTTGCGTGATAACGAACCAGTGGTGCGTCCGGGGGCCGACGGTCACGTCTACCAGGACCGTACCGGTGGCACTGAAGCCCACGCGGTGTATATCGATGACAAGATCGATGTCGGCAAGTGGACCATCACCCCGGGCATCCGCTTCGAAAGCATCAGCACCGAATGGCATGACCGCCCGGTGCTCGACACCGCCGGTCGCCCGGTGCAGGAAAAACGCCGCAGCATCGACAGCAACGAACCGCTGCCGGCCCTGAGCGTGATGTATCACCTGTCCGATGCCTGGAAGCTGTTCGCCAACTACGAGACCTCGTTCGGCAGCCTGCAGTATTTCCAGCTCGGCCAGGGCGGTGACGGCAACAACACCGCCAATGGCCTGAGCCCGGAAAAGGCCAAGACCTACGAGATCGGCACGCGCTACAACGATGACGTGTGGGGCGGGGAAGTGACGCTGTTCTACATCGACTTCGACGACGAATTGCAGTACATCAGCAACGACGTGGGCTGGACCAACATGGGCGCGACCAAGCACCAGGGGCTGGAGGCTTCGGTGCATTACGACATGGCCGCGCTCGACCCACGTCTCGAAGGCCTCACCGCCAATGCCGGTTTTACCTACACCCGTGCGACTTACGAAGGCCAGATCCCGAGCTTCAAGGGACGTGACCTGCCGTTCTATTCCCGGCAGGTGGCCAACGTGGGCCTGCGCTACGACGTCAATCGCTGGACCTACAACCTCGACGCCTTTGCCCAGTCCAAGCAGCGCTCACCGGGCAACAGCGTGAACGCCGATGGCAGCTTCAGCGACGACTACATCACCGATGGCAGCGCCGATGGGCAGTTTGGCGACATGCCGGGCTACGTGCTCTGGAACGTGCGCGCCGGTTATGACTTTGGCGCGCAGCTGTCGAACCTGAAAGTCGGCGCCGGGGTGAAGAACCTGTTCGACCATCAGTACTACACCCGTTCCAGTGACAACAACTCGGGCATGTACGTGGGCGCACCGCGTACGTTCTTTGTGCAGGCGAGTGTGGGGTTCTGATCGAGGACCAGGCCCTGTAGCCTGGAACACAATGCCAGGGGCTGAAATACAATCCAGTGGCGAGGGAGCTTGCTCCCGCTGGGTGGCGCAGCCGCCCCAAAATGGCCTGACGCCGTTTTCCAGGCAGACCGCATCGGCTGGTTTACGACTGCTGCGCAGCCGAGCGGGAGCAAGCTCCCTCGCCACAGAGAGCGGTGTGAGGCCTCAGACTTTCAACACTTTGCCACTGGCCGCCACCGCCACCAGCGATATCGCAATCAACCCAAACGCAAAGCTCAAGCTGCTGCCATGGGCGACGAAACCAATCAGCGCCGGGCCGGCAAGGATGCCGGCATAGCCGATGGTGGTGATGGCCGGCACAGCGATGGCCTCTGGCATCAAGGTCTGTTTGCCGACGGCGGTGTACAGCACCGGCACGATGTTCGAACACCCGGCGCCCACCAACCCATAGCCCAGTAGCGCGGCTTGCCACATCGGTGCGAGGGTCGCCAACAGGAACCCGGCTGCCGCGATCGATCCGCCATAGATGATCACGCGTTTGGCTCCGAGGCGATGTACCACTGAATCGCCGGTCAGCCGGCCGACGGTCATGGTCAGCGCGAAGGCGGCATAACCCAGCCCGGCATAGGCGGTATCCACCGCGCGTTCGGTGGCCAGGAATACGGCGCTCCAGTCCAGCACCGCGCCTTCGGCCAGGAATACGATGAAACACAGGATGCCGATAAACAGCACGACGCCGTGGGGAATGGCGAACGCCGGACCCGAGCTTTCACTGCCGTAGGGCAGCAGGTGCGGCGCAGCCTTGAACAACGCTACCAGCAGCACGCCATTGACCACCAGCGTCGCCCCCAGCGGCGAAAGCCCCAGGCCAAGCAGGGCACTGACACCCGCCGCGCCAATGATCCCGCCGAGACTGAACATGCCGTGGAAACCCGACATCATGGTCTTGCCACTGGCCCGTTCGACGATCACCGCTTGCAGGTTCACGGTCGAGTCCACGGTTCCGAGCCCGGCGCCAAACAGGAACAATGCGGCCACCAGCCAGGGCAGGGAGGTCATCGTCGCCAGCAACGGCAACGCCAGGCAGATCAGAAGCGTGCCGCCGCTGAGCACCCGCCGGCAGCCGAACCGCGTCGCCAGCGCACCGGAAATCGGCATCGCCAGGATCGACCCGACCCCCAGGCACAACAGCAGCAACCCGAGGGTGCCTTCATCCAGGTTCGCCCGCACCTTGGCGTAAGGCACCAGCGGCGCCCAGGCGGCGATGCCGATGCCGGCGATGAGATAGGCGATGCGGGTGGACATCTGTTCCAGGCGTCCGGGGATAAAGGTGGGCGGGGGCGTAATGGCAGTCATGAAACGTCCTTGGCTTACGTGCGATGCGGTGGTGCAGGCAGGAGCCTATGCTTGCATATCCACTGACCGCACCGCGACCCCAAGGTGCCGACGCGAATATCCGGTTGCCAGCAAGCTTTGCTCCCTGGCCTTTGCCGACATAAAGTAGCGGTCCTTGCTGGCTGATACCGGACAGATCCATGACGAAGTTTTATGACGCGCGCGGCAATATCTATGGCGTCATTTCCCCTCGGCAGGTTCGAGACCACGGCATCGCGCTGCCTCAGTCGGCTGCCCAGGCCGCGCAGACACGCGAGTCTTGGGCAACGGCTGCCGTGCACGCGTTCTGCGCCTGGGCGCCGGGCGAAGCGCCGCCGGATGCCAAGGCTCATCGCAGTGACGGTTTGCTGATCGGCCCGTTCCAGAACGAACCGCCCTTTGATCTGTTGATCGTCAATACCGACGGCACCCTGGCCGAGCGCAGTGGCAACGGCTTGACGATTTTCTCCCAGGCCTTGCAAGAGCAGGGCTTGATGGCAGGGACGGGTCATTGCTTGCTGCAGGTCCATCACGATAAACCCGACGGTTTGTCACCGCTGCAAACCTCGGTTCGCGCTGCTGAATTCGAAGGCGCCCAAGGCTTCTGGCTGGACCTGGGCAAACCGCTGTTCGGGCCCGGCGCCGTCGGTGCCCAGGACGTCGAGCGTGTGATGTTCAACCAGTGCGATGTCAGCCGTGTGGCGGCGCTTGAACGGTTGAACCCGGCGTGGGGCAACAGCCAGTTCGTGAACATTGGCAACCCGCATTGCGTGACGCTGGTGGACAGTGCCGAGGCGCTGCCGAGCAATCCGCAGATGCGTGCGCCGGCGCTGTGCCAGAGCCTGACCCGCATCGCCTATGCTCCGCCGGGTGGGGCTGGAATGCCGTGCCCTATGGGGGTGAACCTGCAATGGGCCTGGCTCGAAGCCGAAGGGCGAATCGCCGCCCGGGTGTTCGAGCGGGGTGAAGGTCCCACCGCATCCTCGGGCACCAGCGCCAGTGCCGTGGCCAGTGCGGCATGGCGGGTGGGTTGGGTGCAGGCGGGGGCGGTGAGTGTGATGATGCCAGGGGGGACTGCGCCGATTTTGCTGGAAGAAGAGGCGGGTGAGTTGGCGCGGGTCAGGTTGTTTGGGACGGCGCGGTCTGTGCCTAGAGCTTTCTGAAGGTTTGTGGCGTGGCCGATGCCGCTATCGCGAGCGCGCCCGCTCCCGCAGGGACATCAGCCTGGCTGGTGCGCAAACTCCACCACCGGCATCTGCCGCTTCATCAGCACTTCACCGTTGCGAATCGAATAGAGCGGCAAGCCCTGGCTGCGGATCACTTCGTAGTCACTGTCCGCCGACAGGATCAGCAGGTTAGCCGGACGCCCGGGTTCCAGGCCATAGCGCTCGCCCAGGGCCATGGCCTTGGCGCTGTTGTCGGTGACCAGGTCGAGAGCGCTTTGCAGGTTGCGGTAGCCGAGCATGTGGCAGATGTGCAGGCCGGCTTCGAGGACTCGCAAGATATTGCCGTTGCCCAGCGGGTACCACGGGTCGACGATGGAGTCCTGGCCGAAGCACACATTCATCCCGGCCTCGAGCAGTTCATTGACCCGGGTGACACCGCGGCGTTTGGGGAAATTATCGAAGCGCCCTTGCAGGTGAATGCTTTCGGTCGGGCACGAGACAAAGCTGATGCCCGAATGCCCGAGCAGGCGGAACAGCTTGGCGCAGTAGGCGTTGTCGTAGGAGCCCATGGCCGTGGTGTGGCTGGCGGTGACACGCGCGCCCATGTCGCGGCTGCGGGCTTCTTCGGCGAGCACTTCGAGGAAACGTGAGTGCGGGTCATCGGTTTCGTCGCAATGCACATCCACCAGGCAGCCGGTGCGCTCGGCCAGGTCCATGAGGAATTTCACCGAGCTGACGCCCTGGTCGCGGGTGTACTCGAAGTGGGGAATGCCGCCCACCACGTCGGCGCCCATGCGGATCGCTTCTTCCATCAGCTCGCGGCCGTTGCGATAGGACTCGATGCCTTCCTGGGGAAACGCGACGATCTGCATGTCGATCAGGTGACGGCTTTCCTCGCGCACTTGCAGCAGGGCCTTGAGTGCCGTGAGCTCGGGGTCGGTCACGTCGACGTGGGTGCGCACATGCTGGATGCCATGGGCGGCGAGGGCCTGGATGGTTTTCTTGGCGCGGGTCTTGGTGTCTTCCTCGGTGATGGTGGCCTTGCGCTCGCCCCAGCACTCGATGCCTTCGAACAGCGTGCCGCTCATGTTCCAGCGCGGTTCACCGGCGGTGAGCGTGGCGTCCAGGTGGATGTGTGGTTCGACGAAGGGCGGGACCACCAGGTTGCCGCCGGCATCGAGGTCTTCCGGGCCGAGGCTGGGTGCCTCGGTCTGGCGGGCGATGTTGGCGATCAAGCCGTTTTCCAGGTGCAGTTCATGCAAGCCTTCACGGTTACGCAGACGGGCGTTGATGATGTGCATCAGGCGAATCCTTTAGAGGTTTTGTAGGGACGCATCAGCGGTGCGAGTACCCATTACGCTGATCAATAGCACATACGTTAGCGCGCCGGCAGCGATTCCTACCAGCGGCGCGACCCAGGGTGAATTGAACGCCGCGACGGTGCCAACCCCATAGGCCAACAGCCCGGGCCAGTTGAACGCCGGCAGTTGCGCCTCGGCCAGGCGCGGATAACGACCACGCCAGCGGAAGAAGAAATCGGCCATGATGACCCCGCCGATGGGTGGGATGACGGTGCCCAGCAGGATCAGGTATGGCACCAGCAGATCGTACATGCCCAGCAGCGCCAGCAACGTGCCGATCACCGCGCCGCCGAGGGTTACGGTCTTGCGCCGACGGGTGCGCAGCAGGTTGCAACCGGCCACGGCGAAGTTGTAGATGGTGTTGTCCTGGGTGCTCCAGATGTTGAGCAGCAGCATCGCCATCGCCGCCATGGCGAAGCCCTGCAGCAGCAACACTTCGACCACGTCCGGTTGTTGATAGACGATGGCCCCGTAGGCGCCGATCAGCACCATCAGGCCGTTACCCAGGAAGAAGCCGATTAGGCTCGCCAGCACCGCGACCTTCGCCGAGCGGGAGAACCGCGTCCAATTGGTGGCCTGGGTCGCGCCGCTGACGAAGGTGCCGAACACCAACGTGATGGCGGTGGACCAGTCGAGGCTGCCCGTCGGCACCACCGCCAACAAGCCTTCGAAGCCGCCGACCTTCACCGTCGCGACCCACATCGACAGCATCAGCAGCAACATCATGGCCGGCACGGCAATGTAGGAGAGGATTTCCAAGCCGCGATAACCAATGTAGGCCGTGGCGCAGAACCCCAGGCCGAACAGCACCATCAACCCGAGCACGGTGCTCTCGCTCAACTCGAAATACTTGCCCAACACCACCGCGGCAGTCGCCGTGCCCCAGGCGTACCAGCCGATCTGGGTGAACCCCAGGATCAAGTCACTGAGCTTGCTGCCCACCTCGCCGAAACAGAAACGCCCCATCAACACCGAATTGAGCCCGCTCTTGAAGGCGATATAGCCCAGGCCTGCGGCGTAGAGGCCCAGCAGCAGATTGCCGATGACGATGACCGTGAGCATCTCGGCAAAACCGAACGCTACCCCCAGCTTGCCGCCGGCAAACATGGTGGCGGTGAAAAAGGTGAAACCCAGCAGCACCATGGCCGTGGAGGCCAGGCCCTTGCGAGCGTGCATCGGGACTTCGCTCAAGGGATAGTCATTGCCCGGATCGTTCTGAGTCATGTGGCGGTCCTTGCGGATGAGGGGGATATCGCAAACGTGCAGCGCCCGTGCCAAGCGAGTGATCGCGAGGTTATTTATAGACAATCCTGGGGATTGGGTGGGCGCAGGGACCAAAAGCGGTGCAAGAGTGATTCAAGTTGGAACACGGATCTCACTCGCAGGGAATCCCCTGTGGGAGCGGTTTCTTCAGGGACCAAGATGCAATGGCAGGAACCGCAACACCGCCGCGACGATGGCCTCCGGCGCGTCTTCCTGGACCAGGTGCCCGGCATTTGGAATGGGATGAAATTGTGCCCCTGGGATCATCCGTTGCAGGGCCCGGCCGCGCTCGATGGGAATCCACTGATCATCCTCGCCCCACAGGATCTGGGTCGGGCAGCGCACGTTCGGATACAGCCCCTCGGCTTCCCGGGTGTAGCGTTCGTCCATCTGCGCGATCTGCCGGTAGAACGCCGCCTGGCCCGGCTCGCCAAGCCACGGCTGCACGTAGGGCGCCAGTTCCGCGTCCGGGATGTCCCGTTTGATCGCGCCGCGGACATAGGTCGGCACGATGGCCCGCTGAATGTAGTCGGGCAGGCCGCTGAAGGCCGCTTCATGCTGGCGGACATGCTGCACAAAGGGCGAACCCCAGGGTGACAGCGCCACGGGGTCGATCAGGGTCAGGCTGCGGTAATCCTTGCCGTTTAGCAGGTGCGTGCGCAGGGCCGTGGCACCGCCAAAGTCATGGGCCACCACATCCGGGCAATCCAGGCGCCAATGCTCCAGCAATTGTGCGAACAACAGGTTTTGCACGCCGAGGGACACGTCGGCATCGGGTTGCGCGGATTGGCCATACCCCAGCAGGTCGAAGTAATGCACCCGGTGGGTGGCGAAGAACAGCGGGGCGATCCGGTGCCACACGTAGGAAGAGAAAGGAGTGCCGTGGACAAACACCAACGGCGGGCCATCGCCGTGGATGGCGTAGCGGATGCAGTGCCCGTTGAAGTCGTATGTTTGATCCAGCGTCCAGTGGGTCATGATCGATACTCCCCAGAAAATGGCTCAGGGGCTAGAGCATAGGCCAATGCCATTGAGCAGGGGAGACACCCTTGTGGCGAGGGAGCTTGCTCCCGCTGGGCCGCGAAGCGGTCCTCAAGCCTGAGATTGCGGTGTATCAGGTTGAATCGAGTCGCTGCTTTTGGGGCTGCTGCCCAGCCCAGCGGGAGCAAGCTCCCTCGCCACAGAAGCTCCCTTGCCACAAGGAAAGGGGTTATTCGCCGTGGTAGATGCAACCGCTGGTGCAGGTCTCATGGATGCGGATGGCGCTGAGTTCCGGCAGCAATGGCTTCAATTCATTCCAGATCCACTTGGCCAGGACTTCGCTGGTAGGGTTTTCCAGGCCAGGAATGTCGTTGAGGTAGTTGTGGTCCAGGCGCTCGTAGAGCGGCTTGAAGATCGCCTTGATTTCCGAGAAGTCACGAATCCAGCCCGTGTGCGGATCGATGTCGCCGCTCAGGTGGATCGCCACTTTGAACGAGTGGCCGTGAAGGCGGCCGCACTTGTGGCCGTCCGGCACGTGGGGCAGGCGGTGAGCGGATTCGAAGGTAAACTCTTTGAAGATTTCCACAGGTTCGGGCTCTTTGAAGGTAGCGGTCGCGAGGCAGGCGGCGGAGTTTATCAGTTTGATAACGGTGTTGCGCGACCGTGCTGACTAAAGGGTCAGCAAACGCTCGCCCAAGCCACCGTTGGCCGTCAGCTCCAGGAACTCGTCACCGAGCCGGCGGCTCTCGTCCATCGCCGTTCGCCAGTACTTGCGGCGGCTCGGGTCATCGCCCATGAAGCGCTTGAAGTCGTTGCGGTCCGGCAGTTTGCCGTAGGGCAGGCGCGCCAGGTATTCACGGGACGGTGCCAGCAGCAGCACGTCTTGCAGGCGGTCGACGTTGCCCCGGCGCCACGGCAGGCCCTTGTCGAACCAGCCGGGGATGACCCGGTCGGTGAAATGCGGGTAGAGCACGATGTCCTCGCCGCTGTAGGGCAGGTCGAGGTGGTAGTCCAGCAGACCGCCGTCGCGGTAGGTACCGGCACCGGCGCCCGGCAGGTCGCGCACGCCTTCCATCACCATCGGGATCGAGCCCGAGGCCAGCAGGGCCTGGCGCAGGTTGCCGGCCGCCAGCGGAACGAAACGTGACGGAAAGTCATTCAACGGGTGCAGGGGCGGGGCCAGGCGCGGGTCATGGATGATCAGCCGTTCGAAATGCCGCGACAGCCGTGCCCGACCTCGCAGGTTGTCGGCAATCACCGACGACAAGCCCAGGCCCAGTCGGCCGCGATGATCCTGGGCCAGCAGGCCGTGGCTCTTGACCACCATGATGTTGAGCCGGTATCGCGGGTTATCGAGGATCGACGCATCGCGGCCGTCGAGCAAATCATCGAGCATGCGTTGCGAGCTCTGGCTGACCCCGGCCATGGTCACGCCTTTGGCAAAGCTTTGTTCGTTGTACAAGGTGCCCAGGCGCCGGATGCCCTCGGCGGCATCCGGCAGGCAGGCGCTGGCGAAGCGCCAGGCACCCACCGAGGCCCCGATCAGCGAGCGCTCCCGGGGCGCGGCGGGCAGCCATTCGTCGAACAGCGCCAAGTCCAGCCCCTGGATGCCCAGGGCCTTGGGACCACCGGCAGCGCCCGGCAGGATGCCGACGTCGGCGGCGTTCAAGCCGGCCTGGCGAATCCGCGCGAACGCACGGGGGCCGGCCTTGAGGGTGAGGGCGGGAAACTTGATGTGGATGGCGGTCATACCGGTCTCGAATGCGGGTAAGCGGCTGATTATAACGACACAAAACCTTGTTATTGATGTGGGTCCCATGATGGCCATTCAGTTTCAGTTAAGTTCACCCCGATACAGTCGCCCCGGTAAAGATTATAAGAAGGAGATACCCCATGAACCGCCTGACTGCCTTTTTTATCGCGACCCTGATGGCACTGGGAACCAGCCTGGTTCACGCACGAGACCTGGACACGGACGAAGCCCGCAAACTGCAAGACGCTGGTACCATCCTGTCCTTTGAAAAACTCAACGCCGCTGCCCTGGCCGAACACCCTGGCGCCACCTTGACCGATACCGAGCTGGACGAAGAGTACGGCAAGTACATTTACCAGGTGGATTTGCGCGATACGAAGGGCATTGAGTGGGATCTGGAATTGGACGCCACCAACGGCAAGGTGCTCAAGAATCATCAGGATACGTAATGAAGCTTAATCTGCGCGCCCATAATCGATGGGCGCTGGCGCTGCTGGCGTTTTGTTCGCTGGCCGTGGCCCGGGACCTGGATCAGGACGAGGCCCTGCAACTGCGCCAGCAGGGTGTGATCTTGCCGCTGGAGCAACTGCTGCAACAGGCGCTGGACCTGCACCCGGGCGCCAAACTGCTGGAAGCCGAGCTGGAGGAGAAACACGGCGTCTATATTTATGAGGTCGAGTTGCTGGACACCGACGGCGTCGTGCGCGAATTGGACCTGGAGGCCGCGACCGGCCGCTTACTCAAAGATAAGGAAGACTGATGCGCCTGCTTCTGGTGGAAGATCACGTGCCCCTGGCTGATGAATTGATGGCCGGGCTTGCACGCCAGGGCTACGCCGTCGACTGGCTCGCCGATGGTCGCGACGCGGTGTACCAGGGCAGCAGCGAACCCTACGACCTGATCATCCTCGATCTCGGCCTGCCGGGCGTGCCGGGGCTTGAGGTGCTCGCCCAATGGCGTGCCGGTGGTTTGAGCACGCCAGTGTTGATCCTTACCGCGCGCGGTTCCTGGGCCGAGCGCATCGAAGGCCTCAAGGCCGGGGCCGACGATTACCTGACCAAACCTTTTCATCCTGAAGAGCTGCAGTTGCGGATCCAGGCGTTGCTGCGCCGCTCCCACGGCCAGGTCAACCAGCCGACGCTGAAGTCGGCCGGGTTGCACCTGGATGAGAGTCGCCAGTGCGTGGTCCGCGACGGCACCGACATCCAGCTCACGGCCGCCGAGTTCCGCCTGTTGCGCTATTTCATGCTGCATCCCGAGCAGATCCTTTCTAAAAGCCATCTCGCCGAACACCTGTACGACGGTGAGACCGAGCGCGATTCCAACGTGCTTGAAGTCCACGTCAATCACTTGCGGCGCAAGCTGGGCCGCAGCGTGATCGAAACCCGTCGCGGCCAGGGTTACCTGTTCGGCGGGCAGGCGCAGTGAGATCCATCCAGCGGCGCCTGAGCCTGGGGTTGATCGGTGTGATGGTGGTGGTCGGCCTGGTTCTGGCACAGACCAGCCTGTGGTTGTTCGAGCTGGGCTTGCAGCGTTACCTGGAAGCCGGGCTGCGCAACGACAGCGAAAACCTGCTGGTGGCCCTGGTGCGCGGCCCGCAGGGGCTGCAACTGGATGAACGACGCTTGTCGCCGGCCTATCAGCGGCCGTTTTCCGGACATTATTTCCGTATCGACTTTGCCGATGTGCACTGGCGCTCCCGCTCCCTGTGGGACCAGGAATTGCCCCGGCTCGATCACCCGGGCCTGCACAGCAACCTGCAACTGGGGCCTGAGGGCCAGAAGCTGCTGGTGCTACGCACCGACTATCGACGGCTGGGCCAGGCGATCTCCATCAGCGTGGCCCAGGATTACACGCCGGTGCGTGACAGCTTCCGCCGAATGCAGCAGATCGGCCTGGGGCTCGGGTTGGCGGGGTTGCTGTTGATTCTGTTGCTGCAACGCATCACCGTGCGCCGCGCCTTGCGTCCGCTGGACCGGGCGCGGGAGCAGATTGCCCAGTTGCAGCGCGGGCAGCGTTCGCAACTCGACGAACAGGTGCCACGGGAGCTGGAACCGCTGGTGGCGCAAATCAACCATCTGCTGGCCCACACCGAGGACAGCCTCAAGCGTTCACGCAACGCCCTGGGCAACCTCGGCCATGCCTTGAAGACCCCGCTGGCGGTGCTGCAAAGCCTGGCTTCGAACGAGAAGCTCGATCCGTATCCCGAGTTGCGCAAGCTGCTGCTCGATCAACTGGAGCAGGTCCGCCAGCGCCTGAACCGGGAACTCAACCGCGCCCGCTTGTCCGGCGATGCCTTGCCCGGCGCGCACCTGGACTGCGATGCCGAGCTGCCGGGATTGCTCGCCACACTGAACATGATCCACGGCGAACACCTGCACCTGAGCTACGCCGCCCCGCCGGGCCTGCACCTGCCCTGGGATCGTGAAGACCTGCTGGAACTGTTGGGCAACCTGTTGGACAACGCCTGCAAATGGGCCGATGCCGAAGTGCGCCTGACCATGACCGAGACAGCCGACGGATTCAGTCTGGCCGTGGAAGACGACGGCCCGGGCATCCCCAGGGATCGCCGCGACCAGGTGTTCAGCCGCGGCACGCGGCTGGATGAACAGACCGATGGACACGGCCTGGGCCTGGGCATCGTGCGGGACATCGTCGACACCTGGGGCGGCCTGCTGGCGTTGGACGACAGCGAGTGGGGTGGATTGAAGGTCGTGATTGAGTTGCCCAAGCGCTGACCTCTATCGCATGGCGCCGCCCTCCTGTGGGAGCGGTAGTGGTAGTCAATATTGCGAGATTTGAAAACCCGCCCCACGGCCCTTGCAGCTTGCCGCCGCTTGCTGCAAAGTCGCGACCTTTTTGTCCGGTGGCTTTCCATCGCTGTGCTTTGAGGTAATGATGATAAATGCAGTAATTGCCGCGGTTGGCGTCATGCTGGTGCTCAGCCTGGCCCGCGTGCATGTGGTGATCGCGCTGATTATCGGTGCGTTGGTGGGTGGCCTGACGGGTGGCCTGGGGATCGAGGCGACGCTCAAGGCGTTCAACGCCGGCCTGGGTGGTGGTGCGACGGTGGCGCTGTCCTACGCCTTGCTCGGCGCGTTCGCCGTGGCGATTGCCAAGTCCGGCATGGCCCACGCCCTGGCGGACAAAGCCCTGGCCCTGGTGGATCGCCAGGACACTGCCGGCGGCAGGGGCGTCAAATGGGTGCTGATCGGTTTGCTGGGAACGGTCGCGGTCGCCTCCCAGAACATTTTGCCGATCCATATCGCTTTCATTCCGCTGCTGGTGCCGCCGCTGCTCTATGTGCTGACCAAGTTGCAGCTGGACCGCCGGTTGATCGCCTGCGTCATGACCTTCGGCCTGATCACCCCCTACATGTTCCTGCCGGTTGGTTTCGGCAATATCTTCCTCAACGAAATCCTCCTGGCCAACATCGCCCGCAGCGGCGTGGACGTCAGCGGCATCAACGTCACCCATGCCATGGGCATTCCGGCGCTGGGCATGGTGTTTGGTCTGCTGTTGTCGTTGTTTTCCTACCGCAAGAAGCGCGTCTATGACCTGAAGAAAATCGCCCGGGTCGAGCAAGTGGCGGTGCGCTACAACCCACTGAGCCTGATGGTGGCCGGTTTTGCGGTGGCGGCGGCGTTTGCGGTGCAACTGCTGGTGGACTCGATGATCATCGGCGCCCTGGTCGGGTTCCTGATTTTCTCGCTGTCGGGGGTGGTGCGCTGGCGCGAGACTGACGACCTGTTCACCGAAGGCATGAAGATGATGGCGATGATCGGCTTCATCATGATCGCGGCCTCAGGCTTCGCCGAAGTGATGAAGGCCACCGGCGAAGTCCAGAGCCTGGTGGAGTCTTCGGCGGCCTGGATCGGCCACAACAAGGGCATTGGCGCGCTGATGATGTTGCTGGTGGGGCTGTTGGTGACCATGGGCATCGGCTCGTCGTTTTCCACGGTGCCGATCCTGGCGACGATTTTCGTGCCATTGTGCCTGCAACTGGGCTTCAGCCCGCTGGCGATCGTCTGCATCGTCGGTACCGCCGGCGCCCTGGGCGATGCCGGCTCGCCCGCCTCGGACTCGACCCTGGGCCCGACCTCCGGCCTGAACATCGACGGCCAGCACCATCACATCTGGGACACCGTGGTCCCGACCTTCATCCACTACAACCTGCCGCTGCTGGTGTTTGGTTGGGTGGCGGCGATGGTGTTGTAAGGCTGATTCAACAGGGCTCAAGGACCGAGTCGCATCCTTCGCGAGCAAGCCCGCTCCCACACTGGATCCGCAATGAACACAGAATATGTGTGCACCAGCGATCCCTTGTGGGAGCGGGCTTGCTCGCGATGAGGCCTTTGAATCCCGCGAAGAAGTTGCTGCCTGTACGCGATAGCCGGTTAAACCTGTCCTACAGTTTTGCCGTGCGGTGCCGTTAATACAGCTAACCACGCCAATAACACCTACAAGAGTGAACAGCATGCGCCTGAGCCTGAAGGCTAAAGTCCTGTCCCTTGCGATACTGCCGGTATTGCTGTCCGCCGTGATCATCAGCCTGACCACGGCTTTCATCTTGAAGGAGCAAGCTAGCAAAGAGGTCCAGCAGACCCGCGAACGCCTGCTCAGCGAGGCCAAGGCCACGCTGCAGAACTATGTGGCAGTGGGCCTGACCGCCATCAAGCCGCTCTACGATGCCGCTGCGCCTGGCGATAATGAAGCGCGTGCCCAGGCGATCAAGCTGCTGTCGAACATCAGCTACGGCAAGGACGGCTATTTCTTCGGCTACGACTCCGAGACCATTCGTCTGTTCAAGGCCAACAGCCCCGATGGCGTTGGCAAGAGTTTCAAGGACAACCGCGACCCGAACGGTGTCTACGTCAACCGCGACCTGGTGAAAGTCGCCAAGGACGGAACGCATTATCTGGAATACAGCTCGCCACTGCCCGGCAGCCAGGACTTGGTGCCCAAGCTCGGCTACACCGAGTACCTGTCCAAGTGGGACCTGGCAGTCGGTAGCTCGGTCAACCTGGACGGCATCGAGGCCCAGGTGGCCCTGGTGGAAGCCAAGGTCCACGATCGTGTACAAGGCGTGATATTGAGCATTGTCGGGATCGCCGCCGTGGTGTTGCTGGTGATCGCGGTCGTGGGCCTGTTGCTGGCCAATGCGATCCTGCGTCCCCTGCACCTGATGAAAGACAACCTCGACGACATCGCCGCGGGCGAGGGCGACCTGACCCGTCGGCTGACCATCACCAGCCAGGACGAGCTCGGCCAACTGGCCGGTTCGTTCAACCGCTTCGTCGACAAGATCCACGGCCTGGTGCGGCAGATCACCGACATGACCTCGCAACTGACCGGGCTGGTGACACAAGTCTCCGAGCAGGCCCAGCGCTCCGAGCAGGCCATGGAACGCCAGCGCCACGAAACCGATCAGGTCGCCACGGCGATCAACGAGATGTCCTCGGCGGCCCAGGAAGTCGCCCGCAGCGCCCAGGGTGCCGCCGTCGCGGCCCAGCAGACCGACGAGGAAGGACAATCGGCCAAGCGTGTGGTGGCCGGCAGCATCCAGCAGATTCATGCGTTGGTGAACGATATCCGCAGCAGCGGCGTGTCCCTGGACAGCCTGCAGCAGGACGTGGCCTCGATCGTCAGCGTGCTCGGAGTGATTCGTTCGATTGCCGAGCAGACCAACCTGCTGGCCCTCAACGCCGCCATCGAGGCTGCGCGTGCTGGCGAGGCAGGGCGTGGGTTTGCCGTGGTGGCCGATGAAGTACGGGCCCTGGCCAGCCGGACCCAGCAGAGCACCCAGGAAATCCAGGGCATGATCGATCGCCTGCAATCAGGCACCCACGCGGCGGTGGAAGCGATGCGCCGTTCCAGTGAGGCCGGCGACGGCACCTCGGAACGGGCCAACGAGGCGGGCGCCTCCCTGGACACCATGGCGCAACTGATCGGCACCATCAACTCGATGAACGCCCAGATCGCCAGCGCTGCCGAAGAACAGACCGCGGTGGCCGAGGAAATCAACCGCAGCGTGCATCAGATTGCCGTGGCCGTGGACAGCGTCGCCGACGAAACCCAACTCGGCGCCCAGACCTCCCGCAGCCTGGCTGACCTGGGCCAGCGCCTGGGCAAGCTGGTGGGGCAGTTCCGGATCTGATCCCATCGCAGCAGGAGCTGCCGAAGGCTGCGATCTTTTGCTCTCGATCCAGATGTTTTCACCCGGGCAACCGGGTCTTATCGAGAAAGAAGGATCGCAGCCTTCGGCAGTTCCTGCCGGGTAAGTGGCGAGGGAGCAAGCTCCCTCGCCACATTGCCACATTGCCACATTGCCACATTGCCATAATCAGGCAGGCAACTCGCGCACATCGCGCATCAACAACCCAAACCGCAGGTCCACCGCATCCGGGATGGGCAGGTACACCACGTGTCCATCCCCCGGTGCCACCTCGATGCCCTGGCCTTTGGCATTCTGCAACTGATGCAGGTCGAAGTGGAAATTGCCCTTGGGGGTCATCAGTTCCATGTGATCCCCCAGGCCAAAGCGGTTCTTCACCCGCACTTCGGCCAGGCGTTCGCGCCGTTCGCCGGTCAGTTCGCCGACGAACTGCTGGCGCTCCGACACCGAGCTGCCGTTCTGGTAGTTCTGGTATTCGTCGTGCACGTGGCGCCTCAGAAAACCTTCGGTGTAGCCGCGCTGGGCCAGGGACTCCAGGTCGGTCATCAGGCCACGATCGAATTCCCGCCCGGCCACCGCGTCATCGATGGCCCGGCGATACACCTGGGTGGTTCGCGCGCAATAGAAGTGCGACTTGGTCCGGCCTTCGATCTTCAGCGAATGCACGCCCATGCGCGCCAGGCGCTCGACGTGTTGTACGGCGCGCAGGTCCTTGGCATTCATGATGTAGGTGCCGTGTTCGTCCTCGAAGGCCGGCATGGATTCTTCCGGGCGGTTGGCTTCCTGGAGCAAAAACACTTGGTCGGTGGGCGCGCCGAGGCCCAGGGTCGGCTCGGGCTGATAGCTCTGCACAATGTCGCCCACGGTATTTTCCACCGCCGGTTGTGCCGCATATTTCCAGCGACAGGCATTGGTGCAACTGCCCTGGTTGGCGTCGCGCTTGTTCAAATAGCCGGACAGAAGACAGCGCCCGGAATAAGCCATGCACAGCGCTCCGTGGACGAACACTTCCAGTTCCATGGCCGGCACCTGCTCGCGGATCTCGGCGATTTCCTCCAGGGACAGTTCCCGGGACAGGATGATCCGGCTCAAGCCCTGCTGCTGCCAGAACTCGACGCTCGCCCAGTTCACCGTGTTGGCCTGCACCGACAGGTGAATCGGCATCTGGGGGAAGTGCCGGCGCACCAGCATGATCAGCCCCGGGTCGGACATGATCAGCGCGTCCGGCGCCATGGCGATCACCGGTTCAAGGTCTTTGAGGAAGGTGCGCAGCTTGGCGTTGTGCGGGGCAATGTTCACCACCACGTAGAAGCGCTTGCCCATGGCCTGGGCCTCGGCAATACCCAAGGCCAGATTCGCATGGTCGAACTCGTTGTTGCGCACCCGCAGGCTGTAGCGCGGCTGGCCGGCATACACCGCATCGGCACCGTAGGCGAAGGCATAGCGCATGTTTTTCAGGGTACCGGCGGGAGCCAGCAGTTCGGGGGCGGCGAGGGTCATGATGGCGTCGGATCGCAAAAGGCGGCGAGGGTAGCCCATGGTCGGCCAGGCCTTATTGATCTGAATCAATGCACGGCGCAAACGAGAAGGCACTCCCACGAGTCCTGGCTGACTAATGTTTATCCCGCCTTAGGACATGGAAAGCTGATGAATCGAAAGATGCTGCAAAACAAAGCCCAGATGCTGCTCCTGGTGTTGGTCACCATCGCGTTCATCTGGATTCTGCTGCCGTTTTACGGCGCGGTGTTCTGGGCGGTGATCCTGGGCATCGTCTTTGCGCCGATGCAGCGCCGCCTGCAGTTGAAATTCGGCTGGCACCGCAATGTCACCGCGCTGTTCACGTTGAGCATCTGTGTGGTCAGCGCGATCTTGCCGGTGATCATCATCAGCACGTTGTTGGTCCAGGAAGGCGCGGCGCTGTACAAGAGCCTGGAAAGCGGAGAACTGGACATTGCCGATTACCTGGCCCGTTTCAAGGATGCCTTGCCGCCGTACTTTCAGCACCTGCTGGACCGCTTCGGCCTGGGCAACCTGAACGGCTTGCGCGACAAGATCGTCAGGAGCGCGATGCAGGGCAGCGAGTTCTTCGCCACCCAGGCCTTCAGTTTCGGGCAGGGCACCTTTCAGTTCATGGTCAGCTTCTTCGTGATGATCTACCTGCTGTTCTTCTTTCTGCGCGACGGCGCGGAGCTGGTGCGCAAGGTGCGCATGGCCATTCCCTTGGCGGAACACCAAAAGCGCCGCCTGCAGCTGAAGTTCAATCGAGTGGTGCGCGCCACGGTGAAAGGCAACCTGCTGGTCGCCATCAGCCAGGGGGCGCTGGGTGGGCTGATCTTCTGGGTCCTGGGGATTCCGACGGTGTTGCCCTGGGCGGTGCTGATGGCGTTCCTGTCGTTGTTGCCAGCGGTGGGGGCGGGCCTCGTCTGGGCGCCAGTGGCGGTGTATTTCCTGCTTTCCGGGGCGATCTGGCAGGGCGTGGTGCTGACGCTGTTCGGGGTGTTCGTGATCGGCCTGGTGGACAATTTCCTGCGCCCGATCCTGGTGGGCAAGGACACCAAGATGCCCGACTACATGGTGCTGGTCTCGACATTGGGCGGGCTGGCGGTGTTCGGGCTCAATGGCTTCGTGATCGGGCCGCTGATCGCCGCGCTGTTCATGTCGAGTTGGGCCCTGTTCGTCGAAACCACGCCGCGGGTGCAGTTGCCCTAGGCGCTCAGCAGGTACGGGCCGATGCGTTGCGACAGGGCCTGGGCGGCGGGCAGTGAAGTCAGCGGGCCGCTGATGGTCACGCCGTCTTGCACCAGATACCAGCAGGCCAGCAACCCGAGCTCCCGGAGTGGGGCAGGGACGGCGCTGCCAATGACAGACATGATTTGAACCTTGGGCATGGGACACCTCCATCAATCGATGGGGGTTACCTTACGACTCAGTGGGGGTAACGAAAAATCAACCGGCTCAATAGTAGGAATCGATGCCGCTCAATCGACGACCAGATCGAGCATGTGCACCACTTCCTGCTCGTTGAGCAGGCCCTTGCGCACCAGGTTTTCCGCCAACAGGGAAAGGAACTTGGCGCTGCGGTGGCCTTCGAGTTGCTTGAGTTCGGTCAGCACGTTGTACACCTTGCTTGAGGTGCACAGGCCGACGATGCGATGGGGGTTTTGTGTGGGCATACCTTCGTCCTTGTTCTTATGAAGCTGTTGTTGGCGGACAGAGCCAGTTTGCGGCCCTGTCATGACGCTCACGTGACAGCTTGGGTTGTTGGAAAAAAGAAAGCAGGATTCAGACCATAATGCCTTTTTGGCGCCGGATTATTGTTCCTGTAGCGACCTCGGCAAGTCTTTTCAACCAGCTGCGCTTTATTTTTCCCACAAAAAAGCCCCTGAACCTTTCGATTCAGGGGCTTGATTGCTTGCTATCTGGCTCCACGACCTGGACTCGAACCAGGGACCCAGTGATTAACAGTCACTTGCTCTACCAACTGAGCTATCGCGGAATGGCGCGTATGTTACTGATTGGAAAAGAGAAGTCAAGCGTCCATTGGCGGGCGGCGCATTCCTGGTGCCCTTTGATGGTCAATCAACGATTGGCAGTTACCGTCAGGGCAGGAGAGGACTACCATGGTCGCCCGGAAGTGGCAGGATGCGCTGCCGGCCATTCGCCGACATTAAGGTACGCGCCATGAACCACCTGTTACCTCTTCTCAGTGCCCGCCGCGCCGAGGTGCTCTTGTGAGTACCGCCCAGATCAGCTTGCCCAAGGGTGTGGGGCCTCATGCCGAGAAACTGTACGACGCCATCACCCAGGCCAGCACGGCTGAGGAATTGAACCGTGCCGGGGGCAAGGCCGAGGGTTTTGTCCTGGGGCTGGAAAGTACCAAGGCGATCAAGAGCCAGGTGGCCGAGTCGCTGTACGTCGTGTACGACGATGCGGCGAGCCAGCGGGCGACGGAGTTGTAGTCCTGGAGGCTTTTTGTGGCGAGGGAGCTTGCTCCCGCTGGGCTGCGTAGCAGCCCCAGGAAATGCTTGAGCCAATCAGTCTGACACACCGCGGTGGCTGGCTTTAGGGCCGCTTCGCAGCCCAGCGGGAGCAAGCTCCCTCGCCACGGGTCGGTGTGCGGGCTCAAAAAAAACGGGAAGCCATGGCTTCCCGTTCTTCATTACAGAGACCTTCAGATCACCTGGACGATGGCCTTGGTCACCGCATCGATGTTGTTCTGGTTCAGCGCGGCCACGCAGATGCGGCCGGTGTCCAGGGCATAGATGCCGAACTCGTTGCGCAGGCGCGTCACTTGTTCAACGGTCAGGCCGGAGTAGGAGAACATCCCGCTCTGGCGTGCGACGAAGCTGAAGTCGTGGTGCGGGGCGGCCTTGGCCAGCATGTCCACCATCTGGATGCGCATGCCGCGAATGCGCAGGCGCATTTCGGCCAGCTCGGCTTCCCACTGGGCCCGCAGTTCCGGGCTGTTGAGCACGGCGGCGACGATGCTGGCGCCGTGGGTCGGTGGGTTGGAGTAGTTGGTGCGGATCACGCGCTTGACCTGGGACAGCACGCGGGCACTTTCTTCTTTCGATTCGCTGACGATCGACAGGGCGCCGACGCGCTCGCCGTACAGGGAGAACGACTTGGAGAACGAGCTGGAGGCAAAGAAAGTCAGGCCCGACTCGGCGAACAGGCGCACGGCTGCTGCGTCTTCGTCGATACCGGCGCCAAAGCCCTGGTAGGCCATGTCCAGGAACGGAACGTGGTTCTTGGCCTTGACCACGGCCAGCACGTTTTTCCAGTCTTCCGGGCTCAGGTCCACGCCGGTCGGGTTGTGGCAGCAGGCGTGCAGCACAACGATCGAGCGGTCGGGCAGGGCGTTGAGGTCTTCCAGCAGGCCGCTGCGGTTCACGTCGTGGGTGGCGGCGTCGTAGTAGCGATAGTTCTGCACCGGGAAACCAGCGGTTTCGAACAGGGCGCGGTGGTTTTCCCAGCTTGGGTCGCTGATGGCGACGACGGCGTCAGGCAGCAGTTGCTTGAGGAAGTCGGCACCGATCTTCAGTGCGCCGGTGCCGCCCACGGCCTGGGTGGTGATGACGCGACCGGAGGCGATCAGCGGCGAATCCTTGCCGAACAGCAAGGTCTGCACGGCCTGGTCGTAGGCGGCAATGCCGTCGATCGGCAAGTAGCCACGGGAAACGTGCTGAGCCACGCGAGCCGTCTCGGCCTCGACAACGGCGCGCAGGAGTGGAATACGCCCCTCTTCATTGCAGTAAACACCTACACCCAGGTTGACCTTGTTGGTACGGGTGTCGGCGTTGAAAGCTTCGTTGAGGCCCAGGATGGGGTCGCGGGGTGCCAATTCGACAGCGGAAAACAGGCTCATTATTGCGCGGCTCTAATGGAGAGTGAGGGGAGGTGTGGCGCTCCAGCCGAATGCACTAGAGCGGTGCACAAACGGGGAGCTAGTATAGAGGCCATCACTCGGCACGGCGACAGGCGATTCGGCTTTCAGGCTAAGTTTTTTCGATTTTTTTCGACCGTTAGTCCTTTCGCCGCGTCAAAGTCTTCAAGGCGTGTAGGACGTTCGTCTTGAAAGCGAAGGCATTCACCTCCACATTGTGTGCATCCCAGCTTTTTCCTCGGGCGACACCCGTCGTTTCGGTCTTTCTCGTTCCTGTCGGCTGGCCGACAGGGGTGAATCCAGAGGTTATGTCATGTCTGAATTCCAGCTAGTCACCCGCTTCCAGCCCGCCGGCGATCAGCCGGAAGCCATCCGCCTGATGGTCGAAGGCATCGAGGCCGGGCTGGCGCACCAGACGTTGCTCGGTGTGACCGGTTCGGGCAAGACCTTCAGCATCGCCAATGTGATCGCCCAGATTCAGCGCCCGACCCTGGTACTAGCGCCGAACAAGACCCTGGCGGCGCAGCTGTACGGCGAGTTCAAGGCGTTTTTCCCGAATAACGCCGTGGAATACTTCGTTTCCTACTACGACTACTACCAGCCCGAGGCCTACGTGCCGTCGTCGGACACCTTCATCGAGAAGGATGCCTCGATCAACGATCACATCGAACAGATGCGACTGTCGGCGACCAAGGCCTTGCTCGAGCGCAAGGACGCGATCATCGTCACCACGGTGTCGTGCATCTACGGCCTGGGCAGCCCGGAAACGTACTTGAAGATGGTGCTGCACGTGGACCGTGGCGACAAACTCGACCAACGCGCCTTGCTGCGGCGCCTGGCGGACTTGCAGTACACCCGCAACGACATGGATTTCGCCCGGGCGACGTTCCGGGTGCGTGGCGATGTGATCGACATCTACCCGGCGGAATCGGACCTGGAAGCGATTCGCATCGAGCTGTTCGACGATGAAGTGGAGAGCCTCTCGGCGTTCGACCCGCTGACCGGTGAAGTGATCCGCAAGTTGCCACGCTTCACGTTCTACCCCAAGAGCCACTATGTGACGCCCCGGGAAACCCTGCTGGACGCCATCGAAGGGATCAAGGTCGAGTTGCAGGAGCGCCTGGAATACCTGCGTTCGAACAACAAGCTGGTGGAAGCCCAGCGTCTGGAGCAGCGGACCCGGTTCGACCTGGAGATGATCCTGGAGCTGGGCTACTGCAACGGCATCGAAAACTACTCGCGCTACCTGTCGGGCCGTCCGGCGGGCGCGCCACCCCCCACCTTGTATGACTACCTGCCAGCCGATGCCCTGCTGGTCATCGACGAGTCCCACGTCAGCGTGCCCCAGGTCGGCGCCATGTACAAGGGCGACCGTTCGCGCAAGGAAACCCTGGTGGAATACGGTTTCCGCCTGCCCTCGGCGCTGGACAACCGGCCGATGCGCTTCGATGAATGGGAAAGCGTCAGTCCGCAGACGATTTTTGTCTCGGCCACGCCCGGCAACTACGAAGCCGAGCATGCCGGGCGGGTGGTCGAGCAAGTGGTGCGACCGACCGGGCTGGTGGACCCGCAAGTCGAGGTGCGCCCGGCGCTGACCCAGGTGGACGACCTGCTCTCGGAAATCTCCAAGCGCGTGGCGCTGGAAGAGCGAGTGCTGGTCACCACGCTGACCAAGCGCATGGCCGAAGACCTTACCGACTACCTGGCCGACCACGGCGTGCGGGTGCGTTACCTGCACTCGGACATCGACACGGTGGAGCGGGTCGAGATCATTCGCGACCTGCGCCTGGGCACTTTCGATGTGTTGGTGGGGATCAACCTGCTGCGCGAAGGCCTGGACATGCCGGAAGTGTCGCTGGTGGCGATTCTCGACGCCGACAAGGAAGGTTTCCTGCGTTCCGAGCGTTCGTTGATCCAGACCATTGGTCGTGCGGCACGTAACCTCAATGGCCGGGCGATTCTGTATGCCGACCGCATCACCGGCTCCATGGAGCGGGCCATCGGCGAGACCGAGCGCCGTCGCGACAAGCAGATCGCCTTCAACCTGGCCAACGGCATTACCCCCAAAGGCGTGTTCAAGGACGTCGCCGACATCATGGAGGGCGCCACCGTGCCCGGCTCGCGCAGCAAGAAGCGCAAGGGCATGGCCAAGGCGGCCGAAGAGAGCGCTCGTTACGAGGCCGAACTGCGCTCGCCAAGCGAAATCACCAAGCGCATCCGTCAATTGGAAGAGAAGATGTACCAGTTGGCCCGGGACCTGGAGTTCGAGGCGGCGGCGCAGTTGCGCGATGAGATTGGCAAGTTGCGCGAGCGTTTGCTGGTTGTCTGAGGTTGTGTGGCGACCTTAAGGGCGTCATCGCGAGCAAGCTCGCCCCCACAGTTCGATCGAATCGCCCAATGATCCCTTGTGGGAGCGGGCTTGCTCGCGATGGGGGCGATTCGGTCTGACGACTGGCGACACAAATCCCGCTCTCACTGGAGCCCGCCCGCCATCGCCTGTTACCATTCGCCCCCTGTTTGATCTTCGCTTTTATATTCTTTCCGAGACATGCCATGACCACCGTCCGCACCCGCATCGCGCCTTCGCCCACTGGCGATCCCCATGTCGGCACCGCCTACATCGCTTTGTTCAACTATTGCTTTGCCAAGCAGCATGGCGGCGAGTTCATTCTGCGGATCGAGGACACCGACCAGTTGCGTTCGACCCGCGAGTCCGAACAGCAGATATTCGACGCCCTGCGCTGGTTGGGGATCGACTGGAGCGAAGGCCCGGACGTCGGCGGCCCGCACGGTCCGTATCGCCAGAGCGAGCGTGGTGACATCTACCAGCAGTATTGCCAGCAACTGGTGGACATGGGGCATGCGTTCCCGTGTTTCTGCACCGCCGAAGAGCTGGACCAGATGCGCGCCGAGCAAATGGCCCGTGGCGAAACCCCGCGCTACGACGGCCGGGCGCTGCTGCTGTCCAAGGAAGAAGTCGCTCGTCGCCTGGCGGCTGGCGAGCCTCATGTGATCCGCATGAAGGTGCCAACCGAAGGCGTCTGCGTGGTGCCGGACATGCTGCGTGGCGATGTCGAGATCCCGTGGGATCGCATGGACATGCAAGTGCTGATGAAGACCGACGGCCTGCCAACGTACTTCCTGGCCAACGTGGTCGACGATCACCTGATGGGCATCACCCACGTCCTGCGCGGTGAAGAGTGGCTGCCGTCGGCGCCGAAACTGATCCTGCTCTACGAATACTTCGGCTGGGAGCAACCACAGCTGTGCTACATGCCGCTGCTGCGTAACCCGGACAAGAGCAAGCTGTCCAAGCGCAAGAACCCGACCTCGGTGACGTTCTACGAGCGCATGGGCTTCATGCCCGAGGCGATGCTCAACTACCTGGGACGCATGGGCTGGTCGATGCCGGACGAGCGCGAGAAGTTCTCGCTGCAGGAAATGGTCGAGCATTTCGATCTGTCGCGCGTGTCCCTGGGCGGGCCGATCTTCGACGTCGAGAAACTGTCGTGGCTCAACGGCCAGTGGCTGCGGGACCTGCCGGTGGAAGAGTTCGCCGCACGTGTGCAGAAGTGGGCGTTGAATCCTGAGTACATGATGAAGATCGCGCCTCATGTGCAGGGCAGGGTAGAGACCTTCAGTCAGATCGCCCCGCTGGCCGGTTTCTTCTTCGCCGGCGGCGTGACGCCGGATGCGAAGTTGTTCGAATCCAAGAAGCTTTCGGGCGACCAGGTGCGCCAGTTGATGCAACTGATCCTGTGGAAGCTCGAAAGCCTGCGTCAGTGGGAGAAGGACAGCATCACCGCGACCATCCAGGCCG
Organism: Pseudomonas sp. NFACC46-3; assembly: GCF_900114515.1. Lineage (NCBI taxonomy): Bacteria > Pseudomonadati > Pseudomonadota > Gammaproteobacteria > Pseudomonadales > Pseudomonadaceae > Pseudomonas > Pseudomonas sp. NFACC46-3. The sequence continues at coordinate 109,012 of NZ_FOTH01000011.1, forward strand.
TGGTCGAATCGCTGGAGTTGAAACTGCGCGATGCCATGCCGCTGATGTTCGCCGCCATTACTGGCCAGGCCAGTTCGGTGTCGGTGCTCGATGCGATGGAAATCCTCGGGCCGGACCTGACCCGTTTCCGCCTGCGCCAGGCCATCGATCTGCTCGGTGGTGTGTCGAAGAAGGAAAACAAGGAGTGGGAAAAACTGCTGGGCGCGATCGCGTAAGCGTTCAATGAGGCAGGACATACCCCGGTTTTCCGGGGTTTGTCGGTAAGTGATTGTTATCCCGGCAAAAAATTTTCAAATTTGTTGAAAATAAATTTGACAGCCCTCCGATACGCCCTTAAGATTCGCCCCGTCCTCAGCGATGAGGGGCTATAGCTCAGCTGGGAGAGCGCTTGCATGGCATGCAAGAGGTCGACGGTTCGATCCCGTCTAGCTCCACCAATTTACACTTCAGGGCCTGGCCACACCGGTCTTGAAGCGATCAACACTCAGCGTTGATCAGTTGTATAGAAGGGTTTGCGTCCCCTTCGTCTAGTGGCCTAGGACACCGCCCTTTCACGGCGGTAACAGGGGTTCGAGTCCCCTAGGGGACGCCAGTTTTACAGAAGCGATGTTGCAAGATGTCGCTCCGCCGCGAGGCGAAAAATCCGGGGCTATAGCTCAGCTGGGAGAGCGCTTGCATGGCATGCAAGAGGTCGACGGTTCGATCCCGTCTAGCTCCACCAATTACAGGTTCAAGGTCTGGCCACACGGTCCTTGAATCGATCAGTTCTCAGCACTGATCAAGTCAGAAGGTTTGTGTCCCCTTCGTCTAGTGGCCTAGGACACCGCCCTTTCACGGCGGTAACAGGGGTTCGAGTCCCCTAGGGGACGCCACGATTACCCGCTCTGCGGGATTTTATAAGGGTCATTCAATTCTTGAATGGCCCTTTTGTTTGTCTGGCGTTCGGCCAATTCCCTTGTCCTTGAAAATAGACTTCTGACCGGCGGTCAAAATTTCCGCTTGCGGAAAATTATTATAGGAATAATATTTCAATCGTAATATTCGGAGGCGACGATGAGCGATAAAAAGGCACAAACCCGTGAACGCATTCTCAAGGCCGCCAGCGACGCGCTGATCCAGCGTGGGCCGGCTGAGCCGAGCGTGGGCGAGGTGATGGGCGCGGCCGGCCTGACGGTGGGCGGTTTTTATGCCCATTTCGAAAGCAAGGAGGCCTTGATGCTGGAGGCATTCAAGCACTTGCTCAGCCGGCGTCGCGGCCTGATCGCCGACATGGATGGCGAGCTGACAGGCGAAGAGCGGCGCGCCCTGGTGGCGGCGTTCTATCTGTCGCGCAAGCACCGCGATTCCACCGAAAACGCTTGTCCGATCCCGGCGTCGGTCGGCGAGCTCGGCCGGCTGCCGGATGCGTTCCGTGAGGTACTCAATGAGCATATCGAGCTGATGACCGCGCAATTGGCGGCCAGCCCGGAAGACGCCGACAAAGTCTTGGCCGACATTGCCTTGATGGTGGGTGGCCTGGCCCTGGCACGGGCATTGGGCCCGGGAGAGTTGTCGGATCGTTTGCTGCGCGCCGCCAAGTCGGCGGTGCGATGAGCTAAGGCGCAAGCCCTGGAGATGAGCGATGAACAGGTTGAGCTGGATTCGTAGCGTCAATGGCACGCTTGGTTGGGTGGCTCCGCGCCTGGTAGCGAAGAAGATGCGTGGGATGTTCATGCAGCCCCGGAACCTGCCGCCCCGCGACTGGGAGTTGCCGCTGCTGGCCAGTTCTGAGCGCATCACCTTGCGTTTCGGTCTGTCGGCGTTACGTTGGGGCAGGGGCCCGGTCGTCCTGCTGATGCACGGCTGGGAAGGGCGGCCCACTCAGTTCGGGGCGTTGATCACTGCGTTGGTGGACGCCGGCTACATGGTGGTGGCGCTGGACGGCCCGGCCCATGGTCGCTCTCCTGGTCGCGAGGCGAATGTCTTGCTGTTCGCCAGGGCCATGCTTGAAGCAGCGGCTGAATTACCGCCGCTGCAAGCCGTGATCGGGCATTCCATGGGCGGTGCCAGTGCCATGCTGGCGGTTCAGTTGGGGTTGCGTACCGAGACCCTGGTCAGTGTTGCCGCGCCCGGCCGCATTCTTGGCGTGTTGCGCGGGTTTGCCCGAATGATGGGGTTACCACCCAAGGCACGTTCGGCCTTCATTCGCGAAGTGGAGCGTGACGTCGGCATGCGGGCCGCAAAGATGGACGTCTCCCACTACCAGCTGGATCTGCCTGGGCTGATCGTCCATGCCGAGGACGACACATTCGTCTCGGTCAAGGAATCGCAACTGATCCACGAAGCCTGGTTCGACAGCCGCTTGCTGCGATTGCCCGAGGGTGGGCACCAGCGGGTGCTGGCCGATCCTCGTGTCATTGATGGGGTGTTATCACTGCTGGCCGGGCGCAGCCTGCAAGCGCGGCAATCGGCTTGATCATCCGTTACACTGCCCCGATCCACATTCGACCGGGAGAGGGGCATGGGCTGGGATCGCGCAACACCGTTCATTATTGATCTTCAGGTAAATGCCGAAGACATCGACGGGCTGGGGCACGCCAACAACGCGGTGTACGTTACCTGGCTCGAGCGCTGTGCCTGGCGTCATTCCCAGCGCCTGGGGCTGGATCTGGTGGAGTACCGGCGCCTCGACCGGGCCATGGCAGTGGTGCGGCATGAAATCGATTACCTGGCAGCCGCCTATGAAGGCGACGAGCTGCAATTGGCGACCTGGATCGTCGACTGGGACCAGCGGTTGAAGATGACCCGGCATTTCCAGCTGATTCGGCCAAGCGACAACACTACGTTGCTGCGGGCCCAGACCACCTTCGTTTGCATCGAACTGTCCACTGGCCGGCCCAAGCGTATGCCGCAGGAATTCATCGAGGGTTATGGTCCCGCCCTGGAACCGTCCGGCATCCTCGTGGACTGATCCACCGCCATCGCGAGCAAGCTCAGCTCCCACAGGGATTGATGGTGAATTCCGATGTCATGGGCAAAATCCGGTAAACTGCCGCACGTTTTTTCCTTGAGTGTGTCTTTTTCATGCAAATTGCCCTGGCGCCCATGGAGGGGTTGGTCGACAACATCCTGCGGGATGTCCTGACCCGTGTTGGCGGGATCGACTGGTGTGTCACCGAGTTCATCCGTGTCAACGACCGCCTGCTCACGCCGGCCTATTTCCATAAGCTCGCCCCTGAGTTGCTGACCGGTGCCCAGACGGCTGCCGGCGTGCCGTTGCGGGTGCAGTTGCTCGGTTCCGATCCGGTGTGCCTGGCGGAAAACGCGGCGTTGGCGTGCGAGTTGGGTTCCCAGGTTATCGATCTGAACTTCGGTTGCCCGGCCAAGACCGTGAACAAATCCCGGGGTGGGGCGGTGTTGCTCAAGGAACCGGAGTTGCTCAACCAGATCGTCGAACACGTGCGCCGCGCGGTGCCCAGGCATATCCCCGTTACCGCCAAGATGCGCCTGGGTTTCGATAGTCCGGACGGTGCGCTGGTGTGTGCCACGGCGCTGGCCGAAGGTGGCGCGGCGCATATCGTGGTGCATGCGCGGACCAAGGTCGACGGCTACAAGCCTCCGGCCCACTGGGAGTGGATTCCGCGGGTGCAGGAAGTGGTCAAGGTGCCGGTGTTCGCCAACGGCGATATCTGGAGCGTGGACGACTGGCGCCGTTGCCGCGAAATAAGCGGTGTCGAAGACATCATGCTCGGTCGCGGTCTCGTTTCCCGTCCTGACCTGGCCCGGCAGATCGCCGCCGCTCGAGCCGGTGAGGAGGTGGTCGAGATGTCCTGGGTCGAACTGCAGCCGATGCTCCACGACTTCTGGGTGCAAGTGGTCGAGCAACTGACACCGCGCCAGGCCCCGGGCCGGTTGAAGCAGTGGCTGGCGATGCTGATTCGCAATTACCCCGAAGCGGTGGCGCTGTTTAGCGCTTTGCGCCGGGAAACCGACCTGGACGCGGTGGGCCATTTGCTGGGTGTGCAGCGCACCGAAGCGGCCTGAAAAAAATTTCAGAAAAAGCTCTTGAAAAGTTTTTGGCGGTCCCTAGATAAGGGTTACGCGATGCCGAATTCGGGTCGCGGAGACAAAAAAACTTGCTGAATTTTTCAGGAGATTTGAATCATGAGTACTGCATTTTCGCTGGCCCCTCTGTTCCGTTCCTCGGTAGGTTTCGACCGTTTCAATGACTTGTTCGAAACCGCCCTGCGCAACGAGCCGGGCAGCAGCTATCCACCCTACAACGTGGAAAAACATGGTGATGACGAGTACCGCATCGTGGTCGCCGCCGCCGGGTTCCAGGAAGAAGACCTGGACCTGCAAGTGGAAAAAGGTGTGCTGACCATCAGTGGTGGCAAACGTGAAGCCAGTAACGACAGCGTCACCTACCTGCACCAGGGCATCGCCCAGCGTGCGTTCAAGCTGTCCTTCCGGTTGGCCGACCATATCGAGATCAAGTCCGCCGGCCTGCGTAACGGTCTGTTGAGCATCGACCTGCTGCGAGTGGTTCCGGAAGAGGCGAAAGCCAAGCGCATCCCGATCAACGGTGCGCAGCAGCAACCTGCGCTGCAAAACTGATGCATCGCAACTGAAGAAGGGCGCCAGATGGCGCCCTTTTTCATTTTGCAGATCAGTGGAGGATTAATTGTGGTGAGGGGATTTATCCCCGCTGGGCTGCGAAGCGGCCCCAAAACCAGCCGCCTCGGTATGTCAGGTGGGTCAGTGTCGTTCAATTCCTTTGGGGCTGCTGCGCAGCCCAACGGGGATAAATCCCCTCGCCACAGTGTCATGGACAAGGGTTTGTTTCATAGCGTATTACGGCAACAACCGCTCAAACGCCTCCAGCGGCAGCGGTCGGCTATGCAAATAACCCTGGTATAGATGGCAATCGAGCCCTTGCAGGAAGTGCAATTGCTCCAGCGTCTCCACGCCTTCGGCAATCATGATCAGGTTGAGGCTGCGGGCCATGGCGACGATGGCGCGGATGATTTCGGCGTCGTTGGGGTCGCTGGTGGCGTCGCGCACGAATGACTGGTCGATTTTCAGCGTGTCCACCGGCAGGCGCTTGAGGTAGGTCAGCGACGAATAACCGGTGCCGAAATCATCCATGGCGAAGCTCACCCCCAGTTTCTTGAGCCGGCGCATCTTGGCAATGGTGTCGTCCAGGTTCTGGATCACGATGCCTTCGGTGATCTCCAGTTTCAGCAGGGAGAAGGGCAGGCCATGAGTGACGAGGCTATTTTCGATGCGTTCGACAAAGTCGCTCTGGCGGAATTGCCGTGGGCTGATGTTCACGCACAGGCTGAATTGCTGGGGATCGATCTTGCCCTTGGCGATCAGTTGCTTGAAGCCGTCGCAGGCTTCATCGAGGATCCAGGTCCCGACTTCCAGGATCAGGCCACTGTCCTCCAGCACTTTGATGAATTCGTTAGGCGATTGGGCGCCCAGGTCCGGGTGGTGCCAGCGCACCAGGGCTTCGGCGCCGATGATGCGGTTGTCCCGGGCATCGACCTGAGGCTGGAAATGCACGCTGAACTCGCCACGGGCCAGGGCAAGGCGCAGATCGGTCTCCATGCGCAGTCGTTCGCTGGCGGCTTTTTGCATGGTGGTGTGAAACATCTGCGAGGTGTTGCGCCCTGAGTCCTTGGCGCGGTACAGCGCAATGTCGGCGCGCTTGAGCAAATCGGTGGGCGTGGAACCGTGGTCGGGAATCAGCGCTATACCGATGCTCGGCGTGACCTGCAGTCGCTGGCCATCGAGGAACATCGGCTCCGAGAGCAATTCGCGCAGGGTGTTGGCCAGGGTCTGCACTTGCTTGCTGACATCGCTGCGCGAGCCTTCCAGGCCGCTGAGCAGCACCACGAACTCATCGCCACCCAGCCGTGCGACGGTGTCTTCCAGGCGCACGCTGGCCTCCAGGCGTGCGGTGATGATCTTCAGCACGGTGTCGCCCACCGGGTGACCGAGGGAGTCGTTGATGTGCTTGAAGTGATCCAGATCGAGAAACAGCAGGGCGCCGCGCAAGTTGTGGCGCTTGAGCAGGGCGATCTGCTGGCTCAGCCGGTCCATCAGCAAGGCGCGGTTGGGCAGGTTGGTCAGCGGGTCGTGGTAGGCCAGGTGGCGGATCTGGGCTTCGGCATTGCGCAGCAGGCTCACGTCCCGGGCGGTCAGCAGCAGGCACGCCGTTTCATTGAGGGTGATGGGCTCGACCGAGACCTCCACCGTAAGGATTTCCCCCCGTTTATTGCGCCCGAGCATCTCCTGGTGAACGACGCGGCCCTTGAGTCGCAGTTCGGCCAGCAAGGCGGCTCGCTGTTTTTCTTCGGCCCAGATCCCCACTTCGTAGACGGTGTGCCCGATCACTTCGTCGGCGCGGTAGCCGGTCAGCCGGCAGAAGCCGTCGTTGACCTCGAGGTAGCGACCGCTTTCGAGCTCGGTGATGGTGATGGCGTCGGGGCTGGAATGAAACGCCTTGGCGAATTTCTCTTCACTGGCCTTGAGGGCGGCTTCGGAGCGTTGTTGCTGCGTGATGTCCCGCAAGGTCGTGACGATGCAGGGCTGGTTGCCGACGTTGATTTGCCGGCTGGAAATCACACAGGTCAATGGCTGGCCGTTCTTATGGTGAACGACGATGGCGACATTGTTCAGCGATTGTTCGCGGATCACCCGTTCGATGCGTTGCAGGCTGCTGCCCGAGGCATCCCATAGGCCGATTTCGTCGGCGTCGAGACCAATCACGTCGCTGGCGGTCCAGCCGAAGGTCTGGGTGAAACTGGAATTGATCTCAAGGAACCGGCCGCTGTCCTGGTGAGTGACGCAGATGGGGTCGGGGCTGACCTGGAACAGTGTGGCGAATTTTTCCTCCGAGGCGGCCAGGCTCTGTTCGCGCTCCACCTGGTCGGTGATGTCGAGCAAGGTGCCGGCCATGCGCAAGGGGCTGCCGTCGTCGTTGCGGTAGAGGCGGGCGCGGCTTTCCAGGTAGCGCGAGCTGCCGTCCGGCAGTTGCACGCGGTAGGTCAACTGATAGTTGCCCGCCGGGCCTTCGCGCAGGCTGCGATAGGCATTGCGCATGTTGTTGCGTTCTTCAGTGGGGACGCCTTCGAAAAACGCATCGAACGATTCGTGGAACGGCTTGGGCTCCAGGCCATGGAGCTGCGCGGCCCGGGCCGAGCCGTAGAGCATGCCGCTGGGAATGTGCCAGTCCCAGGTGCCCAGTTGCGCCGAGTCGAGGGCCAGGTCCAGGCGTTCCTGGCTGTCCTTGAGGGCCTGTTCGGCGAGTTTGTGCTCGGTGGTGTCGAGGAAGGTACTCAACAGGTAGGGCTGGCCCTCCAGCTCGACTTTCTGTGCGCTGAGCAGGCCGGTGTGGATCTGGCCGTTGCTGGCCCGCAGTTCCACCTCCATGCTCGCCAGTTCGCCCCTGGCCTTGATGACCTCCAACAGTTTTACCCGTTGCCCGGGGTCGACCCACAGGCCCAGTTCCAGGGTGGTCCGGCCAATCACATCGTGCAGCGGCCAGCCGAACAGGCTTTCGAAATACTGGTTGGCCTCGCTGATCATCCCGTCTTCCTGGCGGGTCAGCAGCACCATGTTCGGGCTCAGGTGGAACAGCGTGGCAAAGCGCTTTTCCGAACTGCGCAGCGCCTGTTCCCGCTCGCGCTGATGGGTGATTTCGCGGATCACCCCGATCATGCGCGGGCGCCCGTGCTTGTCGGGCAGCACGCTGCCGCTGATCTCCAGCCAGTGCAGGCTGCCATCGGGCCAGACGATGCGGTGGTGCATGGCCTGTTCCAGCGGCGCTCCGGCCACTGCCGCGTGAAAGGCGCGCACGGCCCGGGCCCGGTCTTCGGGTAGTAACAGGTCCAGATAATCCACATCCGCTGGCAATGGCTGCCGCGGATCGAAGCCGAACAGCGCCTGGGTGCCCCGGGACCAGCTGATCTGTCCGCTGTCGATGTCCCACGACCAGGCCCCCAGCCGTGCACCGTTCAGGGCGGCCAGCAACTGCTGCGCGCTGTCCCAGCTTTGTTCGGACCGTTTCGGGTCGAGCGCCTGGATGCGTGGCAAGGGCGGAAGGTGGTCAGCGGGTTTGGGCATTATCTCGCGAGCCTTGAGCGGGTTTGGGCATAAAGCACAAGCGTTCGGGCCCTACAGGCGCGGCACAACCTATGCCCTTGTCCCTGGCAAATCGATTTGTGCGTCCAGTAAGGCCATGAAAGCCCGTGCGGCATTCGATAGCGTCCGTTCGGTGTGCAAGATATAGCCTAGCTGGCGACTGAGTTGTATGCCCGGCAAAGGAATGCGCGCCACCTGTTCGTCGAGCATGGTGCGGGGCAAGACGCTCCAGGCCAGGCCGATGGAGACCATCATTTTTATGGTTTCCAGGTAATTCGTGCTCATGGCGATGTTCGGCGTCAGGCCCTGGGCTTCGAACAGCCGTTGCACGATGTGATGGGTAAACGTGTTGCCCCCCGGGAAAACCGCTGGATGCAAGGCAACGTCCGCCAGGCTGACCGCGCCGTTTTCCAGCAGCGCATGCTCCGGGGCGACCACGAAATCCAGGGGGTCGTCCCACACTGGCTTGGCCCGTACCAGCGTATGGGGTTCGGGGGCGAGGGTGATGACGGCCAGTTCCGCCCGACCATGGAGGATTTCTTCGTAGGCCACTTCCGAATCCAGGAACTGGATATCCAGCGCCACCTGGGGGTAGCGTCGGGTGAATTCCCGCAATAACGGCGGTAGGCGGTGCAGGCCTATGTGGTGGCTGGTGGCGAGTGTCAGGCGCCCTGTCACTTCGCCGGTCAGGTTGGTCAGGGCGCGGCGGGTGTCGTCCAGCACGTTGAGGATCTGATAGGCCCGAGGCAACAGGGCCCGGCCCGCCTCGGTCAGGCCCACTTCACGACCGAGACGGTCGAACAGGCGTACTTTGAGCTGTTGTTCGAGGCCGGCAATGCGCTTGCTGATGGCCGGCTGGGTCAGGTGCAAGCGTTCGCCGGCGCCGGAGAAACTGCCCGTCTCGGCGATGGCTATAAAGGCATTGAGGTTGGCGAGGTCCATGGCGGTTCCGGTTGAATTCCAGTTGGTTATGCAAAGTATGAAAAATATGAATTTGAGTTATTTAATGTAACCCCATAGGATCAGCCTCACAAGCCAAGGGGTTATTGATTCGTTCAGGGCCCGGGGCATAGAAACAAGCTGATGAGGAAACCGTCTGATGGCCGGCAAAACGCTCTACGACAAGCTCTGGGATTCGCATTTGGTCAAGCAGCGCGACGATGGCTCGGCGCTGATCTATATCGACCGTCACATCATTCATGAAGTGACGTCGCCGCAAGCCTTCGAAGGCCTGCGCCTGGCCGGGCGCAAGCCTTGGCGTATCGATGCCAACATCGCGACCCCGGACCACAACGTACCTACCACCCCGGAGCGCAAGGGCGGCATCGAAGCCATTGTCGACCAGGTCTCGCGCCTGCAGGTCCAGACCCTCGACGATAACTGTGACGAATACGGCATCGTTGAATTCAAGATGAATGATGTGCGTCAGGGCATCGTCCACGTCATCGGCCCGGAGCAGGGCGCGACCTTGCCTGGCATGACCGTGGTCTGCGGTGACTCGCACACCTCGACCCACGGTGCTTTCGGCGCCCTGGCCCATGGCATCGGCACCTCCGAGGTGGAGCATGTGCTTGCCACCCAGTGCCTGGTCGCCAAGAAAATGAAAAACATGCTGGTGCGCGTCGAGGGCAAGTTGCCGTTCGGCGTGACCGCCAAGGACATCGTCCTGGCGGTGATCGGCAAGATCGGCACCGCCGGCGGTAACGGCCATGCCATCGAGTTCGCGGGCAGCGCGATCCGTGACTTGTCCGTCGAAGGCCGCATGACCATCTGCAACATGTCCATCGAGGCCGGTGCCCGCGTGGGCCTGGTGGCCGCCGATGAAAAAACCGTGGAATACGTCAAGGGCCGTCCGTTCGCCCCGAAAGGCGCCGAATGGGACATGGCGGTCGAGGCCTGGAAAGACCTGGTCTCCGACGCCGATGCCAAGTTCGACACCGTGGTCGAGCTCGACGCAACGCAGATCAAGCCGCAAGTCAGCTGGGGCACTTCGCCTGAGATGGTGTTGGCGGTGGACCAGAACGTACCGGATCCGGCCAAGGAAATGGACTTGGTCAAGCGCGACTCCATCGTCCGCGCCTTGAAATACATGGGCTTGAGCGCCAACCAGGCGATCACTGATATTCAGCTCGACCGCGTGTTCATCGGCTCCTGCACCAACTCGCGGATCGAAGACCTGCGCGCCGCAGCAGTGATCGCCAAGGGCCGCAAAGTCGCCTCGACCATCAAGCAGGCCATCGTGGTACCGGGCTCGGGCCTGGTGAAGGCCCAGGCGGAAGCAGAAGGGCTGGACAAGATTTTCCTCGAAGCTGGTTTCGAATGGCGGGAGCCGGGCTGCTCGATGTGCCTGGCGATGAACCCGGACCGTTTGGAGTCGGGCGAACATTGCGCCTCCACCTCCAACCGTAACTTCGAAGGCCGTCAGGGCGCCGGTGGCCGTACGCACCTGGTGAGCCCGGCCATGGCCGCGGCGGCGGCTGTCAACGGCCGTTTCGTCGACGTCCGCGAATTGATCTGAAGGAGCGCAGCATGAAAGCTTTTACCCAGCACACCGGTCTTGTCGCGCCTTTGGATCGTGCCAACGTCGACACCGACCAGATCATTCCCAAGCAGTTCCTGAAGTCCATCAAGCGCACCGGCTTCGGCCCGAACCTGTTCGACGAGTGGCGCTACCTGGATGTCGGCCAGCCGTACCAGGACAACTCCAAGCGCCCATTGAACAAGGATTTCGTGCTCAACGCCGAGCGTTACCAAGGCGCCAGCGTGCTGCTGGCCCGTGAGAACTTCGGCTGCGGCTCGAGCCGTGAGCATGCGCCATGGGCCCTGGAAGAGTACGGTTTCCGCAGCATCATCGCGCCGAGCTATGCCGACATTTTCTTCAACAACAGCTTCAAGAACGGTTTGCTGCCGATCATCCTCAGCGATGCTGACGTGGATGAGCTGTTCCAGCAGGTCGAGGCCAACCCGGGCTATCAGTTGCAGATCGACCTGGCCGCCCAGACCGTGACCCGTCCCGACGGCAAGGTGCTGGGTTTCGAGATCGACGCGTTCCGCAAGCATTGCCTGCTCAACGGCCTGGACGATATCGGCCTGACTTTGCAGGACGGCGAGGCGATTGCTGCGTTCGAGGCCAAGCACCGGGCGAGCCAGCCTTGGTTGTTTCGCGATGCTTGATTTTGCGTAAGGCGTAAAGACACCATCGCGAGCAAGCTCGCTCCCACATTGGATTTGCGGCGTTCACAAAGCCCCCGTGGGAGCGAGCTTGCTCGCGATGGGGCCGGCCCAGGCAAGACAAAACCACAAGGACATCCCATGACCAGCACCGCCCACAGTCAGGTTGTACAAAAGCAATTCGGTGAACAGGCCTCGGCCTATCTGAGCAGTGCCGTGCACGCCCAGGGTGCTGAATTCGCGCTGCTACAAGCTGCATTGGCCGGTCGTGGCGATGCCCGGGTGCTGGACCTGGGGTGCGGTGCCGGCCATGTGAGTTTCCACGTGGCGCCGCTGGCCGGTGAAGTAGTGGCTTATGATTTGTCCCAGCAGATGCTCGACGTGGTTGCCACGGCGGCTGCCGAGCGTGGCTTGGGTAATATCGGCACGGTACGGGGCGCCGCCGAGCACCTGCCGTTCGCCGACGCTGAGTTCGACTTCGTGTTCAGCCGTTACTCGGCGCATCATTGGAGCGATCTGGGCCTGGCCTTGCGGGAAGTGCGTAGGGTGCTCAAGCCGGGCGGCGTGGCGGCGTTCATCGATGTCCTGTCGCCTGGCGCGCCGTTGCTGGACACGTACCTGCAAAGCGTCGAAGTGCTGCGCGACACCAGCCATGTACGCGATTATTCGGCCGGTGAGTGGTTGCGGCAGGTCAGCGAGGCGGGGCTGCACACCCGCAGTACTTCGCGTCAGCGCCTGCGCCTGGAGTACCGCTCGTGGGTCGAGCGCATGCGTACCCCCGAGGTGATGCGGGCGGCGATTCTCCAGCTGCAGCGCTCGATGGGCGACGAAGTGCGTGAATATTTTCAGATTGAGGCCGATGGTTCGTTCAGTACAGATGTACTGGTGCTGTGGGCCGAGCGATAGCATTTTTCCCGGCCCGCCAGGGACACAAAGCCTGGCGCGCCGATAGCGCAAACGAGGAACGCATGAGCAAGCAGATTCTGATTCTCCCCGGTGACGGTATTGGCCCGGAAATCATGGCCGAAGCGGTCAAGGTCCTGGAGCTGGCAAACGACAAGTATGGCCTTGGCTTCGAACTCAGCCACGACGTGATCGGCGGCGCCGCCATCGACAAGCACGGCGTGCCCCTGGCCGATGAAACCCTGGACCGTGCCCGTGCAGCCGATGCCGTGCTGTTGGGTGCCGTGGGCGGCCCGAAGTGGGACAAGATCGAACGCGACATCCGTCCTGAGCGCGGCCTGCTGAAGATTCGCGCGCAACTGGGCCTGTTCGGCAACCTGCGTCCGGCGATTCTTTATCCGCAACTGGCCGATGCGTCGAGCCTGAAGCCGGAAATCGTCTCGGGCCTGGACATCCTCATCGTCCGCGAGTTGACCGGTGGTATCTATTTCGGCGCCCCGCGTGGCACTCGTGAGCTGGAAAATGGCGAGCGCCAGGCCTACGACACCCTGCCGTACAGCGAAAGCGAAATCCGCCGTATCGCCCGGGTCGGCTTCGACATGGCTCGCGTGCGTGGCAAGAAGCTGTGCTCGGTGGACAAGGCCAACGTACTGGCTTCCAGCCAACTGTGGCGTGAAGTGGTCGAGCAGGTGGCCAAGGATTACCCGGACATCGAACTGAGCCACATGTACGTCGACAACGCCGCCATGCAACTGGTGCGTGCGCCGAAGCAGTTCGACGTGATCGTCACCGACAACATGTTCGGCGACATCCTGTCCGACGAAGCGTCGATGCTCACCGGCTCCATCGGCATGCTGCCGTCGGCTTCCCTGGATGCCAACAACAAGGGCATGTACGAGCCGTGCCACGGTTCGGCGCCGGACATCGCCGGACAGGGCATTGCCAACCCGTTGGCGACCATCCTGTCGGTGTCGATGATGCTGCGCTACAGCTTCAACTTGAACGATGCCGCCGACGCGATCGAAAAAGCCGTCAGTGTGGTCCTGGACCAAGGCTTGCGCACCGGTGACATCTGGTCGCAAGGTTGTACCAAAGTCGGTACGCAGCAAATGGGCGATGCAGTAGTCGCCGCGCTGCGGAATCTGTAATCTTTCGGGCCCACCGCTCCGACGGTGGCCCACTTTTGTATAGGTGTAGTTGCGATGAAACGTGTAGGTCTGATCGGTTGGCGCGGCATGGTCGGTTCCGTGCTCATGCAGCGAATGCTGGAAGAGCAGGATTTCGATCTCATTGAGCCGGTGTTTTTCACCACTTCCAATGTCGGTGGCCAGGGCCCGTCCGTGGGCAAGGACATCGGTGCGCTCAAGGATGCCTACAGCATCGAAGAGCTCAAGACCCTCGACGTGATCCTGACCTGCCAGGGTGGCGACTACACCAGCGAAGTCTTCCCCAAGCTGCGTGAAGCCGGCTGGCAGGGTTACTGGATCGACGCCGCTTCCAGCCTGCGCATGCAGGACGACGCGGTGATCATCCTCGACCCGGTCAACCGCAAGGTCATCGACCAGCAGCTGGACGCGGGCACCAAGAACTACATCGGCGGCAACTGCACCGTCAGCCTGATGCTGATGGGCCTGGGCGGCCTGTTCGAAGCCGGTCTGGTGGAATGGATGAGCGCCATGACCTACCAGGCGGCGTCCGGTGCCGGCGCGCAGAACATGCGCGAGCTGATCAAACAGATGGGCGCCACCCACGCCGCCGTCGCCGATGACCTGGCCAACCCGGCCAGCGCGATCCTCGACATCGACCGCAAGGTCGCCGAGGCGATGCGCAGCGATGCCTACCCGACCGAGAACTTCGGCGTACCGCTGGCCGGCAGCCTGATCCCCTGGATCGACAAGGAACTGCCTAACGGCCAGAGCCGCGAAGAGTGGAAGGCCCAGGCCGAAACCAACAAGATCCTCGGTCGCTTCAAGAGCCCGATCCCGGTGGACGGCATCTGCGTGCGCATCGGCGCCATGCGCTGCCACAGCCAGGCGCTGACCATCAAGCTGAACAAAGACGTGCCGATCGCCGACATCGAAGGGCTGATCAGCCAGCACAACCCTTGGGTCAAGCTGGTGCCGAACAACCGCGAAATCAGCATGCAGGAGCTGAGCCCGACCAAGGTCACCGGCACCCTGAACGTACCGGTGGGCCGTCTGCGCAAACTGAACATGGGTTCGCAGTTCGTCGGTGCCTTCACCGTCGGCGACCAACTGCTGTGGGGCGCGGCCGAACCGCTGCGTCGCATGCTGCGGATCCTGCTCGAACGTTGATCGATTGCTGCTGTGAAAGAACCCGTGCCTTGTGAGAGGTGCGGGTTTTTTTATCTCGGTCGGGTGAGTGCCACAGGTTCTCTTGTGTTCAATTGCTTGCCCGCCAGCCACCCGGTAAAGTGCCGCTCCCCACGTTTTACCTGAGGTAGACCCATGAGCCAGTCCTTTGATATTGCCGTGATCGGCGCCACCGGTACTGTCGGCGAAACCCTCGTGCAGATTCTCGAAGAGCGGGACTTCCCGGTCGGCAACCTGCACCTGCTGGCCAGCAGCGAATCGGCAGGCAGCTCGGTGATGTTCCGCGGCAAAAACGTGCGGGTGCGCGAAGTCGACGAGTTCGATTTCAGCAAGGTCCAACTGGTGTTCTTCGCCGCTGGTCCGGCAGTGACCCTGAGTTTCGCCCCGCGGGCCACGGCGGCTGGCTGTGCGCTGATCGACCTGTCCGGGGCCTTGCCGCCTGAACAGGCCCCGCAGATCGTGCCGGAAGCCAATGCCCAGATGCTCGCCGGCTTGGGCAAGCCGTTGCAGGTCAGCAGCCCCAGCGCTTCGGCCACGGCCTTGGCGGTGGTGCTGGCGCCGCTGCGCGAATGCCTGGACTTGCAGCGCATCAGCCTGACCGCGAGCCTCGCTGTGTCGGCCCAGGGCCGCGTGGCGGTGAGCGAGTTGGCGCGCCAGACCGCCGAGCTGCTCAACGCCCGTCCGCTGGAGCCGAAATTCTTTGATCGACAGATGGCGTTCAACCTGCTGGCCCAGGTCGGCACCCCGGACGAGCAGGGTCATACGCAGCTGGAAAAGCGCCTGGTCCGCGAGTTGCGCCAGCTGCTGAATCAACCTTTGTTAAAGATTTCCGTAACTTGCATTCAAGCCCCGGTGTTTTTTGGCGATAGCTTTAGCGTGACTGTGCAGTCTGCGAGTCCCGTCGACCTGGTCAAGGTCAACGCGGCGTTGGAAGCGGCACCCGGTATCGAGTTGGTGGATGCGGGCGATTATCCGACGGCGGTGGGCGATGCGGTGGAGCAGGATGTGGTCTACGTTGGTCGTGTGCGCGGTGGGATCGACGATCCGGCGGAACTAAATATGTGGCTGACGTCAGATAACGTGCGCAAGGGCGCGGCACTCAATGCCGTGCAGGTGGCTGAGTTGTTGATAAAAGACTTGCTGTAAAAGATACTTGGCATCAATTTGTCGAATGATTCTAGCTGGGCGCTATGCTTGGTCGGAGTGCTGAAGGCGAACATCCCTCTGGGCGACTTTCCCGGGGCATGAGTGAAATGATCGCGCGCACCGTCGCATCGGGGCTGCGCGCAATGCCTTACGGCAGCGGCATCAATACCTTCTCGCTGGCCGAGGAATGTTCAAACAAAGGAAGAGGCTATGGTTCAAGTTCGCAAACTGGTGTTAGCAATAGCGGCCGCCTCGGCGCTGTCCTCCGGTATGGCGCAAGCGCTCGGGCTCGGGGAATTGACCCTGAAGTCGACGCCGAACCAGCCTCTGGTCGCCGAGATCGAGTTGCTCGACGTCCAGCAACTGACCGCTGCCGAAGTCGTGCCGAGCCTGGCCTCGCCCGATGACTTCGCCAAGGCCGGCGTCGACCGCCAGGCCTTTCTCAACGACCTGAGCTTCACCCCGGTGATCAACGCCAATGGCAAGAGCGTCCTGCGGGTAACGTCCAGCCGGCCGCTGTCTGAACCGATGGTCAAGTTCCTGGTGCAGGTGATGTGGCCCAACGGCCGTCTGCTGCGCGACTACAGCGTATTGCTCGATCCTTCCAAATTCTCGCCACAGGCCGCTGACGCGGCCCGGGCGAAACCGCCCCAGGTCGTGGCCACGCCGGTCACCGGGGCCACCAAGCCTTCCCAATACACCACCACGCCGCGCGATACCCTGTGGGAAATCGCCGCCAAGGTGCGTAATGGTGGGTCGGTCCAGCAAACCATGCTTGCGATCCAGGCGTTGAACCCGAACGCATTCATCAACGGCAACATCAACCTGCTCAAGACCGGTCAGGTCTTGCGCCTGCCCGACCCGGTGCAAAGCACTGCACTGCCGCAACCCCAGGCCATCGCTGAAGTGGCTGCGCAGAACGCCGCCTGGCGCTCGGGTCGCCGTGGCGTGGCGGGTGCTGGCAAGCAGCAGTTGGATGCCACCAAGCGTGGCCGTGGCGAAGGCGCGCCGGCGCAGGCTGCCGGTCGCGACAACTTGAGCCTGGTGTCGGCCGACTCGGCGAAGGCGGGCGGCAAGGGCAAGGGCGCTGCCGGCGATGCCCAGGCGCTTAGCAACAAGCTTGCAGTCACCCAGGAAAGCCTCGACTCGGCTCGCCGGGATAACGAAGAACTGAAAAGTCGCATGGCAGATCTGCAGAGCCAACTGGACAAACTGCAGCGCCTGATCGAGCTGAAGAACAACCAACTGGCCAAGATGCAGGCCGAAGGTGCTGCCGTTCCTCCTGCTGGCGAGGCACCTCCTGCAATGTCCGCAGAGTTGACCCCTGCGCCAGCGGCACAGGCCCCGACGGCTGCGCCTGCGCCAGAGGCGGCCCCGGAAGCGACGCCGCCTGCCGCTCCGGTCGAGCCGACGCCTGCCGCGTCCAACGAGCAAAAATACAATGACCTGCTGACCAACCCGATCCTGCTGGGATTGATTGGCGGCGGCGCGGTGCTCCTGCTGTTGCTGCTGTTGTTGCTCGCCCGTCGCCGCAAGGCTCAACAGGAAGCGGAAAAGCATTTGCGCATGGCTCGAGCCCTCGAGGAGGAGGCTGACTTCTCCCCGGAGCTCGATCTGCCCCCGAGCAGCTTCGAGGGCATTGATGTTCCACCGCCAAGCGTGAAACTCGAGCCAAAACCCGCGCCTGCCCCTGCGCCAGTACCCAAGCCGGCTCCGGTGGTCGCGCCTGTGGTGGTCACACCGCCTATCGCGGCGCCATTGGTGGCTCCGGCTGCCGAGCGCTCCGACGACGTGCTGCCCCAGGCCCAGTCCCATATCGACCGCGGTCGCTTGAACCAGGCCGCTGACTTGCTTGAGCAAGGCATCAAGGCCGAGCCTCAGCGCAGCGACCTGCGCCTGAAGCTGATGGAAGTCTACGGTCAGCAGGGCGACCGCGACGCTTTCGTCGCCCAAGAACGCCAATTGGTGGCCAATGGCGAGAATTTCGCCCAGGTCGAACAGCTGAAAAGCCGTTTCCCGGCCATGGTGGTCGCCACCGCCGCAGGCTTGGCCGCCGCGACCGTGGCAGCAGAGCTGGACGCGCAGTACGTCAAGGACCTGCTGGAAGACAAGACGCCGACCGACGAGGAGTTGGACAACGCTTTCGACCTGAGCCTGGATGACCTGGAAGCGACCCCGGTTGCGCCGGCGCCAGAGCCTGTCGCTGAGCTGGACGCGTTCCCGGAAGATGACGACCTGAGTTTCGAGTCGGTGCTCAAGCAGCAGACTGAAGCCAACGAAAGCCTGGACGACCTGTCGGAATTCGACCTGGACCTGGGCGCCGAGGCGCCGACGCCGGTTGCGGCGCTCGACGATGAAGACTTCCTGCTGGACTTGGACGACGACCTCAAGGGCCTGGATCTGCCTGCGACTGAAACGCCAGCCTTGGCCGACATCCCAGCCGACGATCTCGAACTGCCAGCGGATTTCGATCTGTCCCTGTCTGACGAAATGGACGCGCACGATGCGCCCAAGGATGCCTTCGAGTCCGAGCTGGACGATGTGAACGCCGAGCTGGATCGCCTGTCCGACAGCCTGGGCCAGCCGACGTTTACCGCCGAAGATGCCTTGGTCGGCGCCGAAGACGAACCGGACTTCGACTTCCTTAGCGGTACCGATGAAGTGGCGACCAAGCTCGATCTGGCCCAGGCCTACATCGATATGGGCGACAACGACGGCGCCCGCGACATCCTCGGCGAAGTCCTCAGCGAAGGCGACGCTACCCAGAAGAGCGAAGCGCAGGAGATGTTGTCGCGCCTGGCGTGAATCAGCGGTTATACAAAAACGGCAGCCGGTGAGGCTGCCGTTTTTTTTTGCGGGTGATTCGCACCGCTCTTGGTGGCGAGGGAGCTTGCTCCCGCTCGAGTGCGCAGCGCTCGCAAAAGTGCTCGACGCACCATGGAGGGGGTCTGCTTCGCAGCCCAGCGGGAGCAAGCTCCCTCGCCACAAGGACTTGTCTTGGTCTGGAAAATCACCTGAGCCTCTGTGGGAGCGAGCTTGTTCGCGATAGCGCCAGCCCATTCAACACAGGATCACCCGCCGGAGTGGCATCCCAAGCCATCGGCCTTATAATGCCCGCCTTTGCGTACTTCAGCAGGCTGTAATTTCTTGGCAAACATAGACAACCCGGCCGCCGAAATGGCGGCCGACGGCTTTTTCCGGATCGCCTTGGGCGTTGAATACAAAGGCTCGCGCTATCGTGGCTGGCAGCGCCAGGCTTCCGGTGTGTTGACGGTGCAGGAAACCCTCGAAAACGCCCTGTCCAAAGTCGCTGACTCGCCCGTGTCGCTGCATTGCGCCGGCCGTACCGATGCCGGCGTGCATGCCTGCGGCCAAGTGGTGCATTTCGACACCCAGGTCGAGCGTTCGATGAAGGCCTGGGTGATGGGCGCCAACATCAACTTGCCCCACGACGTCAGCGTCAGTTGGGCGAAGGTGATGCCGGCGCATTTCCATGCACGCTTCAAGGCCATCGCCCGGCGTTATCGCTACGTGATCTACAACGATCAGATCCGCCCGGCGCACCTGAATGAAGAAATCACCTGGAATCACCGCCCGCTGGACGTCGAACGCATGGCCGAGGCCGCGCAATACCTGGTCGGTGTCCATGATTTCAGCGCCTTCCGTGCCGGCCAGTGCCAGGCCAAATCGCCGATCAAGGAGTTGCATCACCTGCGCGTGACCCGTCACGGCAAGATGATCGTGCTCGACATCCGCGCCAGCGCGTTCCTGCATCACATGGTGCGCAACATTGCCGGCGTGCTGATGACCATTGGTGCTGGCGAACGGCCGGTGGAGTGGATCAAGGAAGTGCTCGACAGCCGTGTCCGTCGCTCCGGTGGCGTCACCGCGCACCCGTTTGGCTTGTACCTGGTACAGGTCGAATATCGCGATGAATTCGAGCTGCCGGAGCGTTACATCGGGCCACATTTCCTCACGGGCTTCTCGGAACTCGACGGCTGACGCCCTCCGCAGCATTTGCTACCATCCGGGACTTTCACGGATTTGCCTGAGGTTTTACCCACCATGCCGGTCGTTCGCAGCAAGATTTGCGGGATTACCCGCGTCGAGGACGCGTTGGCGGCTGTCGAGGCCGGGGCCGATGCCATCGGGCTGGTGTTTTACGCCAAGAGCCCGCGCGCGGTGACGGTGCAGCAGGCGAGGGCGATTATCCAGGCCTTGCCGCCGTTCGTGACGCCCGTGGGCCTGTTCGTCAACGCCAGTCGTTGCGAGTTAGGCGAAATACTCGATGCGGTGCCGCTGGGCCTGTTGCAGTTTCATGGCGACGAGGCCCCGGCCGATTGCGAAGGCTGGCATCGCCCGTACATCAAGGCGTTGCGGGTCAAGGCCGGGGATGACATTGCCGCCAGTTGCGCAGCGTTCGCCAGTGCCAGCGGCATTTTGCTGGACACCTATGTGGAAGGCGTTCCCGGAGGGACCGGCGAAGCGTTCGATTGGTCGCTGGTGCCCCAAGGCCTGGACAAACCGATCATCCTGGCCGGTGGCCTGACCGTGGACAACGTGGCCCAGGCCATTCGCCAGGTTCGCCCTTACGCGGTGGACGTGAGCGGAGGTGTGGAGCAGGGCAAGGGCATCAAGGACCCTGCAAAGATTCGTGCATTCATGGCCGCTGTGCGCAGCAGCCAGTCGTCAATGTGACGGCTGGCAGACTGCCGCCGTCCATACCAGCACTGTACAAAGCAGGCAGGTGCCGCCTCCGGGTGGGCCGATAGCGAAGTGGTAGCCGCCGTGCGGTTGCCGGGATGGCTGAGGAAGGTTGGGTTGCACGCAGGTCATGTTTTGCACTGACCGTGGTGGCCCCTCGACTCGCCGCACAATGAATTTAGCTCAAGGGCATACGCGGGGCCGCGAACCAAAGCGTTCGGGCCGCCGGTACTGGAGAAAGAAAGCATGAGCAACTGGTTGGTAGACAAACTGATCCCTTCGATCATGCGTTCCGAGGTGAAGAAAAGCTCGGTGCCTGAAGGTCTGTGGCACAAATGTCCATCCTGCGAAGCGGTGCTGTACCGCCCCGAGCTGGAAAAGACCCTGGACGTTTGCCCCAAGTGCAACCATCACATGCGCATCAGTGCGCGTGCCCGTATCGACATTTTCCTCGATGCAGAAGGCCGTGTTGAGCTGGGTGCCGACCTGGAGCCAGTGGACCGTCTGAAATTCCGTGACGGCAAGAAGTACAAGGATCGCCTGACCGCTGCCCAGAAGCAGACCGGCGAAAAAGACGCGCTGATATCCATGAGTGGCACCCTGCTGGGCATGCCGGTGGTGGTGTCGGCCTTCGAATTTTCCTTCATGGGCGGCTCCATGGGTGCCATCGTCGGTGAGCGCTTCGTTCGTGCCGCCAACTACGCTCTGGAAAACCGTTGCCCGATGATCTGCTTCGCCGCTTCCGGCGGTGCGCGGATGCAGGAAGCGCTGATCTCCCTGATGCAAATGGCCAAGACCTCCGCGGTGCTGGCGCGTCTGCGCGAAGAAGGCATTCCGTTCATCTCGGTGCTGACCGACCCGGTCTACGGTGGTGTTTCCGCCAGTCTGGCCATGTTGGGCGACGTGATCGTCGGCGAGCCGAAAGCCTTGATCGGCTTTGCCGGCCCGCGCGTGATCGAGCAGACCGTGCGTGAAAAACTGCCGGAAGGCTTCCAGCGCAGTGAGTTCCTGCTGGAGCACGGCGCCATCGATATGATCATCCATCGTCAGGAGTTGCGTCCGCGCCTGGGCAATCTGCTGGCGCAACTGATGGGGCTGCCGACGCCGAAATTCGTCGCCGCGCCGATCGAGCCGATCGTGGTTCCGCCAGTGCCTGCCGGACTATGACCCAACGCACCCTGGGCGACTGGCTTGCCTACCTCGAGCAGTTGCATCCTTCGGCCATCGACATGGGGCTGGAGCGGTCGCAAGCGGTAGCGTCCCGGATGGGGCTGTCCAAGCCGGCGCCCCGGGTCATCACCGTCACTGGCACCAACGGCAAGGGTTCGACCTGCGCCTTCGTGGCTTCGCTGCTGCGGGCCCAGGGGCTGGGCGTCGGTGTCTACAGCTCGCCGCACCTGCTGCGCTACAACGAGCGGGTGCAAGTGAACGGCGTCGAAGCCACTGACGTCCAGCTGTGCGAAGCCTTTGCCGCGGTGGAAGCCGGGCGAGGCGATACAACCCTCACGTATTTCGAGATGGGCACCCTGGCGGCGTTCTGGTTGTTTGCCCGTGCCGGTCTCGATGCGGTTGTACTGGAGGTCGGCCTGGGCGGACGGTTGGATACGGTCAACCTGGTGGACGCAGACATTGCACTGGTCACCAGCATTGGTGTGGACCATGCCGATTACCTGGGCGATACCCGCGAATCCGTGGCCTTCGAGAAGGCCGGCATCTTTCGCCGGTGCGCGCCTGCGCTTTGCGGCGATCTCAATCCCCCCCAGCCGTTGCTGGACAAGGTGCGCGAATTGAGCTGCCCGTTCTTTCTGCGCGGGCGGGATTTCGACCTGGCGATGACCGAGCAGCATTGGCAATGGCGCGGCAGCGACCTGCAGGGCAATCCAGTGGAGTTGCACGATCTGCCCTTGCTGGACCTGCCGATGGAAAACGCCGCGCTGGCGCTCCAGGCCTATCTGTTGCTGGGCTTGCCATGGGATGCCGGGCAAATCGTCCAGGCGCTGCAGGCGACCCGTGTGGTCGGGCGCCTCGATCGTCGTCAGTTCGACTGGCAAGGCAAGCGTCTGAACCTGTTGCTGGATGTCGGCCATAACCCCCACGCGGCGCAGTACCTGGCCGAGCGCCTGGCACGGCGACCCGTGGTGGGGCGGCGCCTGGCGGTGTTCGGGCTACTGTCTGACAAGGATCTGGATGGCGTTGTCGAGGCGTTGGGTGCTAGTGTCCAGCATTGGGCGGTGACGCCACTGGATTCGCCGCGCTCGCGTACCGCGGCGCAGTTGCAGGAAGCCTTGCAGCGCCATGGCGCTTCAGTGCAGGCCTACGCTAGCGTGGCCGCCGCGCTGGAAGGGCAGTGCGCCCTGGCGACGGCCGATGATGAAATCCTGCTGTTCGGATCATTTTTTTGTGTTGCCGAGGCCCTTCAATGGTTGGCCCGGCGCTCCACGGAGGAGGCTGCAGATGGCATTGCTGGATAAGGCGTACAAGCAGCGCATGGTCGGGGCCCTGGTGTTGGTGGCCTTGGCGGTGATTTTCCTGCCGATGCTGTTTTCCCGTCAGGACGAGCAACGCCAGGTCACGGTCGACGCGCCGGCCGCGCCCCAGGCACCTTCGGTGCCGCCGGTGCAAGTCGAGCCAGTGGCGGTGCCCGAGCCCCAGGCGTTGCCTCAGGAACCTGTCCCGAGCGACGAGGAATTGGCCGAGCAATCGGCGCCGTCGATGCCGATTGCGCCTGTACCCGCAACGCCTGCGTCTGCCGCACCGACCAAGCCGTCAGTCGCTCCGACTCCAGCTCCCGTTCCGGCTGCTCCAGCGGTCAAGCCGGCCCCAAGCCAGCCGATTACCGCCGCCACGACCAAGCCTGACACCACGCAAAGCCGCGTGGATGCCAATGGCCTGTCGGTCAGCTGGTCGGTGCAGCTGGCCAGCCTGACCAGCCGTGAAAGTGCCGAGAACTTGCAGAAAACCCTGCGCAGCCAGGGCTACAACGCCTACATCCGTTCCGCCGATGGCAAGAACCGGGTGTTTGTCGGGCCGCTGATCGAGCGCGCCGAAGCCGATCGCCTGCGTGATCTGCTCAGCCGCCAGCAGAACCTCAAGGGTTTTGTGGTGCGCTTCCAGCCAGAGCGCGGCTGACAGCGATTTGGCTGATTTGAATCGTGCAGCTTACCGACAGCCCTGCGCTCTGCTAAAATGCGCCGCCTTATCCGTCTGTAGGCTGCACCGTGCCATTTACCTGGGTTGACTGGGCGATCGTTGCGATCGTCGCCATCTCCGCATTGATCAGTCTGAGTCGCGGCTTCGTCAAGGAAGCCCTCTCGCTGCTGACCTGGATCATCGCGGGAGTCGTAGCCTGGATGTTTGGTGGTTCGCTGTCCCAGTACCTCGCCGGATACATCGAAACTCCGTCGGCTCGCGTGATCGCGGGCTGTGCCATCTTGTTTATCGCCACCTTGCTGGTTGGCGCAATGATCAATTATCTGATCGGCGAACTGATTCGCGTCACCGGGCTTTCCGGGACGGACCGGTTCCTGGGCATGGCCTTTGGCGCGGCGCGTGGCGCGTTGCTGGTGGTCGTGGCCGTCGGGCTCTTGAGCCTGGGGCCGGTACAGCAGGATACGTGGTGGCAGGAGTCCCGGCTCGTGCCACAATTTCTATTGGTCGCAGACTGGTCCAAAAACCTGATCCTGGGTTGGAGTAGTCAGTGGCTTGCCAGCGGTATCAGCGTACCCGCTGAAATACCGTTCAAGGAACACCTCTTGCCGACGGCCAAAACGCCGCAGTGAGTGTTGTTCAGTTCAGATCCATTAAGTAGGGGTTGCGTCGCATGTGTGGCATCGTCGGTATCGTCGGTAAGTCGAACGTCAATCAGGCGCTGTATGACGCGCTAACCGTGCTCCAGCACCGCGGCCAGGACGCTGCCGGTATCGTGACCAGCCATGACGGCCGGTTATTCCTGCGCAAGGACAACGGCCTGGTGCGTGATGTGTTCCACCAGCGCCACATGCAGCGCCTGGTCGGCCACATGGGTATCGGCCACGTGCGCTACCCGACCGCGGGCAGCTCGACGTCGGCTGAAGCCCAGCCGTTCTACGTCAACTCGCCGTACGGCATCACCCTGGCGCACAACGGCAACCTGACCAACGTCGAGCAACTGGCCAAGGAGATCTACGAATCTGACTTGCGCCACGTCAACACCAATTCCGACTCGGAAGTGATGCTCAACGTGTTCGCCCATGAGCTGGCCCAGCGCGGCAAGCTGCAGCCGACCGAAGAAGACGTATTTGCCGCCGTGACCGACGTGCACAACCGTTGCGTCGGCGGCTATGCGGTGGTGGCAATGATCACCGGCTACGGCATCGTCGGTTTCCGCGATCCCCACGGCATCCGCCCGATCGTGTTCGGCCAGCGCCACACCGACGAAGGCGTCGAATACATGATTGCCTCCGAAAGCGTGTCCCTGGACGTGCTGGGCTTCACCCTGATTCGCGACCTGGCCCCGGGCGAAGCGGTCTACATCACAGAAGACGGCAAGCTGCACACCCGTCAGTGCGCGACCAACCCGTCCCTGACCCCGTGCATCTTCGAACACGTCTACCTGGCGCGTCCGGACTCGATCATCGATGGCGTCTCGGTCTACAAGGCCCGCCTGCGCATGGGTGAGAAACTCGCCGACAAGATCCTGCGCGAGCGTCCGGACCATGACATCGACGTGGTCATCCCGATCCCGGACACCAGCCGCACCGCGGCCCTGGAGCTGGCGAACCACCTGGGCGTCAAGTTCCGCGAAGGCTTCGTGAAGAACCGCTACATTGGCCGGACCTTCATCATGCCAGGCCAGGCTGCACGGAAAAAATCCGTACGCCAGAAGCTCAACGCCATCGAACTGGAGTTCCGCGGCAAGAACGTGATGCTGGTGGACGACTCCATCGTCCGTGGCACCACGTGCAAGCAGATCATTCAGATGGCCCGTGAAGCCGGCGCCAAGAACGTGTATTTCTGCTCTGCGGCCCCGGCCGTGCGCTACCCTAACGTCTACGGCATCGACATGCCGAGTGCCCATGAGCTGATCGCTCATAACCGTACCACCCAGGATGTGGCCGACCTGATCGGCGCCGACTGGTTGATCTACCAGGACCTGCCGGACCTGATCGAAGCGGTCGGTGGCGGCAAGATCAAGATCGAGCACTTCGATTGCGCGGTATTCGACGGCAAGTACGTCACCGGCGACGTCGACGAGGCCTACCTGAACAAGATCGAGAACGCACGTAACGATGCGTCCAAGGCCAAGACTCAGGCGGTCAGCGCGATCATCGATCTGTACAACAATTGATTAACCAACCGGCCCTGAGGGGCCGGTTTGCGTTTAAACCGATTTCAGGAGTGACAGCATGAGTCAGGATTGGGATGCCGGTCGGCTGGACAGCGACCTTGAAGGCGTAGCGTTCGATACCCTGGCGGTTCGCGCGGGTCAGCACCGTACACCGGAAGCCGAACATGGCGATCCGATGTTTTTTACCTCCAGCTACGTGTTCCGCACTGCTGGCGATGCAGCCGCACGGTTTGCCGGTGAAGTGCCGGGCAACGTTTACTCGCGTTACACCAACCCGACCGTGCGGGCCTTCGAGGAGCGCATCGCCGCCCTGGAAGGCGCCGAGCAAGCGGTGGCCACTGCCACCGGCATGGCCGCGATCATGGCCGTGGTGATGAGCCTGTGCAGCGCTGGCGACCACGTGCTGGTGTCGCGCAGCGTCTTCGGCTCGACCATCAGCCTGTTCGAAAAGTACTTCAAGCGCTTTGGCGTGGAAGTCGATTACGTGCCCCTGGCGGACCTGTCTGCTTGGGATGCGGCAATCAAGGCCAATACCAAGTTGCTGTTCGTCGAGTCGCCTTCCAACCCTCTGGCCGAGCTGGTGGACATCGCCGCGCTGGCGGAAATCGCCCACGCCAAGGGCGCCATGCTGGTGGTCGATAACTGCTTCTGTACCCCGGCGCTGCAACAACCGCTGAAAATGGGTGCGGACGTGGTGGTGCATTCGGCCACCAAGTTCATCGACGGCCAGGGTCGTTGCATGGGCGGCGTGGTGGCCGGTCGTGGCGAACAGATGAAAGAAGTCGTGGGCTTTTTGCGCACCGCAGGCCCCACCCTCAGCCCGTTCAACGCCTGGATCTTCCTCAAGGGCCTGGAAACCCTGGGCCTGCGCATGAAAGCCCATTGCGCCAATGCCCAGGCCTTGGCCGAGTGGCTGGAGCAGCAGGATGGCATCGAGAAGGTGCATTACGCCGGCCTAAAGAGCCATCCGCAGCATGACCTGGCCTTGCGTCAGCAACGCGGTTTCGGCGCGGTGGTGAGCTTTGAGGTCAAGGGGGGCAAGGAGGGCGCCTGGCGCTTCATCGACGCGACCCGGTTGATTTCCATCACCGCCAACCTGGGTGACAGCAAGACCACCATCACCCACCCGAGCACCACGTCCCACGGTCGCCTGTCGCCCCAGGAGCGTGAATCGGCGGGTATTCGTGACAGCTTGATCCGCGTTGCAGTCGGCCTGGAAGACGTGGCTGACCTGCAAGCCGACCTGGCCCGCGGGTTGGCGGCCTTGTGATCGAGCTGGCAACGCCACCGAGCGGCACTCATGGCCGGGTTGCCCTGGTTACGGGCGCCGCACGGGGCATCGGCCTGGGCATCGCTGCCTGGCTGATCTGTGAAGGCTGGCAGGTGGTGCTGACCGACCTGGATCGCGAACGCGGTTCCAAGGTGGCGAAGACCCTGGGCGACAATGCCTGGTTCATTGCCATGGACGTGGCGGACGAGGCGCAGGTCGCCACCGGTATCGCCGAGGTGCTTGGGCAGTTCGGGCGGCTCGACGCGCTGGTGTGCAACGCGGCCATCGCCGACCCGCACAACATCACCCTGGAAAGCCTGGACCTGGCTTATTGGAATCGGGTCCTGGCGGTGAACCTGGGTGGGCCGATGCTGCTGGCCAAGCACTGCGCGCCGTATCTGCGCGCTCACAACGGCGCCATCGTCAACCTGGCCTCGACCCGCGCTGCGCAATCGGAACCCGACACCGAAGCCTATGCGGCGAGCAAGGGCGGCTTGCTGGCCCTGACTCATGCCCTGGCCATCAGCCTCGGGCCGGAGATCCGGGTGAACGCCGTCAGCCCTGGCTGGATCGACGCGCGCGATCCCTCACAGCGTCGTGCACAGCCGCTGACCGACGCCGATCACGCCCAGCATCCAGCGGGCAGGGTAGGCACGGTAGAGGACGTGGCGGCGATGGTGGCGTGGCTGTTGTCGCGTAACGCCGGTTTTGTCACGGGGCAGGAGTTCGTGGTGGACGGCGGCATGACCAAGAAAATGATTTATGAGTGAGGAGCAGCTGCAAGTGGCGAGCTGCATGCTGCAAGCGACTATGCGGTGTTGGTGCTTCTGACTTGTAGCTTGAAGCTTGCCGCTCGAAGCTGTTTTTGAAAAAAAACCAACCCTGCTATTGACTTAGCTTCGGTACCTGCGTAAATTTCGCGGCCTCAACGAAGCAAAGGGTGATTAGCTCAGCTGGGAGAGCGTCTGCCTTACAAGCAGAATGTCGGCGGTTCGATCCCGTCATCACCCACCATGTTTTACGAGAGTTTTGCGAAAGCAAGACGGAAGCTGTCAAAAGCCTCCACCGACGCGCAGCGGTAGTTCAGTCGGTTAGAATACCGGCCTGTCACGCCGGGGGTCGCGGGTTCGAGTCCCGTTAGGAAAAACTTCCGAAGCAGGTTCGCCTGGTTCGAGATCCAAGCTCAAAGGGGTTGGGTCAGACGAGTTAACTGGACGCAAGTCCATAGCGATACGCAGCGGTAGTTCAGTCGGTTAGAATACCGGCCTGTCACGCCGGGGGTCGCGGGTTCGAGTCCCGTCCGCTGCGCCATATCTGCTTTGAGGCCCACTGAACGCCTTGAAGCTAAGAAGAAAGCTGCAAAGCTACTTCTAATCGATAGCAAAGACCCTGGTCGAAAGACCGGGGTTTTTTGTTTTTGGCGAAATGACATTGGAACAAACCCGTGGCGAGGGAGCTTGCTGTGGCGAGGGGATTTATCCCCGCAGGGCTGCGAAGCAGCCCTTGTTGTTGGTGGCTTCAGAACCCCAATTTATCCCGCAACCCGTAATACCAAGCCCCCATTGCCGCGAACGGCGTACGCAACAACTGCCCACCGGGGAAAGGGTAGTGGGGCAGGTCGGCAAACGCATCAAAGCGCTCAGCCTGACCCCGCAGTGCTTCCGCCAGAACCTTGCCCGCCAGATGCGTATACGTCACGCCGTGGCCGCTGCAGCCCTGGGAATAATAAATGTTATCCCCCAGTCGCCCGACCTGTGGAAGACGCGACAGCGTCAGCAGGAAATTTCCGGTCCAGGCGTAATCGATCTTCACATCCTTGAGCTGCGGGAAGGCCTTGAGCATCTTCGGCCGAATGATCGCCTCAATGTTCGCCGGATCCCTCGCGCCATATACCACGCCGCCCCCGAAGATCAGGCGCTTGTCGCCGGTCAGGCGGTAGTAATCAAGCAGGTAGTTGCAGTCTTCAACGCAATAATCCTGCGGCAGTAGGCGGCGAGCCAGCTCATCACCCAGCGGCTCAGTGGCGATGACCTGGGTGCCGCACGGCATGGACTTGGCGGCCAGCTCCGGCACCAGGTTGCCCAGGTAGGCATTGCCCGCCACGATAATGAACTTGGCCCTGACCTTGCCCTGTGGTGTATGCACCACCGGGCTGGCGCCTCGTTCGATACGCACCGCAGGCGACTGTTCATAAATCACCCCACCCAGCGACTCCACCGCCGCCGCTTCGCCCAGCGCCAGGTTGAGCGGATGAATATGCCCGCCGCTCATATCGAGCATGCCGCCCACATACTCATCGCAAGCCACCACCTCGCGAATACGCCGCTGATCCAGCAACTCCAACTGGGTATGCCCGAAACGCTCCCATAAGCGCTTCTGCGACTCCAGGTGGCCCATCTGTTTAGCGGTGAGGGCGGCGAATACGCCGCCGTCCTTCAAATCACACTGAATCTGATACTTCGCCACCCGCTCACGAATGATCCGTCCACCCTCAAACGCCATGTTGCCCAGCAACTGCGCCTGCTGAGGGCCAACGCTGCGTTCGATCACATCAATATCGCGGCTATAACTGTTAACGATCTGCCCGCCGTTGCGACCCGAAGCCCCAAAGCCGACCTTCGCCGCCTCAAGCACGGTGACTTTGAAACCGTTCTCCAGCAAAAACAGTGCAGAGGACAGGCCGGTGTAACCAGCGCCGATCACGCACACATCCGTCTCGACGTCATCCTGCAGGGTAGGGCGCGGAGGAGTGGGGTTGGCCGACGCGGCGTAATAGGACGCTGGATAGGATGTGTTCGCCATTCTGCAACCTCTGTTTTATATTTTTTACGAATGCAGCGATCCTACCCGAGATAAAAATCGGCCGCCAGCCACCGCCAAGTCTTCGTCGCATCGGCGAAATTAAATATTTTGCATATTCATAGGGTTAGGTGAAAAAAAGGTGTTGACACCCCTCCGGAATTCCGTAGAATGCCGCCTCACAGCAGGCACGTAGCTCAGTTGGTTAGAGCACCACCTTGACATGGTGGGGGTCGTTGGTTCGAGTCCAATCGCGCCTACCAAACAAAATCCGCTCTGCTGGGCGGTCTAGAAGGGCCCACCGAAAGGTGGGCCCTTTTTTGTTGGCGTACACATAAGGACATGGTCATGCGGGTTGTCACTTCCATAACTTTTCTTGCTTTAGCACTTGCTGGTTGCTCTGGAATACCTTCAGTTCCATACGAAGAGCCTGCTCAATCAGAGGGCGTGGCGCGTGTTCGCGTTATCACGAACTCCGATGTGTATGGAGATAGCATCGTCGGCAGTTGTGCTCCTGCTACCCGGCATAAGATGGCAGAAGCCGGACGTTTCGGGCAGGACGGTACGGCGAGCATCAACTACCCGCAGTATCCCCTGAAGTCGGCGAGCATTGGCATACCGAAAAGAGTTTGGCCCAGTCTTATCCAGTACGTCCCTGCAATTCGGATGGGGGAAGGGGCTTACAAAGAGGTCGTGACCGAGTATCGCGTCAGGACGGATCTGCCATTCCAAATTGCAACCCTGGGCGCGACCATTGCGGGCAATGGCAGCTCTTACCGGACCTGTGGTGGCCAGGCGCTCGTTTACAAGCTGGAACCCGGGAAAGACTACGAAGCAGTGGTAGGGGTGGATGGCAGACCAAGCAAAGATGGCGAGCCAGCGCTTATTTGCATGTTGGCGGTTCTTGAAGTTACCACTTTGCCTGGCACTTCGATTGTGATCCCCCAAAAGCTGACGCCTGCTGCGCCTCCGCAGGTGGTCTGCAAAAACTGATAGGCACAGCCCGCCATTGAGCGGGTTTTGCGTCTAGCAGAAACGAGAAAGCCCCGACTTGGATCGGGGCTTTTGCGTTGCGGCGGATAACGAGAGGCATAGGCGCCTCTACAGTAATCGGGGCCTTTTCGTTTTCAGCCACGCTGGGTTTTTTGTTGCTTCAAATCCTCGTCATGAGTAGGGCCCAGGTCTTCATGTTTCAGTCTCGCAAGGCTAAAAGCGTCCCAGCCAAAGTTGCTGAGGCGTTCAGAACTTTCACTGAGCCACCAGAACTTATCGTCGTCATCGTCTAGAACTACGGTTGCGAGCTTTGGTGGAACGGCGGCGTACTCCTGTGCCAGTCCAATTGGCAGGCTCAATTCATCCAAGCCTTTATTTGCAAGATGCACGAGGTAACGGGTGGCCGTCGGCTCTTGAATTTGGCGAATCAACAATTTGGTTGGGTTCTGGCTCATTACCTTGACATCAACGTAGAGTTCAAGAGCATCCAGGGCGCGCTCGACCTGATCCATTTTGGAGGTGTGAAGAAAGTCGACCAAGCGATCGCCTTGGGCCTGATGCACACCGAGCAGTCGGCACAAGTCGGCCTTTCGCATATCTCGCTCCATCATGGTGTTCCAAAGCGCGATCTTCGCCACGGTCACCGCAGGTAGATGAACAACGTGTTCGCCTTCCAGCGGGGCGGACGCCGGCGGAATCGAGCGGCGCTCATCGACGTAGATGGAGAGGGTGGATTCAATCCCGTCCAGGGCTTCGCGGATAGCGTGCTTCCGATCATCGCCGTAGCTGTTCAGCTCTGGCAGGTCGCGGCAGAACACGGCAACGCCTGGGGCGCTAACGTCCTGTTCGAATCGGATTGGATAGTCGTACATCGTCACTCCTTGGAGGTGATAGTCCAGTGCTCAGGCGTGGTGAAAGGGCTCTTCAGAGCCCAGTTGTTTAATGATCGCCTTACCGGTCGGTTCCGGCTTTTCCTTGGAACTGTGATCCGCGAGGTAGCCTTGTTGCCGTGGGTGGACTTTGAAGTGGCTTCCTTTGCCTGCTTCGAAGGCCATCCTTTGGGTCTTCAACCATCGTCTGAGCTCGCTGAGCTTCATCACTTCGCTTGGTTGCTTGGATGAGTCCACTCTACAACATTTCTGTGTTAATACAACACTTGTGTGTTGTTTGGTTCGAGCAGTGCCCGGGCCATGCAGGCCACTTTTATTCTGAAATGACGATGGACCCTACTGATCTCGGCACAGGCACAGCTACCTGGATGAACTGACGAGCAAAACGAGCATCGCGCAGACCAGCTGTTTGCAGTTGATGGATGTAAGCGGGTGCCTCTCAGCTGTGTTGCGTCGACCGGTTGAATCCACAACCCTGAACGGACATTCATCGACGTCAGTTCAGGGTCGAAAACTGCTTGCTCCGCTATTGCAGCGGAACATACACATCAGTTTGCCAGTGATCCTGCGGTGTCTCGGGATAGATGCTCAAGTAATGGAAGAACAGCGGCTGGTCACGAAGTTCCTCTCCACTGCCAGGAAGCCAATCGCGGTAAATCGGATAGATCGTTTCGCCGATGTGATCCGGTGACCCCTCATGTCGCACCACGACACAGCGACCGCCGGGAATGACGATTTCGCGCACGCCGAACTCATTCGGCGCCACGGCCTCGTGAATCTCGCCGCAGATTGCGAAGCGGAATGCTTGCGCAGGTGTCGTGTCGGGGTTGCCATAGGGAATGCCAAAGCTGCGACTCGACGCCACCGGCGACTGTCCGCTCTGCTTACGCCACTCGATGAACTTACGCACGCTCTCATTGACGAGCCCGGCGGGCCCGCAGTGTTCAAATGCTGCGACCTTGACTTCAGGGAATTGCACGATTCGTATTTGCATGATGATAGTCCTGGAAAAATGAGGGATTGAGAACACCGCATTCCAGACCTGCCAGTTCGGCTCTTTCCTGAACGCACTTGGCGTCATACCGAACGCCCGCCTGAACGCCCTGCAAAAAGCCTCCGGACTTTCGAAGCCGGCACCGAGTGCGGCCTCCAGTACCGAGTGATCAGCGGTGGCGGCAAGGCGATGCGCCGCGCGTCGTAATCGCATCAGTTGCACATAACGTGAAACAGGCACGCCTACGAACGCGGTGAATTGTCGATGGAAGTGAAATGCCGAAAAGTTCGCCACATGGCTCAACGTATTCACCGACAGATCACCTTCGAGATTCTCATTAATGTAGGCGAGGACGGCGTTGAAGCGTTTTGCGTAAGCGAAGTTGGTCGACATGTCAGACACTTGGAAAAGGCTCCTGGAAGTACGGTCGGCAATAGAGTCGACTATAGCGCCGTGAACGCGCCTAGCCGCGTTTGCTCAAGGCACGTTTTGGGTTGGCACGTCCGATCTCTTCCAGGACGATGTGAAGGTCGGGGGGGGCATGTCAGGCGTTCACTTCTGGCCGTTCTCTGCCGGTGCTCACTGCTTGGTTTGCTGGTCAAGTCGAATGAGAAAGGAAAAAAGGATGAAAAAATTCTCAGCGCACAGATGGCGATTCGGGTTTGGCGACTCGATTGAATGAAGCGCAGAAGCTCCTGCTCCTAAATCAATTGAATGAAGGTACTGCTCATGCCCCGATACATGCCCATCACTGGCATCGACTGCATCCCCGCGACCCTGCTCATCGACACCGAAGCGCCTCTAGACGTTCTTTTCGAAACCGCCGATTACCGCATCCGCACGGTGACCCAAGTCTTGGAAAATATCGCGTTTCGCTCGGACATCAACTCAGACACGGTGGTGCTGACTGATTTTTGTAAATTGCTGACTACATCGTTACGCGATGGTTGTGATGTGATGGATGTGATTGGAAGACGATTGCGGGCACAGGCGGCGGAATAATGAAGACGGGCGACTTATAAGCCGCCCGTTTCATAAGCGGAGAACAGGGACAGACTACGATTATGAGACCGGCCAATTTTACAAGCGAACTCAAAATCGTGGTTTGTCCCGGTGTCTAATCCGTTCGTCAGGCAGGTGAATGATTAGCTGCATGCCCAGGCTGCGCATGAAGATCAATGCCTAGCGCATGAATGACCTTGAGTACGGTATCGAATCTCGGCTTTGATCCGGGTGCGAACGCCTTGTACAAGCTTTCTCGCCCCATGCCAGAGTCCTTGGCGATCTGCGCCATGCCGCGGGCCTTGGCGACATAGCCGATCGCTCGGAGAAACTCCTCGCTATCACCGTCAGCCAGCACTTGGGAAAGGTATTCACTGATGGCTTCGTCGCTATCGAGTAGTGCCGCCATGTCAAATGTCGTCAGGTGTTGGCTCATGTTCAAATCTCCTTTGCCAATTTCTTCGCTCGCCGGATATCAGCACTCTGTGAAGACTTGTCACCACCCGCCAGTAGCACGATGACCACTCCACCGCGCATGGTGAAATAGACCCGGTAGCCAGCGCCTACATCCACACGCAACTCTGAAATACCATCACCGACAGGTTTCACATCGCCTAGGTTCCTGCTGCGGCGCGATCAATGCGGCGGGCGATAGCGATTTTTGTTCGCAGATCACGGACCGATGAATGCCAAGCAGTGAACGTCTGCGTTTGCTGGATGAGATAATTCATGAGTGGGCCGTATCCAGTTGGATACTGGAAGTCAAGATGCTGATGCTGGTCGTCCCCAGTATCTTCAATCCGGGTGGCGGGGTGAGGAAGAAAATGGGAACAGATTACGATCTTGAGCGAACTCAAAACCGTGGTCTGCCCCCAGCTTCTTCGGCCTTACTTGTCGCTTTTAC
Source organism: Pseudomonas sp. NFACC46-3 (assembly GCF_900114515.1). NCBI lineage: Bacteria > Pseudomonadati > Pseudomonadota > Gammaproteobacteria > Pseudomonadales > Pseudomonadaceae > Pseudomonas > Pseudomonas sp. NFACC46-3. The sequence continues at coordinate 143,577 of NZ_FOTH01000011.1, forward strand.
GGATAAGCGTGGACTCGAAGCGGTGGGTTCCTTTGATGAACGTTATTTGCTTAAGCGTCCCGTCTTCGTTGATAGCAATCACGTTCGGTGTCTTGGACTTATGATAGGGGTGGTCATAGAGGTCGGGCTTATTGCTGTAGGCGAAGGCGGTAAAGTGAAGACCGTCGCTTTTCCAACTAACACCGTTGAACAGGTAGACCCAGTTCTCGCTGTTTGATTGATAGAGATATGCGTCGCCGCCTTTGTCCATACGGACCTCAAGCTGGACATCCCCTTGCTCATTTGCCCACTGGCCGATGTATCGGTTCAGGTCGGTGTGTGGAGGTACAGTAGGCGCGGGAACGAAATCCTTCACTTGGTACGGAGACTTCCTGGCTTCTTCTGCAGTGTCTACTACGTACGAAGCGCACAATGGGGCGATTTTTTGCACCTTCTGATAGCTAAAGATCAGGGGGTAGCCTGACAGCGTCATGCTCAGGCGCATGGCAGTCGGCGTCAGCGAAAGAACCTCAAGATCGAAGGTATCGTTCGGCGACTCGATATGGATCGACTTACCGTCATGAGCAAGGGTGTACTTGGATACTTCAACCTCCCCTGGGACGTTTGGCTCGGTGCAGTTGAATGAATGCAATGCCACTGTTCCATCTGGTAGATATTCCGCTACGTTGGCGATGCCGTTGCGTAGGGGCGCCATTGCCCAGGCTCCTAGTAGAACCGTGTGGTCGGCTTTCACCGATGAACCGACCGCAGGATCTGATGCTTGCATTGCATGAGCGCCCCAAGACAGGGCCGCGAAAATCAAGGGGTAAAGCTTCTTCACTGGGTACTCTTCCATAGTGGCGTAAAAGACGTTCCTGAGCCGAAACACACACACCATTTCGCATGAGTTGTACGTTTGAAAAGCGGGGCTGTTCGATGTTCGGTTTTCCACTGTGTCGGTAGAGCCAATGTCATCTTTAGTCTCGACCGCAGGCCCGGTAAGCGTACCGGTAATGAGGTGGGCTGATTACAGGCGAACTCAAGATCGTGGTCTGTCCACAGTCTCGTGCCCCTGGTTTCACTCAAGTAGGGGGAAAGGGGCAGACCACGATATCAAGCGGGCCGATTACAAGTGAACTCAAGATTGTCGGCTGTCCCCCCGGTTCCCCAGGACTGTGAATCGCACATTGAGAGAGTCACCATGAAGGTAGAGTTAGCGGCAGTGATTGTACTGGTTGGGATGTTGGCAAGTGGTACGGTCAATGCTGAAGATGGTGGGGAGGGACTGAAGTTTTTAAACGGCTGTAAGGGCCTGCTTAGCTTCTGGGATGGAAAACTGTTAACAGCAGACGCTGATGTAGCGGCTATGGGCTACTGTGTGGGCGTGGTGAATGGGGTCCGTGGAACGCTGCAAAACCTCAATGGGTGGATGAAAAATGATCATGCCAAACTGTGTTTACCTGCCGACTACGTTGAGAGCATGGGCGTAAAGACTGTCGTTAGATTCTTGGAAAACCACCCTGACAAGCTGAAGAGTAATGCGGTGTCGATAACAATGCTTGCGCTACAAGCTGAGTACCCTTGCCACTAGCCGGCCAGTCATCTTCTCGTCCACGTGACCCAGCAGCGCCGGGGTTAGTCCTGCGGGAAATCCTGATGCTCACTGCGTCTCGTCCTTGGCTCGTAGCAGCGAAGTATTGGTGCTAAATTCTGCGCGTCCAGCCTGCGGGCCCATCTGGCTCGGCGGGATATTTAACGCCTCTCTCAACCGATTTTGTGGATATGGAAATTCAATGAGCACATTCAAGCTTTCGATTACGCTGTCCTGCGCTGCAGCTGTTTTGATGTTGAGCGGATGCGCTGCCTCTGTAAAAAGCGGCGGGACTGAAACGCTCGTCATTCAGGAGTCAGCCAAGCAGAACCTGGTCGTAAACTTTCAAGGCAATAGCAAGGTTCAACAAAACGAGGACTGGCCTCGCTTGAAGCAAGAGTGGAATGACGCCCTGCACGTCGAAGCGACTCGCGCCGGCTACAGCCTTAAAGAGGCTCAGGCATCAAGCCTCGAGGGCAAGGACGGTGTCGGTATCAAGATCAACGTAACCAATTTCCGTTACCTGACCCCTGGCGCGCGCTACGGAGCCGGGGTCATGGTGGGAAATGCGTGGGTCAATTCCAGTGCAGACTACTCGGACTTGAAATCGGGTCGCCTGATTGGAACTCGCACCTATGACACGTCTTCGTCGGCTTGGGAAGGTGTCATGTCGGCTATGACCAAAGAGCAGGTCCAGGCTATTTCTCAGAAAATCATCAGTGATATCAAGAGCGCAAAAGCCAAGTAATGCGATCCTGGCTAATCAGCGGCGATGACCGGGGCGGTGTCAATCTGATGCACGCCGCTGTTGATCTTTCGGAAAGCGGATAGGTAACAGGGAAAACGGGGACAGGTCACGATTATGAGATTCAGATGAATTCAAAATCGTGGTCTGTTCTAGTTTTTAGTGCGTGGCTAGTCCTCTATTCTAGTTTTTCAATGTCTCCGTTTGAAGTTTTGAAGTAGCTTATTATGTCTTTCGGTTGCAAGCCGGAGATTATTTTCATATCGTTGAGGCTGTTGAAATGAAAAAGCTTTAGTTCTTCTGCGTATGTGGCGACAATGGTTTCGTCATTTTCAAGGTGGCATACATACATGTTGTGAAATGGGGGGCGCGTTTCGGGCCAGTCATGGGGCTTGGTGGTGGTGGATGGTATTGGGCCAGCGAACGTTTGATTGTTTCCTGATTTGAAGTCTTCAGTTAGATTTCCTGTATAGAATTCTAGGTGGCCGATAACGTACTCTATTTTTCGAGTGCGAGGTGATGCGGACGGAAAGTGATAAAAGTCATTAAAGTCTCGGACTAGACAAGAGTCCGTGTCGCTGTAGTTTCCTGCGGCCTGGTTCCCCTTGAAAACTTTCCATGATTCCCAGTAGGTTATAGTTTTGTTTGGGGTTTTTTCTATAAAGACTTTGTCTACCAATGAGAATTCTCTTGTTGTAATGGTGACTTTTTGTACTAGATATCCATCTGATGTGGGGTTGTTAATGGCAAATGAGCATTTCCAACTTACATCTCTTCCTTGTGTTCTGCTAGGCAAGTCCAGAGAAACTATTGCGATTCTAGGTTTGTCTTTCATCAATTCCATATGTGCGATCTCCAGGAGGTATTACTTTTCGGACTCCAAGAACCTTAGCTGACTCATGGTTGAACGCCTGATCACCGGTGGAGTAGACCAAGGCTCCAGTATGATCGATACCACGACAGGTCACGAACGCTGGTGTCTTGTGAGAGTGGTCCTTAGCTATCCAACTCTCCGAACTGGGAGCATAGCTGCGTATGGAAAAATCGTAAGGCTGCGATCGTGGGGCGAGCCGATTGCAAGTGAGCTCAAAATTGTGGGGTGTTCCCAGTTTTCTTTTTTGCTCGAAACCTTGTCGCCCAGTCTTGTACCGAGAGCGCGAACGGTTGGCCGTTAGCCGGGTCTGGACACCTGCGTAGTGTTCTGGCGTGTGATGTAATCGCGTCGAAGCTGATGAAACAACGGGCCCGAGGAAGGTTAATCAATGCCAAAGAAACAGCAGGAAAGCAAAGCAGCGACGGCTGCTGACATTGAGCGCTCTATCCAGGCACTGAACAAGATGGCTGAACGCCTCTGGGGCGATGGTCGGGAGGCTGAGGCGAAAGCCCTGCTCGATGCCTTGGATGCTTTAAACAGGGCGCTCGATAGGATCAGGATTGGGGAGAGCCGCAGGGTTCTTCATTGAAGTGCGAAGGAAAATGGGACAGACACGATATGAAACGGGCCGATTGCAAGGGGCTAGAACCGTAGTCTGTCCCCCAGTTCCATCCCCTCCAACCACTGGGCTTTTGTCCTTGGTGGATGCCTGGCCAGTCTGTTGGCGTTTTATCAAGCCCATGCAAGTCGTGATATCGTTCTGCTACTTAGCAATGGAGGCAAGCGATGAAAGTCGATAATTGGCAAGGCTGGGAACCCGAGTGGCTTAGGCTGACTGAGCATTTCCTCAATGCACCGGCGGCACCCGGCGCCTACATAATCTGTGCAGACCACGAGATTCGCCGAGCTGTCGGTTCCGACGAGCACGGTATCTTGACTATTGGCGAATCGGACAATTTACGGCGGCGTCTTGCTGCGTTTGTGCGCTGCGCAAGGAATCCCGGAGTCTCAGGGCATATGGCGGGCTGGCGGTTTAATTACGCCTCTTTCGAAACCGTTTTCCCTTTGGACACACTTTGGGTTAGCTGGTGTCCGACTCTCGATAAGACAGCCGCCTATGCAAAAGAAGGGGAGATGTTGGCCCTCTATTTGGCCCAGCATTTCGAGCTGCCTCCTCTCAACTACAAATTTAACTGGCCAAAGCTGGAAGTGGCAGTGCTTTAGCCCCAGGGGAAAGCGGGAGAAAACCACGATTATGGGACGGACTGATTACAGATAAACTCAACATCGTGGATTGTCACCGGTTTCTAGGCGTCGACCTACCTTTGGCACGCAAAGAAAAGCCCGACTGGGGAGGCCGGGCTGAAAGGGTTTCACTAGGAGCTGAGATGACCATAGGCGCTCGGCTGTGAAAGGGATGTGAAAGATTGCGTTCAGTACGAGTTTTAAAATCGTGGTGCCCCTGGTTCCATTAAAGAAATGTTGATCCAGCTGTCGACGTGGCGAGCGAGTGAGATCGACCAATCGCTGCCGCATAACCGGCTGCCGCCTACACTGGATTAGCTCATTAATCGAAGGACATGGAATGCTCATCGTCTTCAGCGGCCTTCCCGGCACCGGAAAAACGACTATCGCCAATGATCTCGCCGCTACGACAGGCGCTGTGTACCTGCGGATCGATACGATTGAACAGGCGATTCGAAACTCGGGTGTTCTTGCGCAAGATGTGGGGTGCAGTGGTTACATGGTCGCCAATGAGCTTGCCCTGAGCAACCTTCGTTTGGGGCGGACAGTCATCGTTGATTGTGTCAATCCCGTCCTCGAAAGCCGAGTCGCGTGGAGCGAAATCGCCTCACAGGCGGGTATTCGATTGGCAAATATCCAGGTGGTTTGCTCCGATAAACATGAGCATCAGCGCCGGGTCGAAACACGGATGGTTGATATTCCCGGCCTGACTCCACCAACTTGGCAGTCTGTGCTGGATCATGAATATGAGCCGTGGGATGAAGCTCCGTTTTGCATAGACACAGCCTCGACCTCTCCGGTGCAAGCGGTCTCGATGATCATCAACCGATTTTTGTCCAGTGAGTAGCATCCCTGTGCCGCTCGGATACAAATGATGGGCGAGCCTATGCAATACCCAGTTGAGAACAACATGAAAGTTCGAAAAGCCTTACTAGCCGATGCAGAATCGGTGTCCAAACTCCTAGGCCAGTTAGGCTACCAAGCCTCGCCAAAGCTAATCCGAGATAAGCTTGAGGCTTTAGAACTTAGCGCTCGCGATACCGTGCTGCTGGCACAAGACGGTAAAAATATTGTCGGTGTCATAAGCTTGCACGTACTTGAGCTGTTTCATCAGTCGGGTAGGCTCGGACGCATTACCTCCCTTGTCATCAATGAAGACTTTCGAGGGCGGGGAGTGGGGGCAATGCTTGTTTCCGCTGCTGACGCGTTTTTTACAGAGCAACTTTGCGTACGGGCTGAGGTGACTAGCAGTGACCACCGAATACAGGCTCACACTTTTTATCAGCAGCAAGGTTATGTGGTCGACGAGCGTCGTTTTGTCAAACGGTATGATTCTTCCGGGGCATAGTAAAAATTGGGGAAAGACCACGATTATGAGCCGGGCTGGTAACAGGTGAGCTCAAATCGTGGCCTGTCCCCGATTCTACCCCGAGGCTGCAAGCGTCCCGATTCGTGGGGACGCAGGCAGAACTAATTCAACCAATACTCCGCCCCAACAACCACTCACTAAACCCCCGCACCGCCACCTGCCGCTCCCGCCCCGGCACGCACACCAACGTATACCGCGCACCCGCCAAGCGAACCTCAGGGCGATATTCAACCAGCTCCCCACGCGCAACAGCCTCAGCAACCAACACATTGCTGGCAAGCACCAGCCCGTGCCCGGCGATCGCCGCCTGCAGGGCGTGTTGTTCCTCGTCATAACGCCGAAAACGCGCGTTCTCCAGCCAGCCTAGGGTGCCGGCCTTGGCACACCATGCAGGCCAGTCGACTGCAACGTTTGCGCTGCTCAGCCATGGCACGTCGATCAGTTCGACGGGTGAGCCCGCCGCGGGTGGTTGCCAACCGGGGCGGCAATAAACGCCAAAGTGCTCATCCAACAGAGGCTGTTCAAACAGCTGTGGGGCCGGCCTGAAGAGGGCGCGGATCGCCAGGTCGATGCTGGCGTCACGCTGCAGGTCGACCACGTCGTTGCTGGTATGCAGCCTGACGTCGATCTCCGGGTACAACCGATGAAAATCCCCGAGCCGCGGTATCAGCCACAGGCTGGCGAATGCCGGCGTCGTGCTCACCACCAGAGACTGTGCCGTACAAGGTGGTGACAGCACCTGCAGGCCATGTTGGATATCAAGCAGGGCGCGGTGCATGAAAGGGTGAAGGCGCTCGCCATCGGCGCTCAGGCGCACGTTTTGGCTGGAGCGTTCGAACAGTCGCACGCCAAGGAAGGCTTCAAGACTTTTGACTTGATGGGAGATCGCCGCCGGGCTGACATTCAGTTCCAGGGCTGCTGCCTTGAAGCTGCCTAGCCGTGCGGCAGACTCGAAGCCACGCAAGGCGGTGAGGGGCAGTTTGGCGAACATGGGCGGGTAGGTTACTCAGGTTGAGCGTGGCTCAATTTAGCTCAATTGTGCGCGAGGGCTCAACTTGCCAGGCTGGGGTCTTCCAAACCGGCTCAGGAGCCCAGCGATGCAAGGTACGCCCCGTAAAATCCTCCAGGCCATCCTCTACGAAGCCGGTGGCGTGCTGTTCGTGGCACCGGCGCTGGCGCTGACTTACGGTCAAGGCATGGGTTATTCAACCCTGCTGTCGCTGGTGATTTCCGCCGTCGCGCTGGCCTGGAACATGCTTTTCAACGGCCTGTTCGAGTGGTGGGAGCGCCGCCAACCCAGTCGCCATCGTAACTGGCAGCGGCGACTACTCCATTCTCTGGGATTTGAAGGCGGCTTGACGTTGATTCTTACCCCGGTGATTGCCGCGTGGTTGGGCATCAGCCTGTGGTTGGCGCTGGTGACCAATCTGGGGTTGTTTGTATTTTTCTTTTTTTACGCACTGGTTTTTCAATGGCTGTTCGATCGAGTGTTCGATGTTCCGCTTTCTGCGCAGACCGATCAGGGGGCTGCGTCCAGCGCCCGCTGAGTCAGTTGCACGACGTGACATTGCGCCTGGTTGTTGCTGATCGTCAGTCATAACCGGGTGCCGATGCTAAAAAACTCATCCAGAAGCCGATAAAAATAAATTCTATCCCGATCAACCTCGATCACTCCATATCGCCGCAGAAACGGCGCTACCCATTGTTCTCCCAACCCCTCGGCAATGTCCCGAGTTGCCAGCGCCAGGTCTTGGTATCGATGCGTGTAACGGGGTGGTGGTTGATTCGTCCTGGGGGGCACCGCAGCTCCTTGGAAGGTCTGGGTCGACCGTCATGAAACCACACATTGGCCCGCCGTGGCAGGGTGTCATTGGTCGGCGACTCGTCTAGACCGGGGGTTTATGCCGGGTCAAGGGTTGCCACTCAGGTTGTTGGCGACTACCCTGAAAATGTTTGGATTGTTACGAGAAAATTCAAGCGTGGCAATTTTCGGTCAACCGACTTAAGGATGAGGTGAACACAATGTTTTCTCATGAAGGTGCTGCAATAGAGGTGCTTCTATTCATTTTTGGCTTTGCCGGGTTTGCCCTGGCACTGTGGTTTGTTCACGCCTATTTTGAGCGAAAGACTAAAAATGGTGTAAAAAAACAACATTCAGCTCATCGGGGCAGTTGAGCGTTGGCTGATACTGCTTCCCAAGAATTTTTAATCCTCAGAAACAACAAGCCCGCACACTCATGATGAGTTGCGGGCTCTTGATGACCCAGGCCTGCAATCAGAGACGCATGCCTTTGAACGGGCTCCAGCCTTGCTCGCCTTTCACTTCCTTGAGGTAGTAGGCGTAGTTGGCCATGAGTGCGTACATCATCGACAGGGCGATGCTCAGGCCTGTACTCAACGGCCGCGGAAACTCCATGCCGAGGATCGCGAAAATCACGCTCAATGCGATATTGATCGCCAGGAAAATACCCAGCAGGGCGAGGTTTTTCTTCCAGAGGCCGAGGACGAACAGGTAGATAGGGCCAAAGAAAAAAGCAATCACGTTGGCGTTGATGAGGATTTTCTTCTTGACGCCTGGCAGCGTCTTGACGGCTTCCTTATAGCGCGGGTCGTTTGGTGCGCCATAGGTTTCAAAGAAGTCAAAGCGTTCCTGCCACTTGGCGCTGTATTTACCCGTGCTTTGTACTTGTTCAGTTGTGCTCATTTTGCAAGGCTCCTGCTTTCCATTAGTAATTTTTCTTTCTTCCAAGAAATCCTGTGCTCTGTTTCTAGCGCATTGATTGCTTTGATCTTTGACAAAGGGCGCGAGTGAGTCGCCTGAGGTGTTTATTTTGCCGTTTTATGGGCCTTGGTGTGGAACATTCCGCACTGGCCGCTGGAACGGTCGCCTGGTCTGTGACGTGCTTCACCCTATTTTTTCAATGGGGCCCCCGGTGTGCTGAATCCGGATCGGGAGCAGCAGGTCGAGAACAGAGCAGCACAACTAGACGGTTGACCTTCAGGAGCGGCTGACGCGGTCACCGTAGACACGGATCATGTCCAGCAGGTTCTTGACCCGCAGCGGCAGGTTGCCGGCTGGATAGACCGCATGCATGCGCGGGTCTTCACCCGTGCTGGAGGTTAGCTTGTACTCAGGGAACACCCGCACCAGGCGTCCCGCAGCCACTTCCGGCTCCGCCAGCCAGTCGGCCAGGCGGGCAATCCCGGCACCGGCCAGCGCAGCCTGAAACACCGCCGTGCCGGAACTGAAGCGAAACTTGGGGTGCACGCGAAAGCTGCCGGTCTGGCCCGGCCCACGAAAATTCCATTCCTTGAGAATCCGCGGCGCCGTGTGCAGGATCAATGCGTGCTGTTCCAGCGCCTCGATGGATGTCGGCAGCCCGCATCGCTCCAAGTAGCCAGGGCTGGCATAGAGGTAGCGCGAATAGCTCCACAGCGGGTAGCCGATCAGGTCGCTGGATTGTGGGAAGGCGCCGCGAATCGAAAAGTCCAGCTTGCCCTCGACCGGATCGACCGCCGCATCGGTAAAGATCACATCCACGCTGACATCGGGATAACGCTGGCTGTACTGGGTGATCAACTGGGGGACCACCGTGTGGGCCAAGGATTGCGGTGCGGAAAAGCGGATCCAGCCGGTGGCCAGGCCGCTGAGCCCGGCCAGGTCCTCGTCCGCCTCACGTTGCAGATCGAGCATTCTGTGGGCGTGGGGCAGTAGCCGCTCGCCGGCCTCGGTCAGCGTCACGGCATTGGCCGAGCGATTGAACAGCTTGACCCCACTGCGTTCTTCCAGCCCTTGAATGACGCGGGTCAGCGAGCTGGGGGAGCGCCCCAGGCTACGGGCTGCGACGACAAAGCTGCGCTTGCGGGCCACCGTCGCAAAGGCTTCAAGATCAGCCAACATATCCAGTGCCACCGGCTACCTCATTGCACTTTTCACAATATGACATTGCAACACAAAAAAGCCCCTTCCGTTAGCCTTCCCGTTCTCAGCACAAGGACGTAGGTAGACAGGAGCAATGGATATGTCAACGCTGGATGAAACGCTCAGAAAAGCAACCGCCCTTGCGGGCGAAGCGACCCACGAATGGCTGGTGCCAAAAGCCCCCCTCTCGACAGAAAAGCCTTTGGTCGAATTACAGCTTTCCTACGAAGAAAAAAGAAAACTCCACAACGAACTCAGGCATCTCGCGATCGGCGACAGCGCCAGCGGCCTGCGGCAGATGCCCGCCCTCGGACGCTGCCTGGAACAACTGCTGGCTCCGGAAAAATCCCGCTTGCTGCGTGATTTCCAGCACTGCGACGAGGTGGCGCTGGTGATCCGTGGCCTGCCGGTCGACGCGCAGTTGCCGGCGACGCCTTACGGTGGCAACCCGGATATTGCCGAACTGCCGGTGGTCGCCGGGGCGATCCTCGCGGTACTCGCCGTGCTCGGCACCTGCCCGGTGGGCTACCAGGGCGAGAGCGAGGACAGCATATTTCGCCATGTCTCGCCCAAGCAGCAGCGGGAAACCGAGAGGAGTTCTTACGGCTCGCGCCTGGACCTGGGCATGCATGTCGACAATCCACACCTGCCGCTCAGTTGCGAGGCCGTGCAGCAGTTGTCTGCCTGCCCCGAGTACCTGAGCCTGACCGGCTTGCGCTGCGAACTGACGGTGCCGACGCGGATTGTCGCGATTGCCGACGTGCTCAACATGCTGCCGGACTTCGTCGAGCAGGAGCTGCTGCGCCCGAGCTTTTCGGTCCGCCGGCCGGACTCGTTCGCCCGCCAGGACACGGTCCTGGAACAAGTCCCGCTGCTCTACCGGCCCAGCAGCGGCGGCCTGCACTGTCGCTACAACATGGCCAGCATCAGCGCTCACTGCGAGCACTCGCGACTGGCCCTGCAACTGTTCGCCGCCGCCGCCAATCACCCCGACGTGGTCCGCTCGGTACTGCTGCAGCCCGGCGACATGCTGATCTTCAAGAACCAACAGACCCTGCACGCACGCGATGGCTTCGCGCCGCGCTACGACGGCCTGGACCGCTGGATGCTGCGGGTCTTCGGCGTCAACGACCGCAAGCGCCTGCTCCCGTTTTCGGCCACCCACCCCTTTATCGCCAGAGCCTGATCCAATGTTCGATATCGTCCTGCTATGTGTCTTCGCCTTCGCCGCCGGCCTGATCGATGCGGCCGTCGGCGGCGGCGGCCTGATCCAGATCCCGGCACTGTTCAATGTGCTGCCCGGCGCCCAGCCCGCCGCCCTGCTCGGCACCAACAAGGTCGCGGCGGCCTGCGGCACAGCCTTTGCTGCGCGCTCGTTCGTGCGCAAGGTGGTGATCGACTGGAGCCTGGTGGTTCCTGCCGCCGGCGCGGCCTTTGTCATGGCCTTCGCTGGCGCGGCGACGGTATCGCTCGTGCCGCAGGCCGTGATGCGCCCGGCGGTATTGGTGCTAATCGTGCTGATGGCGATCTACACCTTCTGGAAAAAGGACTTCGGCAGCCTGCACAAGCCCATGCGCATCGGCACCAAGGAGAAGCTGCTGGCGGTACTGGTCGGTGGCGCCATCGGTTTCTACGACGGGTTGTTCGGACCGGGCACCGGCAGCTTCCTGATCTTCCTGTTCATTCGCTGCTTCGCCTTCGACTTCCTGCACGCCTCGGCGTCGGCCAAGCTGGTGAATATCGCCACCAATGTCGCGGCGCTGCTGTTCTTTATCCCGAGCGGCAACGTGCTCTACTTGGTAGCGCTGCCGATGGCGCTGTTCAATATCCTCGGCGCGCTGACCGGCACCTGGCTGGCGGTGCGCAAGGGAGTGCCCTTTGTTCGCGCGTTGTTCCTGGTGCTGCTGGTGATTCTGATCAGCAAGCTGTCCTATGACCTGATCTCGGTGGGTTGAGTTGCCCATAGCCCCGCCAAAAAGTGTTCGGCAAGCAGATTCAGCCCCATACTCTCGGTTTTTGCACCGCAGATATCCAGATGAGGCCCTGTTTTGTCGAATGTTGAACCCCAGTTGCACGCGCTGACGTTGAATCACATCTATGACGGTTTCAAACAGCTGATCCCAATCGCTCTTTTCGTCGTCGTGTTCGGCGTTGCTTTCGGCCTGGCGGCTGCGCAAACGGGCTTGAGTGATACGTCAGCGGTACTCATGAGCACGCTGGTTTTTGCCGGCGCTTCTCAATTTGCCGCACTGGATCTGTGGGGGCAGCAAGTGCCGGTCGTTCCCCTGATGATCACCGTCTTCGCTATCAACGCCCGGCACTTGTTGATGGGCGCGACGCTTTACCCGTGGCTGCGGGAGCTGCCCGTTGCCAAACGCTACGGTGTCATGCTGGTTGTTTCTGACGCCAACTGGGCCATGGCGATGCAGGCGCTCAGTCGTGGCAAGCCGGGGCTCGGGCTTTTATTCGGCGGTGGCATTGCGCTCTGGGTCGCGTGGATCCTGGGCAGTTGGCTGGGACTTCATTTCGGCAGCGCCATTGAGAACCCGGTCAGTTTCGGGCTCGATATGGTGATGGGCTGTTTCTTGTTGGCGATGGTCGTGGGCGGGAAGAAAAACCTGCGCATGTTCATTATCTGGACCGTGGCGGCCTGCTCATCGCTGTTGGCTTACTGGTACTTGCCGGCGAACAGTCATGTCGTGGTCGGCGCTTTGGCGGGGGGCATTCTGGGTGCGCTGTGGATGGAGAAAACACAATGAGCATTGAAACGGCGGGTTACGGCACCCTGATTGTCATATTGATAATGGCCGCGGTGACATTGGCGACTCGGTGGGGCGGTGTTTTCGTGATGTCGTTCGTGCCGATCAACTATCGGGTGCAACAATTCATCACGGCCATGTCCGGTTCGGTGTTGGTGGCGGTGTTGGCTCCGCTGGCGGTTAAAGGTGATAACGGCGCACGCCTGGCTTTGCTGACTACGGCGATCGTCATGCTGATACTGAAAAAACCGTTGCCGGCAATTGCGGCCGGCATACTTGCAGCGGCTTTAGCCAGGCAGTTCTGAATGGTCGAGTCGCCCGCGAACAAGCGAGCGACGAAACCCCATCAACACCCAGGTCAAAAACTCAGCGCCGCCGCTTCCCCAAACGAGTGATCCTGTACACCCGTCATAAAGTGCAGCGACATCTCCTGTGGCGCCTCGATGGGCGGAATTTCAAAACTCCCCACCACCTGCCCCTGAAGCGCACTCAGCCGCATCGACTCTTCTTCCTTTAACTTTGCCATTCTCGCGTGATTCGCTGCGATTTCGTTGAGAGTTGACACGGTACATCTCCGTTTGCTGACCAAGCATTGATTAATTTGCCGCCGCGTCAGAATTGCGTCGTTCTTGGCTGCTGAGACAAGTCAGTGCAAGCCCTGAGCCAGACGTGGCCGCCTGTTGGCTCCGCCACTGGACAGGTGACGAATGGCGGGGCAGACGTGCATTGACGGCGGCAACGTTGCAACCATGCCTCAACAATAAGTCACTGATAATACAAACCGCTCCCCGGCAGGGTCAGTCGGTCTCGGCGCTGTAGATGCTTGACCGGTGTGTCGAATACCTGTGCACCACAACCACCCCGGCTCCGATCAGGCTGGTGGTCACCGCCAGCAGCAGAATCACCTGCTGCGTTCCAATAGGCGCGGCCAGCACCGCGACCAGTAGGCCTGCGAGTGGTTGCGACAGGTTGTTGAGCAGCGTGATGACGCCGACGGTCTTGCCGAAGTCCTGGGGCGGAATGACTTGCTGGCGGAGGGTGCGGAAGTAGACGTTGAACATTTTGTCGAAACCGACAATCAGCAAGAAACCGACGACGTAGCCCCCTGTGTTCGGGCTGAGCGCAGTGATGAAGGCGCCGACGGCAATCAGCGTGTAGGAGAGGGCGCCCAGCAGTTTCAAGGGCAGGGTCAGCCGGGCGAGGAGGAACAGAATGAGGATGGTGGTTACGGCACCGGCTGCCTGTAGGCCTGCGTAGTCATCCTTGCCGGCGCCGTAATGGCCGATGACCATGGCCGCCGAGGTGGCGAGGGTGACGCCGATGATCAGGTTGACGCCCACTGCCAGGCTGATGATTTTTTTCAGTTCTGCCAGGTTGCGGATGTGGCCGAAGGCAATGCGCAGCGGGTTCAGCCAGAGGTCATGATGCTGCTCGAAGGTTTCCAGGGTGACCGAACTGATGCGCTGCCAATACAGCATCGCCAGGTCTGCCAGCAGGAACAGCCCGGCAATCGCTAGCACCACCCAGTGCCACGCCCACACCTCAAGCAGCAGCGCAGCGATCAGCGGGCCCAGCACCAAGCCGGTCTGGTCGGCTATTTGCGAGTAGGACAGGGTCTTGGTGTAGGTGTAGTGCTTGAAGATGTACGGCATCACCACTTCGCGGGCCATGATGCCCTGGGTGGTCAGCACGCCGCACAGGGCCGAGAGCGCGACGATCCAATAGATCCCGCCGAAGACGCCATGGAGCACGACCGCCACCCCGCAGGCGACGGCGCGATAGACCTGGCTGATGTGCAGGATGCGAATCGGCGAGAACTTGTCGCACAGCGCGCCGCAGATCGGGAACGACAGGTAGCGTGGCAGGGACTCGACGAAGAACGCCAGGCCTGCCCAGGAGACGCTGTTGGTGGTCTGGAAAACAATCAGCGGGACGATGAACAGCAGAATCTGGTCGGCCAACCGGGAGAGGAACATCGAGACGAAAAAAGCCAGGTAATCCTTGCGCATGAAACTCCTTGATTGCTGTGTTCAGGTGCATCCGGTCCAGGCAAGCGGCGCGCAGTGTGATATGGAACTAATATCACCGTTAGTCTCTATATCTTTACAGGGGACATCCCTTTTTTGAGAGAACTGCCATGTTCAAATCGCGCTCGTTGATTGCTGCAGTGACGTGTTTCGCCCTGGCGGCTGGCCCAGGCATTGTTGTCGCGGACCCGGGCAACGGCAAGGGGAATGCTCAATTCGATCAAGGTCCTGGCCAGGGAGGCAAAGGCGGGCAAGGCAACAAGGGCGGTCAAGGAAATCCCGGTAACAAGGGGAACCAGGGCGGCAAAGGCAACCAAGGTGGTGGCGGCGGCGATTGGCATAACGGCCCGAGCCTCGACCGCAGCGGCATCCTGGGTGTGATTGGCGGATATCGCGATTACTGGAGCCCCGGCCCGGCGTTGCCGCCAGGCATCCAGAAAAATCTTGCACGAGGCAAGCCGTTGCCACCCGGTATCGCCAAAAAGCTCGATGGGCGACTGCTGGGGCGGTTGCCGCACTATGACGGTTATGAGTGGCAACAGGTCGGTACGGACCTGATCCTGGTGGCGATTGCCACTGGCATCATCTATGAAGTGCTCAATGGTGCGTTCGACTAAGTCGGAGTAATGCCAATCAGTTAAGCAAAACGCCTGTGGGAGCGGGCTTGCTCGTGAAAGCGGTGGGTCAGCTAGCGATGATGTTGGCTGTGCCGACGCCTTCGCGAGCAAGCTCGCTCCCACAACTGGATTGGAGTATGACTGGGAGAGCCAGGCCGGCTGTCAGGCCACCTCGCGGTGGACGTTGATCTCGGCGCCCCGTTAACCATGTGTCCGGTCCGTACACGCTTTTCGAAAGTGACCCGCCGTCAGGGCGGAACCCTAAGTGGCCGTTACCGCAGCAATGGATATGTACTCAATCAACAAGAGCAAGCCCACCCACTCCCACAGGTTTCGTATCAGCTTTCAAGTTGCCGCAGCCGTTTGTACAAGGTATTGCGGCTGACCCCCAGCCGTCGCGCCAGGTGTGAAATGTTCCCGCCCACTGCCTGCAACTGACGGTTCAGGTCCTCGGCATCGTTCAGGTCCACCGTCAGGGGCTCAGGTGTTTCCACCGGTTCCATTTCAAGGTCGACAAAGAAGTCGTCGGGCAGGTGTTCCGGGCGGATCGGCTGTTCCTCGGCCATCGCCAGGGCCACTTGCAGCACGCTGCTGACCTGTCGCAGGTTGCCCGGCCATGGATGGCGTTCGAACAGGTCCAGTACCTCGCGGCTCAGGCCGGCCCATTGGGTCGGTTCGCGGTGGTGTTCCCAGAGGCGTTTGAACAGGGCCTGTTTGTCGCTGCGTTCGCGCAGCGGTGGCAGCTCCAGCGTCAGGCCGCCGATGCGGTAGTACAAGTCTTCGCGAAACCGCCCCAGTTGCACCTGTTCACGCAGCGAGCGGTTGGTGGCGGAGATGATGCGGATGTCCACTGGGAACAGCTCGGCGCTGCCCACCGGTTGTACGCAACGTTCCTGCAAGACCCGCAGCAACCGGGCCTGGGTTGGCAGGGGCATGTCGCCGATCTCGTCGAGGAACAACGTACCCCGGTCGGCCTTGCGGATCAGGCCGATGCTGCCTTTCTGGTTGGCACCGGTGAAGGCGCCTTTTTCGTAGCCGAACAGTTCCGACTCCACCAACTCGGCGGGGATCGCTGCGCAGTTGACGGCAATGAACGGCTGCTTGCAGCGTGAACTGGCCTGGTGCAGCGCTTTGACGAAGACTTCCTTGCCGACACCGGTCTCGCCGTGGATCAGCAGCGGAATGTCCTTCTCCAGCAAGCGCTCGGCCTGGCGCACGGCTTTCTCCACGCGGCTGTCACCGAAGTGCAGGGTGTTGAGGCTGATGGTGTTGCTGGCGGGGGCCGGCGCAGGTGCTGTTTCGGTGAACACGCGAGCCTTGATCGACACCTGGCTTGGGCGCCTGAGCAAGCACTGGAACCGGTTGCTGCCGGATGCTTGCAGGGCGAACGGCAGGCCGTCGGGCTGGTTCAGCAGTTCCAGCAGCGAGACCTTGAACAGGCTTTCGATACTGACCCGTGACAGGCTCAGGCCCAGCAGGTTGTCGGCCCGACGGTTGGCGGACAGGACCTGGCCGCTCTCATCGAAGATCAGCAGTCCGGCCCATTGGCTGTCGAGGTTGTTCAGGCCGGTGTTGAAGGTCAGTTGGAAGTGTTCACCGCGAAACAGGTTGAGGATCAGCCGGTTCTCCACGGTCTGGCTCATCATCTTGACCATGCCCAGGGTGTGGGAGGGCGGCAGGTAGCTGTCGCTGGAGACGTCGAGCACGGCGATGACCTTGCGCTCGGCATCGAAGATCGGCGCGGCCGAGCCGGTCATGAAGCGGTTGGCCTTGAGGAAGTGTTCATCGTGTTCGATGTGCACCGCCTGTTCGCAGGCCAGCGCGGTGCCGATGGCGTTGGTGCCGGTGCAGCGCTCCATCCAGCTCGCCCCGGCGCTGAAGCCATGGGCCAGTTTCGGCTCGATGAAACGCTGGGTGCCCCAGGAGGTCAGCACTTGGCCCTGGTTGTCGGCCAGCATGATCAGGCAGTTGGAGTTGCTCAGGATGTTTTCGTAGTACGGCAAGACTTCCTGGTGGGTGGTCTGCACCAGCGAATGCTGGCTCTCCAGCAACTGGGCGATGCCTTGGGCGGGCAACTGGTCGAAGGCCGGCACGCTTTGATGGTTCAGGCCGAAGGCGCGGCAACGGGACCAGGAGGCCTGGATGATGGCCTCGTGGGACAAGGCTGGAGCAGGTGCGGCCATGGGGCACTCTCGCAGGAGCTGTTTTTATTGTTGTGGCAAGTCTCGCACAGACTCCTTGTGCTGGGGCAGGCCTGAATACCACTTCATACACAAGCCCTTGTGGGAGCGAGCAAGCTCCCACAAGGGCATGGCCAGGCTAGCCGAAAACGTTCTTTCAGTGTTGTTCAAAATTGTTCATTGTCAACCCGTGAGTTGTTCAGTTGTTCAGTCGTGGCTGTTCACTTGTGTTCATCTGCGAACGTGGCTTTCTCAAGTTTTCTGAAAAAAACAAGCCAGATCAGCGGCTTGTCATTTCTGGCACGGCTTTCGCTTTCTAATTCGGGTCGCTTGACTCCAATAATAAAAAGGCCGAGCCATGTCATTAAAGCTTGAGCACATCTGTCGCACCGTCGAAGGCCAGACCTGGATCGACGATGCCAATCTGAGTTTCGAACCCGGATCCTTCAACGTCCTGTTGGGCCGTACGCTGTCCGGCAAGACCAGTCTCATGCGCCTGATGGCCGGTCTGGACAAGCCCGACAGCGGCCGCATCCTGATGAACGGCGTCGACGTCACCCACCGCCCGGTGCGGCTGCGCAATGTGTCGATGGTTTACCAGCAGTTCATCAACTACCCGACCATGACTGTTTTCGAAAACATCGCCTCGCCGTTGCGCCAGGCCGGTGTGTCCAACGAGGTGATCCAGAGCAAGGTGCTGGAAACCGCCAGGATGCTGCGCATCGAGAAATTCCTGCCGCGCCATCCGCTGGAATTGTCCGGCGGCCAGCAGCAGCGCACGGCCATGGCCCGGGCCTTGGTCAAGGACGCCGAACTGATCCTGTTCGACGAGCCACTGGTGAACCTGGACTACAAGCTGCGTGAAGAGCTGCGCCAGGAAATGCGCGAGCTGTTCCAGGCCCGCCATACCATCGCTGTCTACGCCACCACCGAGCCCAACGAGGCGTTGGCCCTGGGTGGCACCACCACGATCCTGCATGAGGGCCGGGTGATCCAGAGCGGCAAATCGTCCTCTGTGTATCACCAGCCGCAAACCGTGCTGGCCGCCGAGTTGTTTTCCGAACCGCCGATCAACCTCATGCCGGGGCGTATCGCCGGCAACGAAGTCAGCTTCGCCAATTTCGTGCACTTTCCGCTGAATGTCGACCTGCGCCCGGTGGGCGAGGGTGAGTTCCGTTTCGGCGTGCGCCCCAGCCACATTTCCCTGGTGCCGAGCAACGACGACGACCTCGAACTGGCGGTGACCGTCGAGGTGGCCGAGATCAGTGGCTCGGAGACCTTCCTGCACGTGCGCAATGAACATTTCCTGCTGGTGCTGCACTTGCCAGGAGTGCATGAGTACGACGTGGATGCGCCGATCCGCATCTACATTCCGACCCACAAACTGTTTGTCTTCGACGCCCAGGGCAAGCTGGTCCAAGCCCCAGGGCAGCGTATCGCGAGGGTTGCCTGATGGCCGAAATTCGTTTGCAGAACCTCGCCCACAGCTACACCAGCACCCCGGCGGGCCCCGAGGACTACGCGATCCGCGAGATGAACCACATCTGGGAGCAGGGCGGCGCCTATGCGCTGCTCGGACCTTCGGGCTGCGGCAAGTCCACCTTGCTCAACATCATTTCCGGACTGCTCAGCCCCTCCGAAGGGCAGGTGATGTTCGACAGCAAAGTCGTCAACGACCTGACCCCGGAGCGGCGCAACATCGCCCAGGTGTTCCAGTTCCCGGTGGTGTACGACACCATGACCGTGTTCGACAACCTAGCGTTCCCGCTGCGTAACCAGGGCATGGCCGAGGCCAGGATCCACACCAAGGTCCAGGAAATCGCCGAGGTCCTGGACCTGCAGAGCCTGCTGGACAAAAAGGCTCGCAACCTCACCGCCGATGAGAAGCAGAAAGTCTCCATGGGCCGCGGGCTGGTGCGCGACGATGTGTCGGCGATCCTGTTCGACGAGCCACTGACCGTGATCGACCCGCACCTGAAATGGAAACTGCGGCGCAAGCTCAAGCAGATCCATGAGCAGTTCAACATCACCATGGTCTACGTCACCCACGACCAGTTGGAAGCCTCGACGTTCGCCGACAAGATCGCGGTGATGTACGGCGGCCAGATCGTGCAGTTCGGCACGCCCCGGGATTTGTTCGAGCGCCCGAGCCACACCTTTGTCGGCTACTTCATCGGCAGCCCGGGGATGAACCTGATCGAGGTCACGGCGCAGCCTGGCGGTGTCGGTTTCGCTTCGACGCACTTGCCGCTGTCGGAAACCTTGCAACGTCGTGTCGCCGAAGCCGAAGGTAAAAGCCTGAAGGTCGGTATCCGCCCCGAGTTCGTGCATGTCTGGGATGGCCCTTACGACGACGCGATGCGGGCTGACGTGGTCCACGTCGAAGACCTGGGCACCTACAAGATCCTGACCCTCAACCTCGATGGCGTACCGCTGAAAGTACGGCTGGCCGAAGACAAGCCCGTGCCTGAAGGCACGGCGTACATCAGTTTTCCGGGCCAATGGCTGATGGTCTATGCCGATGAATACCTGCTGGAACCGTTGAGCGAGGTGCAGCCATGAACAAGGTGCAGAACAACAAGGCGTGGTGGCTGGTATTGCCGGTGTTCCTGCTGGTGGCCTTCAGTGCCGTGATCCCGATGATGACGGTGGTCAACTATTCGGTGCAGGACATCTTCGACCAGTCCAGCCGCTACTTCGTCGGCGCCGACTGGTACAAGCAGGTGCTGCTCGATCCACGGCTGCACGATTCGCTGCTGCGCCAGTTCATCTACTCGGCGTGCGTGCTGCTGATTGAAATCCCCCTGGGCATCGCCATCGCCCTGACCATGCCGACCAAGGGCAAATGGTCGTCCCTGGTGTTGATCATCCTCGCGATCCCACTGCTGATCCCGTGGAACGTGGTGGGCACCATCTGGCAGATTTTCGGCCGCGCCGACATCGGTTTGCTGGGCTCGACCCTCAACGGCCTGGGTATCAACTACAACTATGCGGCCAACACCATGGACGCCTGGGTCACCGTGCTGGTGATGGATGTCTGGCACTGGACTTCGCTGGTGGCGCTGCTGTGCTATTCGGGGCTGCGGGCGATTCCCGACGTGTACTACCAGGCCGCGCGGATCGACCGGGCGTCGAACTGGGCAGTGTTCCGTCACATCCAGTTGCCGAAGATGAAAAGCGTGCTGCTGATCGCGGTGATGCTGCGTTTCATGGACAGTTTCATGATCTACACCGAGCCGTTCGTACTCACTGGCGGCGGGCCGGGCAACGCCACCACGTTCCTCAGCCAGACCCTGACGCAGATGGCCATCGGCCAATTCGACCTGGGCCCGGCGGCGGCGTTTTCCCTGGTGTACTTCCTGATCATTCTGTTGGTGTCCTGGCTGTTCTACACCGCCATGACGTACTCCGACGCCAACCGTTGAGGCCCGCACGATGAGCAAGAGAAAGCTGATACCCCTGCTGATCTACATCCTGTTCCTGCTGGTGCCCATCTACTGGCTGCTGAATATGTCGTTCAAGAGCAACACCGAGATCCTCGGCAGCCTGACCCTGTGGCCGCAGGATTTCACCTTCCACAACTACAAGGTGATCTTCACCGACCCGAGCTGGTACACCGGTTACTTGAACTCGCTGTACTACGTGAGCCTGAACACGGTGATCTCCCTGGGCGTCGCGTTGCCGGCCGCCTATGCGTTTTCCCGCTATCGGTTCCTGGGGGACAAGCACCTGTTCTTCTGGCTGCTCACCAACCGCATGGCGCCACCGGCGGTGTTCCTGTTGCCGTTCTTCCAGCTGTATTCGTCCATCGGGTTGTTCGACACCCACATCGCCGTGGCCCTGGCCCACTGCCTGTTCAACGTGCCATTGGCGGTGTGGATCCTCGAAGGCTTCATGTCCGGGGTGCCGAAAGAAATTGACGAGACCGCCTACATTGACGGCTACAGTTTCCCCAAGTTCTTCGCCAAGATCTTCATTCCGTTGATCGGCTCCGGCATCGGCGTCACGGCGTTCTTCTGCTTCATGTTTTCCTGGGTCGAATTGCTGCTGGCGCGCACGCTCACCTCGGTGAATGCCAAGCCGATCGCAGCGGTCATGACCCGTACGGTGTCGGCGTCCGGTATCGACTGGGGCGTGCTGGCGGCGGCGGGGGTGTTGACCATCCTGCCGGGCATGCTGGTGATCTGGTTCGTTCGCAACCACGTGGCCAAGGGCTTTGCCCTGGGCCGGGTCTGAGGAGTCGATGATGGAATGGATGAACTGGACCGCCCCCACGGCGGCGTTCTTTGGGGTCATCGCCTTGCTGCTGGCAGGCATGACCACGTGGGAATTGCGTTCGCCGAGTATCCCTCGGCGTGGTTTCCTGCCGATTGCCACCACCCGTGGCGATCGGTTGTTTATCGGTCTTCTCGGTAGCGCCTATCTGCATCTGCTGGTGATTGGCGTTACCGACTGGAGCATCTGGATAGCGTTCGCGTTGTCTGTGGTGTGGCTGTTGGCAGTGATGCGGTGGGGCTAATCGCGACAATTCGACGATCAGGCTCTTAAACCCAAACAGGAGGTCTCTATGTTCGATAAAAACAATAAGCTGCGACATAGCGTTTCATTGGCAGCCATGCTGGCACTCAGCGGGCTGAGTGCTGCGGCCTGGGCCGACGCCTATGAAGACGCCGCTAAAAAGTGGATCGGCAGTGAATTCAAGCCGTCTACCTTGACAGCCGAGCAGCAGCTCGAAGAACTCAAATGGTTCATCAAGGCCGCCCAGCCATTTCGTGGGATGAAAATCAACGTGGTGTCGGAAACCATCGCCACCCACGAATATGAATCCAAGGTGTTGGCCAAGGCCTTCAGCGAAATCACCGGGATCCAGCTGACCCACGACCTGCTCCAGGAAGGCGACGTGGTGGAGAAGCTGCAGACCCAGATGCAGTCGGACAAGAATATCTATGATGGCTGGGTCAACGACTCGGACTTGATCGGTACGCACTTTCGCTATGGTAAGACCGAATCGATCACCGACCTGATGGCCAATGAAGGCAAGGACTTCACCTCGCCGACCCTGGACCTCAAGGACTTCATCGGTATCTCCTTCACCACCGCGCCGGACGGCAAGGTCTATCAACTGCCCGACCAGCAATTCGCCAACCTGTACTGGTTCCGCGCTGACTGGTTCGAGCGTGCGGACCTGAAGGCCAAGTTCAAGGAGAAATACGGCTACGAGCTGGGCGTGCCGGTGAACTGGTCGGCCTATGAGGACATTGCCAAGTTCTTCTCCGAAGACGTCAAGGAAATCGACGGCAAGCGCGTCTATGGTCACATGGACTACGGCAAGAAAGACCCGTCCCTGGGTTGGCGCTTCACCGATGCCTGGTTCTCCATGGCCGGCGGCGGCGACAAGGGCCTGCCCAACGGTTTGCCAGTGGACGAGTGGGGCATTCGCGTCGAGGATTGCCATCCGGTCGGTTCCAGCGTGACCCGTGGCGGCGACACCAACGGTCCCGCGGCTGTGTTCGCGACCACCAAGTATGTGGA
The DNA here is from genome assembly GCF_900114515.1 of Pseudomonas sp. NFACC46-3. Lineage (NCBI taxonomy): Bacteria > Pseudomonadati > Pseudomonadota > Gammaproteobacteria > Pseudomonadales > Pseudomonadaceae > Pseudomonas > Pseudomonas sp. NFACC46-3. The sequence goes on from NZ_FOTH01000011.1 coordinate 166,417, forward strand.
TTGGATGAAGAAATACGCACCGCCGGAAGCAGCGGGCATGACCTTCTCCGAGTCCGGCCCGGTGCCGTCCCAAGGCAACATCGCCCAGCAGATTTTCTGGTACACCGCTTTCACCGCCGACATGACCAAGCCGGGCCTGCCGGTGGTGAACGCCGATGGCACGCCGAAATGGCGCATGGCACCTTCGCCACGCGGCCCGTATTGGGAAGAGGGCATGAAGCTGGGGTATCAGGACGTGGGTTCCTGGACGTTCATGAAGTCCACGCCGGAGAAGCAGAAGCTCGCGGCCTGGCTCTATGCGCAGTTCGTGACGTCCAAGACCGTGTCGCTGAAGAAAACCATCGTTGGCTTGACGCCGATTCGTGAGTCGGACATCAACTCCCAGGCGTTGACCGACCTGGCGCCGAAACTCGGTGGCCTGGTGGAGTTCTACCGCAGCCCGGCCCGCGTGCAATGGACCCCGACCGGGACCAACGTGCCGGACTACCCGCGCCTGGCTCAGCTGTGGTGGAGCCACATCGCCGAAGCCGCCAGTGGCGAGAAGACCCCGCAGCAGGCCCTCGATGGCTTGGCCAAGGACCAGGATGCGATCATGACGCGCCTGGAACGCTCCAAGGCCCAAGCCACCTGCGCCCCGAAAATGAACCCCGAGCGCGACGCGCAATACTGGTTCGACCAACCGGGCGCACCGAAGCCGAAACTGGCGAACGAGAAGCCTAAAGGTGAAACAGTGAGCTACACCGAGCTGTTGAAATCGTGGGAGGCAGCACGCAAGTAAAGCCCCAAGCGTGAAAACGAACGGCACCGAAAGGTGCCGTTTTTTTTGGTGCGCCAGGCATGGCGCGTTGCGCGCAAGCGCAACCAGCTTGGCTGTGGTGGTCACGCTGGTGACTTGGAGGTGAAAGTCCTCTACACACCCGGCAAGGGGAAGTGTTAGCCAGAGGCAAGGGTGTCGCGGGTGACTGCGAATCTGAAGGAAGCCCGAGGCAAAATGCTGGCCTGACGAACAGGAAGCGGATTAGGCGGTGCAGCGGGGTAAGGTAGCCAAAATTGCCAAAGCCCAATACTTGCACGGAACGCTGTGACGTAGATCCGACAGGCATAAGCAGGAAGGTCGCGCGAATTACCCTGGGAGATCTGCCCGTTTGCCAGTGTGCTACCGAGCGTCGAGAGGCGACGGGATGAACGTGTAGAAGTCAGCCGAAGCCGTAGTAAGTGGCGGTTAACCGCGTCACCAAGGGCCGAACAGGTTGTGCCGCCGGTAGGCGTCAGAGTCTCGTTGAATACCGAAATGCAGAAATTTCTCCCAGAGAAGACTGT